>NZ_DALZOJ010000011.1:0-52422 GCF_032004885.1 Moraxella sp. CTOTU47579
CGCTCTAGCCTTTGCTTATCATTGGCTGAAGCTTTGAATGTTCAACAGAACCTAGTATCAAACAAAATTTATTAAGGTATTCATCATGACCGCAAAAATGCAAATTCGTAATCTACAGTTTTATTACGGTAAATTTTTAGCCCTTAAAAATATCAACATCGATATCGCTGACAAAAAAGTCACCGCGTTTATTGGACCGTCAGGTTGTGGTAAATCAACGTTACTGCGTACCTTCAACCGTATGTATGACCTATACCCAGGCATGAGTGCCACGGGTGAAATTAACCTAGATGGACAAAACATCTTGGATAAATCGGTGGACGTCAACTTGCTGCGTGCTCGCGTGGGTATGGTATTCCAAAAACCAACGCCATTTCCGATGTCAATTTATGACAACGTGGCATTTGGTGTGCGTCTGTACGAAAGCTTAAGCCGTGCTGAGCTAGACGAGCGCGTTGAATGGGCGCTCAAAAAATCGGCACTATGGAATGAAGTCAAAGATAAACTTAAAGCATCGGGTCTGTCATTGTCGGGTGGTCAGCAGCAGCGTCTGTGTATCGCCCGCGGTGTGGCAACCCGTCCTGAAGTATTGCTACTAGACGAACCCACCTCGGCACTTGACCCTATCTCAACAGGCTCAATTGAAGATTTGATTTCAGACCTAAAAAATGATTACACCATCGCCATCGTCACTCACAACATGCAGCAAGCGGCACGGGTGTCTGACTATACCGCGTTTATGTACTTGGGCGAAATGATGGAAATGGGGGATACTGATAAAATGTTCACAAACCCAGACCGTAAAGAAACTGAAGAATACATCACGGGTAAATTCGGCTAGGTTATTTTGTTATTAGGCGATCTGCGCGTCATTTAGTCAATCACAATACCTCGCTACTTTGCTGCTGCGGGGTATTTTTTTGCCTAAACTTCTAAGCACAATCAAAGTAAAATAAATATTGATAACGATTCTCATTTACACTATAATTCGCAAATTGTCATTATTTTTTTTATTATTTATTCGTGTTTACTTTTAAGGATGTTTTATGTTGAGCCGTACTTTTACCTTATCAATATTACCTCTAGCGATATCTGCATTACTATTGACGGCTTGCCAAAAAACCGAACAAAAAACCGACGTAGCACCTGCTGCAAGTGCAACGACTAACGCTTCTGCAGTCACAGCGTCGGCGCAGAGCTCAGTTGATTTGAGTAAAGAAACGGCGGAATACAAAGCTTGGGTACAAACCCAAATTGATAGCTTGCTCGCCGATACCCAAAAATTTGTCGCACTGCTCGAAGCGGGTAAATTAGAAGAGGCGAAGGCGTTATACCCAAAAGTACGCATGTATTATGAGCGCTCAGAGCCGATTGCTGAAAGTTTTGGCGACCTTGACCCACGTATCGACAACCGTGAAGCCGACCTTGAGCCCAATGAAGTATGGACAGGGTTCCATGCGATTGAAAAAATCTTGTGGACACAAAATACCACCAAAGGCACTGAAAAACTGGGTAAACAACTGATTGCAGATGTCAAAGAATTGCACGCCAAAATTCCAACGGCAGAGGTCACAGGCGACTTGATGGTACAAGGTTCAGTAGATTTGCTCAATGAAGTATCAACAAGCAAAATCACCGGCGAAGAAGAAATTTTCTCGCACACAGACTTGTATGATTTTAAAGCCAATATTGAAGGCGCAGAGAAAATATTTGCCATTTTAAAACCAAAAATCCAAGCCAAAAACCCGGCGTTAGTCACGGAGCTTGAGCAAAAATTTGACGCAGTCAACCAACTACTTGCCAAACACCAAGTCGGGCAACAAGATTATAAATCCTATAAAGAGCTAACCCCTGCAGATACCAAAGCGCTAGCCGAAGCAGTGAATAAACTCGGTGAACCCTTAGCGCAGATGGGCATTGTATTGCAATAAGTGAAAGGTGAAGCAAAAAATTGCTTCACTTTACGGTTTTAGGGTGGAATAAAAAGGTCAGTAGCAAGTTAGGGGCAGTATGAAACATAGTGAATTAGATAAGCAAGCGCAAGAAACAGGGGTGGGATTAAAAACGTCAAATCGTCGCAGTTTTTTACGCCAATTTGGTGCGCTCAGTGTCGCAGGCGCAGGTTTAGCCGTGTCGGCCTGTCAGCAAAAACCAAGCGAAAACTTACCTAACTTGCAAGCTTTGGATAGTAATCAGTCCAAAGATAGCGATAAAAACGAAAATCCTAAACATGCTGGTAGTGATGCCAATACTACCAAAAATAGTTTTGCGGATGTCAAATATGATTTTTATGGCGAACACCAAGCAGGCATTACCACGCCGTCACAGCGTAATATTTATTTTTTGGTGATGGATTTACATACCGATAAGCTTGATGATGTCAAACAGATGTTCAAAGACTGGACAACCTATGCGGCCAATTTGACGCAAGGTAAAAACATCAAAGCGTACGAAAAAAACCCGTTTGTGCCCCCAACCGACACAGGCGAAGCAGACAGTATGGGCGCGTACGGATTGACGTTGACCTTTGGGATTAGCCCAAGTTTTCTAAAAAAAATGGGACTTACCCATAAGCAGCCCAAAGAATTCCAAGACTTGCCCAAGTTCCCGCGCGATCAATTACGAGAAAATTTGACGGGGGGTGATATCTGTATTCAAGCCTGCGCCGAAGATGCCCAAGTGGCGTTCCACGCGGTACGGCAACTGGTTCGCCAAGCGCGTTCTAATATTACCATGCGTTGGAGTCAGTCAGGTTTTGTTGGGTTTGATACCGGTGACCATACGCCCCGTAATTTATTCGGTTTTAAAGACGGCACTGCCAACCAAAGCACCATCAAAGCTGCGGACAAAAACTTATGGGCGGACGCGCCTGATTGGATGAAAGGCGGCACTTATTTGGTCACCCGCGTCATTCAGATGCATCTTGAAACTTGGGATCGCACCTCGCTTAAAGGTCAAGAAGATACCTTTGGTCGACATCGTGATAGCGGCGCGGCGATTGGACAAAAAGGCGAATTTGACACCTTTGATGTGCACGCCAAAGACGCGCAGGGTAAAGCAGTGATACCTGAAATTTCCCACATGGGACTGGCAAAAAGCACAGGCGTGGAGATGCTACGCCGTTCGTATTCTTACAGTAGCGGCATTAACCCAGCCACGGGGCAGTTTGATTCAGGGCTGCTGTTTATTTCATTTCAAAAATCGCCCGAGCAATTTATCATCATCCAAAATGCCCTAGGTCGTCTTGATAAAATGAATGAATACACCACCCACATTGGCAGTGGGCTATTTGCTTGTTTCGGTGGTATTCCGCAGGGTGGCTATATTGGACAAGCATTATTTGAAGCTTAAGGTTAAAATGCAACCTGCATCAGTTAAAAATAGACGGTTCAAAACACACGCTTAAAAATAGGCGGTTCAAAAAACACGCTTAAAAACAGACGGTTAAAAAGCTACTCATGAAAAACATCACCCAAAAAACCCTGCTAAGTTTTGGCCTAGCCAGTTCGCTGCTCATCACCAGTCAAGGCTTACAAGCGCAGCAACCAACGCCTGCAAGTGCACAGATAGCGACGCAAGCCAGTCAACCAGCCAGCAAAAAGTTGAATTTAAGCCCTATTTTTATCAACCTATCCGACGCGATGGCAGCGATTAAAGCCAAGGATACTTCAAAAGCCAAGGATACCCTTGCGCAAATTCAAACAGCCTTTGATGCCATAGATGCAACGGCAAAAAATTCCACACTTGGGCAACAGACAAGCCAAGCAATTGGGCAAGCCATCAGCAACCCCACAGAAGCCAATTTATCAGCCGTGTCAAATGCGTTATATGCCTTTGAAAAAGAACAAAATCCTGTGGATTACAGCGCGAAGCGAAAAGAGTTTGCCAAAAAAATGGTACCGGCGTATGACAATCTTAATCAAGTCATACAAGGTGCAGCAGCGACAGATGTCGAAGCATTACGGGCGGCTTACAACCAGTTTAATGCAGTTTGGCTAGGTAATGAGCGGGTCGTGCGCAATACCAGTATGGGGCACTACGGCAAAATCGAAACATCCATGGCGCTGATGCGAGTGGCGATTGAAACGCAACCCATTAATATGGCGCAAATCAAAACCCAATCTGCTGCGCTAAAAGACGCCATCGACAGTTATAACAAAGGTGACGTAGCCGCTGTACAAACCACACAAACAGTCACCTTGGCGGATAGTATCCAGTTACTGCGCGATGGTTTACAGGCGTTTAAAACAAACGACGCAGCAACTGGTCAAGCCAAGTTAGGCGAGTTTATTAGTATATGGCCAACGGTCGAAGGCGATGTTAGTACGCGTAACCCCAGTTTATATAATCGGGTGGAAAGTCAAATCCCGCTAGCCATGGCGAAGGGGCAAGACCCTAAACAGCAGCAAACACTGCAATCGATTATCAATGAATTGGCAGCAATCAATCCAACAGCCCAATATACCGCGGTTGACTCGATGCTGATATTGCTTCGAGAAGGGTTGGAAGCCTTATTGATTGTCATCTCGCTGTTATCGGCTTTAACCGCTGCCAAACAAGTCAAAGCCAAAAAATGGGTGTATGCTGGCGTGGCTTTTGGCTTACTTGCCAGTATCGCAGGCGCGATGGCATTACAGCTATTATTCCCTGCGGTGACTTCTGCCGCCAATCGTGAGATGTTTGAAGGGGTGATAGGCATCGTTGCGGTCATTATGATGATTGGCATTGGCGCGTGGCTGCATAGCAAATCATCCGTCCAATCATGGAACGCTTATATCAAGCGTCATATGGGACAGGCCATGACGGCAGGTAGCTTTGTGTCGTTATTTGGATTGAGCTTTTTATCCGTGTTTCGAGAAGGCGCAGAGACCATATTGTTTTATGTCGGTATATTACCCAATATCAGCATGAGTAATTTCTTAACTGGGATTGGTTTGGCGCTTGTAGCACTGGCAGCAGTGGCTTGGGCGATGCTAAAAACCTCAGTTAAATTACCGATTCCACAGTTGTTTAAAGTCTTAACTTGGGTGATTTATTTACTGGGCTTTAAGATTTTAGGTGTCAGTTTGCACGCCCTGCAATTGACAGGGTATCTGCCGATGACCGCCATGAGCCGCTTGCCCGCCATTGAATGGCTAGGATTTTACCCAACGCTACAGACATTTTTGGCACAAATCGGCTATATTATTATCCTTATTGGTATCAATCTTTGGATGAAAAACCATCAACGTCAGCAAACGGCTGCGGTGGCATAACTTTTCACCAAAGAAAATCAACGGCATAAAAAAATGGGTAAAACTTGTTTACCCATTTGGTTGTAGCGCCTAGTTCATAACGCATAGTCTAAACTAAGCTATAGACTATTATACTACGCCGTTTTTTCGATACGCTCGCGCTGGGATTGACCTTGCCATAAGCCTTCTAGGTCATAAAACGTGCGGGCTTGTGGCATCATCACATGCACCACCACAGCGCCCAAATCAATCAAGGTCCAATCACTGGTGCCTTGACCTTCCACACCAATCGGATTAAATCCTGCTTGCTTCGATTTCATCGCGACATGGTCGGCAACCGCTTTAAGGTGGCGGGTAGATGTCCCTTCGGCAATCACGATACGCTCCATGACTTCAGTCATATCAGCAACATCGAGTACGGTAATGTTTTTGGCTTTTAGATCATCCAAGGCATCTTGAACGATGTCAAGGCAAGTGGTTAACTGTTGGTGGGCAGGGTGTTGATTGACTAAACTAGCAAATTGGGTATCGGTCATAAATGCGTGGGTTCCATGGATTGGGTCATAATGATTAGGTTATAAGAGTAGCTTAAAATAGGATCATGACAATCCTAAAAAAAGTGCGCTATTTTAACAAAAATCTAACACACAGGTTATCAAAAAATGTAAATCAATATCAGGCTACATGTGGGGCATATAACTGATGCTCAACAATATACCGATAAACTTGACTCGGTAAACTTAGCCGCGCTTGCTGTCGTTGCCGAGCTTCTACGCTGTATAGCCAAGCTCTGATATCACTACTGGCGATATCAGGCACGACAAACTTATCAATATAAATATGGTTAGTGGTTTGATTTATCAAGTCTTTTGGCGAATGAATGATAAAAGGCACTAGCCGATTATCAATATTTATATTAGGGGGTTTATCCGTATTGGCCAAAGCATTTTGGTTTAAGTTTTGGTGTAAAGTGTGGCTTAAATTGTGGCTAAGGCTGCCCAAGGCAGGACGGGGTAGCACCCATAGATTGGTCAGCGAAAGCAGCTCAAAGCCGCGATACCATTTATCAAGTTGTTCAACACTGTCTTGCCCAAGGACAAAAATCAGTAGGTCATTGGGATAACGCTGTTTAAATTCACTCAAGGTATGAAAGCTATACACAGGCGGCTGACACTGCAGCTCAGTCTTATCAATCGACAAAAAAGGCACATCGTCAATCGCAAGCGCAAGCATTTCAAGGCGCTGGTGGTTGGAAGTTGGCTGGGTTTTTAGGGGCGAACCTGCGGTAGGCAATAATTTGGCGATGATATCAACGTTGGGGAAGGCGCGCATGAGCTCATGGTACACATGCGCAATCATCTGTAAATGCGCCAAATGTACCGGATCAAATGAGCCACCCAACCAGACACGAATACAGCGAGGCATTGTCATAACCACAAACCCAATATAAATTTAGGGTAAAGAAAACTAACATCCTTCATCATCACTGACACATCTTACGGTTGGTTTGGCGGTTCATCGGTTGGTACATTGCGCACAAAAATTACTTTATGCTGATTGTCATTGGGGTAGCGCTCTTGTACCTCAAAATAGCGCGGATAGGCACGTAGAAAATCACTGAATTTGTTAAAGTTAAACAAGCGCGCATCAAAATCGGGCTCGACTTTTAGCAGATAGTTTTTGACAGGTGCGATATTTGCCCAGCCTTGGTCATCCGCCATACTTGAGATGGCAAGCTTGACCAAAGTGATGGCGACATCCACAGGCTTCATCTGATTACCTTTAGTGGAGAACAGCATATCAGCAGAGTCATAAAAATCTACCGTCGAAGGGGTTTGGTTTTCTTCAAAAAACTCAAGATAAGTAAAACGGTCACAGGCTTGCACAAAAGGCTTGGGCGTGGTGCTACGACCAAAACCATACACCAATAACCCTTGCTCACGAATACGCTGGGCAAGTCGGGTAAAGTCGCTGTCAGACGACACCAAACAAAACCCATCAAAACGCTCGGTATACAACAAATCCATCGCATCAATGATTAAGCTTGCATCGGTAGCATTTTTACCCGTGGTGTAGCTAAATTGCTGGATCGGCTGAATAGAGTAGCTCAGTAACACATTTTTCCAGCTGTTTAATTGTGGGCGCGTCCAATCACCATACGCGCGTCGAACGCTACTAATCCCGAGCGTGGCAATTTCAGACAACAGCGCATCAAGATGATTGACTGACGCATTGTCAGCATCAATCAATACGGCAAGTCGGGCGTCAACGCTCGTTGAATAGTTCTGCGAATGTGCCATGTTGGTCACCCAGCGATAAAGTTAGATGTGGTTGAGCGACATTTTACCATAAAGCAATTTTTGGGCATAACAGATTGTGGCGCACTAGCCTAGTGGTGGGAAAATAGCCTATTCAGCGAAAAATAGGCGAGTGGTTGCACAGTAGCCTTGCATTGCATTTAAGCTGATATCCTGTGTGACAGGCAATTGTGACAGACAACAAAAAGGTGAGTGTCAAACTCACCTTTTTTTAAATATAAACGCTTAAAACTCACCGCTATCGGCTTGAACGGCTGTGAGCGCAATGGTATAGACAATATCTTCAACCAAGGCGCCACGCGACAAGTCATTCACAGGCTTATTTAAGCCTTGCAGCATAGGACCGACGCTTACCACGTTAGCAGAGCGCTGCACCGCTTTATAAGTGGTATTGCCAGTGTTCAAATCTGGGAAGATAAACACATTGGCTTGACCTGCCACCAGCGAGTTTGGCGCTTTGGACTTTGCCACGCTTGCGACACTGGCAGCGTCATATTGTAACGGCCCATCAATGAGTAAATCAGGTGCTTTGGCTTTGGCGATTTCGGTGGCTTGACGCACTTTATCCACGTCTGCGCCTTCACCTGATGAACCCGTCGAGTAACTAATCATGGCAACTTTGGGTTCGATACCAAACGCTTTGGCAGATTGGGCGGATTGTAGGGCGATTTCAGCCAACTGTTCTGCGGTAGGGTCTGGGTTGATGGCACAGTCACCATACACCACCACTTGCTCAGGCAGTAGCATAAAGAAAATTGACGAAACCAGTGAATACTGCGGCGCTGTTTTAATTAACTGAAACGCAGGGCGGACGGTATTGGCGGTGGTATGTACGGCGCCAGATACCAGACCATCGACTTCACCCAAGTGCAGCATCATGGTACCCAGTACGACGGTGTCTTTGAGCTGCTCACGGGCTTGTAGTTCATCGAGTTTGCCTTTACGGCGCTCAACCATAGGCTTGACGTACTTGTCAATCAAGGTCTCTGGGTCAAGAATCTGCAGGCCTTCAGGTAGGGTGAGCCCCAAGTTCTTGGCAACCTCTTCGACCTCACTGCGTTTGGCAAGTAAGATACAATGGGCAATACCACGATTTTGACAGATGACCGCCGCTTCAACCGTACGTGGCTCATTGCCCTCAGGCAATACGATGGTTTTTTTGGCGGCTTGGGCTTTTTTGACCAAGGTATGACGAAAAGCCGAAGGCGAGAGTTTGCGGTTGTTGTTGCCTTGACTAAAAGTGGTTTTGATCCAGTCCAAATCCAAATGCGCGGCGACAAAATCGGTGACTTCACTGGCGCGAGTGGTATCATCTGCGGGGATTTCATGGCTGATGTGGTTAAGTTTGGTAACAGTATCAAAGCTGTCAGTGTCAACCAGCATCACAGGAATCCCTGTTTTTAGAGCGGGGCGACACAGATTGATAATCTTTTGGTTCGGCACGATACCGCCTGTCAGAATAAGACCTGCTAGCGGTACACCATTCATGGTGCTAAGCGCAGTCGCCAAAATCAAATCGTCTCGGTCGCCTGCCGTCACCAGTAAGTTACCACGGGTGAAAGAATCTTCAATATTGGCAACGGTACGCGCAACCAGTAAAGTATTGAGCACACGACGGTTTTTGGCGTCGCCTTCATTGAGCCATTTGGCATCAAGCTCACGAGCCACATCCCAGGTACGGGGGACACTTAAGGTGTTACTAAAAGGCACTACGCCAATCAAGCGAAATTTATCGGAGTCAAAATAAGGCGAGTGGGATTTAATCGCCTGTAACTGCTCCGCTGCCAAATCAACTTTGGCTTTACCAGGCGCGACGGGTGCTTCATCATAGTGGTTGTCCACGTTTTTGACGCGCATCAAAATCGTGCCTAGCGTACGCTCGCTTGCCATACCGCCAAAATCACGGGCAAAAATATCTAGTTTGTCCACCAAACTATCAGGGTTTGCAATATCGCCACTACTGACCAAGATGACTTTGGCATCTAGCGCGTTGACGATGGCTAAATTCACCAATTCTGCATAACTTGAATCATTGTCGGCAGCCAGACCTTCACAGACGATAACGTCACATTGCTCAGCCAATGCTTGGTGTTTGGCAACCACTTCTTCCATCAAGTCATCTAACTGACCATCCCCAATCACGCGCTCTAAGCGGCTGCGGTCAATGGAGGGTGGCGGGTTTAAGTTAAAGGCATGTTTTGCAAGCACACTTGAGCTGTCATCACTCTCATGATTGGCAGTGATATTTTGGCTAAAGGGTTTTAAAAATCCGGCTTTTAGCCCGATATAATCAAGTGCACGGATAAAACCCAAACAAGCTGAGGTCAAGCCAATGCCGCTACTGGTAGGCACAAATAAAATAGTTTGCATGATAGTTCCTATTTGTTATTTTATTCAAACTAAAAACCCTGATGGGTCATCAGGGTGAGAGGGTTTATAAACCTAAGACTTCTTTGGTTTCTTTGGCGATTTGGTATTCTTCATCGGTCGGAATCACCCACAATTGCAGTAGGCTGTCGGCTTGGTGGAAGCTACCTTCGGCGCCGCGCGAGAGTTCAGCATTTTTTTCAAGATTCGCTTTGATGCCAAAATGCGGCAAGTTTTGTAAGATTTTTTGGCGAATTGAGGCGCTGTTTTCACCGATACCACCGGTAAAGACCAAGCCAGTAAAAGTCGGTAATGCACAGCTGAGTGAAGCGATATAACGGGCTGCTTTATAACAGAAAATTTCGATGGCAAGTTTGGCATCTTCGTTGCCTTCATTGGCGGCTTGCTCCACCGTGCGCATGTCGCTTGAGATACCTGAAATGCCCAACAACCCGCTTTGTTTATTTAAAATTGTATCAATTTGGTCAAGGCTATAGCCCAAAATACGGTGTAAGTGAATATGCAAACTTGGGTCAACATCACCACTGCGCGTACCCATGACCACACCTTCCAGTGGGGTCAGACCCATACTGGTGTCCAAGCTTTTGCCATCATACACAGCGGTTAACGAGCAACCATTGCCCAAATGTACCGTAATCCAACCATTGGCTTGGTCATGAGGGGCTAGGCTGTCAGCGCGGTGGCTGACATAGGCGTGCGAGCTACCATGAAAGCCATAGCGACGGATATAATGCTCATTGTACAAATCTTTTGGAATGGCATAGCGGTAGGCTTTGGCGGGCATGGTTTGGTGAAAGGCGGTATCAAACACGACCACTTGCGGTAAATCTGGGTAGATTTTTTCCACCGCTTCAATACCTAAGGCATGGGCGGGGTTATGCAGTGGTGCCAATACTTTTAGCCGTTTGACTTCCGCCAAGACATGGTCATTGACTTTTTCAGCATGAGAAAACTCACGTCCGCCATGCACCACACGGTGACCCACGGCAACGGGTTTGTAAGCTGCTAATAAACCCAATATTTTTTGCAGCGCCCATTGGTGATTGGCGCCTGCCAAAGAGATTTCGACTTTTTCCCCATTGAGGTCGGTGTGTTTGATACGTGCCGTGTCTAAGCCCAAGTTTTCCGCAAGACCGGCAACGCGCTCGCTGCTGTCATTGCTTAATAACGCGTATTTGATTGATGAAGACCCACAATTAAGTACTAAGATCGGATTTTGCATGGCTGTTCCTTTAGACAAGATCTTGTGCACTCCTTGCAACAAGCCCCTTCCTAACTGGATTAAATTTTAAGCTATCCTTGTCTTAAGTAATTTATTGTAGATTAAAAAAATTGTATTGTGGTAATTTTTTGCCAAATTTTTGTTGTCATCACTATAGCGAAAAAGCATATCACAATAACGATAGTTTCAACAAAATGAAAAAATAACAAAAATCATGGATTTAATGCTCATCTTTAGTAAGGTGAGATAATTGCTTATAAAACGCAAAAACAGCTACAATAACCCCATCGCAAATTTTATTTTTATACTTATTTTATTCTTAAAATTAAGGGCATTCATGCAAATTTCAAAACTATCCCCAACAATCGCCGTGCTGACGGTGATGTTGGCAACCCATATGCTGACAGGATGTGGGCAAAAAGGGGCATTGTACCTACCCAGCAACAATAGCCAACAAGTAGTCGATGCGGCCGCCAAACCGACCAGCACCACTGCCAATGCCTCTGATACCAAAGTCGATGTCAACATCCAAGATCCCAACGTCATGATTGATAATAGTGCAGCCCCAACGCCGCAATCAGCGCCTCACTCAGCGACCACGCCATCGGTGCCATCTGTGCCATCGGTTGGAGGTAAAAATGATTACTGATGATGCAGCTGCAAGTTTAGCGATCAACCCGACCGAACACGTCAAGTCAATCAACTGTCTGAGTTATGATGGCACTGCCTTGATGATGGATGGCGTCAGTCTTGCGGATATCGCAAAGACCTTCGGCACACCGACCTATGTGTATAGTCAGCAGTCGATTTTGGCAGCCTATAAAGCTTATGATGATAGTTTTACTGAGATTGAGCATCAGATTTGTTATGCGGTAAAAGCCAATAGTAACCTTGCGGTATTAAACGAACTTGCTAAAGCAGGGGCAGGGTTTGATATTGTTACAGGGGGCGAGCTTGCGCGGGTTTTGGTTGCGGGCGGCGACCCCAAAAAAATCGTATTTTCAGGACTTGGCAAAACCGCCGAAGATATCCGCACTGCCCTTGAAGTAGGGATTGCTTGCTTTAATGTCGAATCAGAAGCTGAGCTGTACCGCATCAATGCAGTGGCAGGCAAACTACAGCAGCAAGCGCCAATTTCGCTACGCGTCAATCCCAACGTCGACGCGCAAACCCATCCATATATCTCCACAGGGCTCAAAGAAAATAAATTCGGCATTACCCATGAAGATGCGCCCCGTATCTACCAAATTGCCCATGACTTACCGCACTTAAAAGTCGTCGGTATTGATTGTCATATTGGCTCGCAGTTGACCCAAGTTCAGCCTTTTATGGATGCATTGGATAAAGTCATTGAGATGATTCACGCACTTGCCAAGCAAGGTATTGCGCTTGAGCATATTGATTTGGGGGGTGGCTTGGGTGTGCAGTATATTGACGAAGACGTTGCAAGTATTGAAGAATTTGCGCAGTTACTGTTACCAAAACTGAAAACTTTAGGCTTAACACTCTATTTAGAGCCAGGTCGTAGCATCGTTGCCAATGCAGGTGTATTGTTGACCCGCGTGGATATTTTAAAACCTACCGAACACAAAAATTTTGCCATTGTCGATGCCGCGATGAATGATTTGATTCGTCCGGCACTTTATCAGTCAGAGATGGCGGTCATCCCCACACAGTTGAACTCACCGGTTGAACCCAAAGTATGGGATATGGTCGGGGCGATTTGTGAGACGGGCGACTTTTTGGCAAAAAACCGTGTGTTAGCGTTGGCTGACAATGATATCCTAGCCATCACAGGCGCAGGGGCGTATGGGTTTGTAATGTCGAGCAATTACAATAGCCGCCCTCGTGCTTGTGAAATCTTGGTCAAAGATGGTCACGCTCATGTGATTCGCGAGCGTGAAACGGTTGAGAGCCTTTGGCAAAAAGAAAAATTGGTAGATTAAATCTATCCTATAAGGTTTGCTGGCTTTGCTGGCAACGCTAAGCCTTATTTGTCCCGCTGAGCCCAAAACCTTAGAAACTGAAACCAAAACCTTAGTAACCGAGCCCAAATTTGCTTGACTTGCTAAGGTTTTTTTGTTCCTCAATTACCTTATAAAAAATCAGCTATCATGATAAGATAGCGTGCATAAATCAAAATAATTTTAAGGAATAACAATGTTAATTGAATTTACCAAAATGCATGGACTGGGGAATGACTTTATGGTCATTGACCTAGTCACACAGCGACTTCACTTGACCAAAGAGTTGGTAGCGTTGTTAGGGGATAGACACTTAGGCATTGGCTTTGACCAGTTGCTGATTGTTGAGCCGCCAAGCCGCCCTGATGTCGATTTTCGCTATCGTATTTTTAACAAAGATGGCAGTGAAGTGCAGCAATGCGGCAATGGCGCTAGATGTTTTGCCCGCTTTGTGCAGGCGCGTAAATTGTCATTTAAACAGCGTATTCGGGTGGAAACCGCCAGCGGTATTATCACCCTTAGCACCGATGATTATGGCTGGGTAAAAGTGGATATGGGAAAACCAAAATTCGAGCCCGATGAGATTCCTTTTACCCCCAAAACCATTACTAAAGTTCAAAACTCATATCGGCTCAATGTGGATGGTACGCCTGTGACACTCTATGTCGCCAATATGGGCAATCCCCATGCCGTCATCAAAGTAGATGATGTATTGACCGCTGAGGTGGAAAAACTCGGTAAAGCGATTGAGAGCCACCCTGCATTTCCTGAGCGTGTCAATGTGGGGTTTATGCAGGTGATGAATAATCGCCATATCCGTCTACGCGTCTATGAGCGCGGCGTGGGCGAAACGCAAGCCTGTGGTACGGGCGCGTGTGCTGCCGTTGCCACAGGGGTGCGTGAAGGCTGGCTAGATGAAGGCGTGGATATTCGAGCCCAGTTGTATGGCGGCAGTTTGGTGATTCGTTGGCAAGAAGGCTATCCTGTGTATATGACCGGTCCTGCGACCTTTGTGTACGAAGGGGTGTTTAGTCCTGAGGGTTTGATGGCAGGTGCGGGGCTGAAATTTGCGCCGGCGCAATCAAGTGAGGAACATCGCTCAGATGAGGGACATCCTTACCATGAATAGACCCCAACCTCGCTAACCGACACTATGCCAACTAGCCGTAGCCTAAGTCAAGGCAAAAATAGTCAAGGGAAAAATCAGCGCAACCGTGTAGGCAAATCAGCAAACGATGATTTGCCCACCCACTTAACGCCGCATGAGGAAGTGACTGCGCTCAACACGGATGACCAAGCTTTGGTAGATCGCTGGCTTGCTGAGCTAAGTAGTAAGCGTTATAGCGCGGCGACTATCAAAAGTTATCGCCAAGCGCTACAGCCTTTTTTGGCGTATTGCTATGAGCAACAGACCGAGCTTTGTCACATCACCCGTCAGCAGTTGTCAGACTTCCTAATTCAACGATTGGATGTCGATAAAATATCCAAATCCAGTAGTCAATATGAACTGACCGTGTTGCGTCAACTTTATAAATGGTTGATTGCTCAGCAGCTGATGACACTAAATCCCACCACGACCATACGTCTCAAACGCGCCCCGAGACCCTTGCCCACATTACTTGATATCGATATATTATCCCAGTTATTAGACCAAGCTGCGCCAGAAGATAGCCATGAAGCGCGGTTATGGATTCGCGATAAAGCCATGCTAGAATTACTGTATGGCAGTGGTTTACGGGTTGGCGAGCTAGTGGGACTCAATATGTCTGATATCGACAAATCACAGCGGCTGTTACGAGTACTGGGTAAAGGCGGAAAAACGCGCATCGTACCGATTGGCGAAAAAGCCTGGCAGGCACTCATCAACTATTTGCCGCATCGCTCGCTGTGGGTGGAGGAGCAAGACCCTGCGGTATTTGTCAGTGAGCGTTATGGGACGCGTATCTCAACGCGCACCGTGCAGCTGCGTATCAAGCTACAGGCTAAACGAGCAGGCATCGCACAAGACTTATACCCGCATTTGCTAAGACACTGTTTTGCGTCACATATTTTAAGTGATAGTGGTGATTTGCGTGGCGTTCAAGAACTGCTAGGACACAGTGATATTAGTACCACACAGATTTATACCCATTTGGATTTTGGGCATTTATCGCAAGTGTATGACAAAGCGCATCCCCGCTCACGACGATAGCGCACAATAGTAGGCAGGTTAAGCAGTAATATTAGGCATGGAAAAAATATTAAGCCTAGCCACCTTAAGCTTAGCCATATTAAGCATTTACCGCGCGAGTCAAATGCTCAGAAGTACGGCGAAGATTAAGGCTCAAGATAATCGCTAAGCCACGCAGCATCTCAACACCGATACGAGGATAATCTGATAAAAGTCGCTCAAAGTCAGCGCGGGACAAGGTGACAAGCGCACACAGGCTGGCGGCTTTAATGGTAGCGGAGCGAGTTAATAAATCTAACAGTGCCATTTCACCGGTACTTTCGCCCGCCCGAATTTCACCGACTTTAATTTCTACCCCTGAAGGGCTGTATTTAATGACTGATAGCTCCCCAATCAGCAAAAACGCCATAAAATCGCCATGCTCGCCTTCCGTAAATAATACTTCTTGCGGACTCAACTGTTTAAAATGCAATGAGTTCTCGACCACTTGAAACATATAAGGATCAAGACGGCTAAAAATTGGGCTATTCTTTAAATATTCAAAAAGTGGATTATCCATTTTTCGCTTAAGGGTCGTTAGATATTATTTGCTATGATATTCAATTTTTGACATTCGAGCAACGCAATATTCTGCCGAGTTATTTGCTGCGCATCCGCATCAAAGTCAGCAAAAATCACGCTCGGCGCTTGTTGGTAAAAGGTTGTCTTATCAGCAGTTTGGTCAAGCTGTTGGCGATTATCTGACTTAGGCAGCCAGCTTGCTGCTTTGGCGGATAAAGGTAAATGCGCTAAATTGTTAGTGATATCAAAATCTCGGGTTACTGCATCATTTGCTGCGTCGGTTGCTGCATTGATTTTTTGTGTCAAAACGCGCTCACCATCACTGCTGATAAATTCGCTATGCCCCCAAGTGCTGCGAACGTTGCTAGGCGCTGAGGGATTGACCACATGGTCACCCGTCTGACCTGCGCCAATGACCATGCACTGACTATCGAGCGCCCTTGCGGTGAGTAGCGCATGCCAATGTGCTTTCCCTGTTTGGTAGGTAAACGCCGAAGGCGCGGTCAATATATCTGCGCCTAGTTCGCGTAGTTTGACCGCAAGGGTGGGGAAACGAATATCAAAACATACCATCATGCCGACCTTGCCAAACTCGGTATCCGCCACAATGAGCGCATTACCGGCTTCGAAGGTTCTACCTTCATCATAGTTGCCTGTGCTATCATTGACGGTGGCTTTGAACAAATGAATTTTGTCATAGCGCGCTAAGCAGTCGCCAGCAGGGTCAAATAATAGTGAGCTTTGCCGAAGTTTGCCGTCAGCCACAGGCGTACCATCAGGTCGATACGGGCAGGGCAAGGTTCCTGCCAGCAGATACACACCGTAGTGACGGGCAGCCTGTGCCGACCAAGCTTTTAAGGCATCAAAATATTGACTGGCAAAACCCTGTTTGCCAAAACAAAAAGCGTTTTCTGGCAAAATCACCATGCGGGTGCCGCGTTCACTGGCAATTTTAATACCTAATTCAATAGATTGAAGATTTGCTAAGATATCGGTCTGGCTATTGAGTTCAATAATCGCAAATTTTGTCAGTTTTGTCATGGTTTGATTTCGTAAGCAAAAAATTTAGGGAAATTTGTGGGTGCTGCAGCTAAGTAAAGCTAAGCACAGTTAAGCTAAGTGCAGATAATTAATATACGGCTGAATGTCAAAAAATACTAGCATATCTTGTTGAAACAATACTAAACTAGCAACCTAGCAGAGCATGAACACACCATAGACACACCATCTAAACTAACCTCATTAGAGTAAGGCTTAAAAAAACGCGTTATGAAAATTGGTATTGGGGCAAAGCTAACGACGGGGATGACACTCACCCCGCAAATGCAGCAGGCAATTCGCTTGCTGCAATTATCGAGTCTTGAGCTTGAACAAGAAGTGCAGCTTAAACTCGATAGCAACCCTATGCTTGAGCGTGAGGAAGAGTGGGAGACGTCTTATGACGACGCCGATAACCTACCCGATGGCGAAAAATATCCAGAACAAGACATGGATAACGACTATGATGATGACTATCAAGTAGAAGGTGTTGCGTTGTCTGAAGTTGATTGGGATGACTATACCCATCATGAAACTGAGGGGTTGGAAGATTATTTAGCGTCGGATGATGTTTATCCTGCTTCTGCTAGCGAAGATTATCCCGAGCACAGTGAACCTTCGGCAGTGCATGAGTATGCAAGTCATAGCCCAAGTGATAGTTACAGTGACAGTGACAGTTATGGGGACAACAATAGGGACAGTTATGCAGACAGCGATTATCGCTATGATGAGGAATTTGGCTTAGACAGCATTGATAGTAGCGAGCATCTTAGCAGCCAGCAAATCGATATGCCTGTGGATGCGCAGTGGGATGATATCTATAGCTATGAATCTTCGGCAACCACGGGCATTGATAGCGAAGACAGTCAGGATGATTATAAGCTTGCCACGCAAGGAAACATTCAAGATTATGTCCGTTGGCAACTGAATTTAAGACGGCTCTCCACCATCGATATGCTGATGGCGGAGTATCTGATTGATAGCATGGACGAGCGCGGTTTTATCACGTTATCGAATGATGAGCTATTTCAAAGTTTTGATACCATGTTGTCATTTTATCAAGTTGAAAACGTGGACTTGGCGCTTGAAGACATTGAACTTGTGGTTAAGCAAATACAAAACTGCGAGCCACTGGGCGTTGGTGCAAGAAATTTGGCAGAATGCTTGCTGATTCAGCTCAATAAATTGCCGAGTGATACCCCCTCTTGGCAAGCAGCCAAGCAAATTTTGATGCATTCAGAGTTTTTTGCCAACAATAACATCAATGCACTGCTTAAATCATCCAATCTTGATGTCTCTGAGATTCAGCCTGCCCTTGCCTTATTGCGCACATTAAACCCCAATCCTGCACTGTCTTATGAAAAATCACAGCGCCAGCTAGATAAAGGCATTGAAAGCTACGACATTCCTGATGTCATTGTTGTGCAGCGAGGGCAGCATTGGGAAGTCAGCCTAAACCCAGAAACCTTGCCAAAACTGCGTATTAACCAAATGTATGCCAAGCTTGTCAGTCGCAATGACAACAGTGAACAAGGCGTCTATCTAAAAGAGCAGTTGTATGATGCGCGGCTGTTTATCCGTAGTATCGAAGAGCGTAATCAAAATCTACTAAAAGTTGCAACCTGTATCGTCAAACGTCAGCAGGCTTTTTTTGAGCAAGGCGTCATGGCCATGCAGCCGATGGTACTCAAAGATGTGGCAGATGAAGTGGGCCTACATGAGTCAACCGTTTCTCGCATCACTACCAGCAAAACCATCGTTACCCCCAAAGGGCTATTTAGCCTAAAATATTTCTTTTCCAGTCAAGTCAGTAGTGATGAGGGGGAAGGCGTTTCTTCAACTGCTATCAGTGCGATGATCAAGCAAATGATTGAGGCAGAAGACCCCAAAAAACCGCTATCTGATAGTAGTATTATGAAGCACCTGCAAGATAAAGGCATTGATATTGCCCGTCGTACCGTGACCAAATACCGGGAAGGTATGAACATCGGTTCTTCTACGCAGCGTAAAGTGCGGTTTTGACCGCAGTGTTGGGCTTAGAGGGTCAGTCAAAATCCTCTCTAGCTGAATTCTCAAATTTAACTAAGCCGTCAAATATAACTAAATTTTTAAATTTAGCTCAACTTGCAAGTTTAACTCAACGCTCGAACTGTTAACAAATCTCTTGGTATTTTGCTAAACACCAATGATTGATAGCATGCCCACCTTTTTGCATAATGGATTCATAAGGGATAAACCTTTGACGCAGTAACATGGCTCTTTTAGCAACTTATCTTGGTACACGGGTATGCTTGAACACTATAATTTGATTTTACTTTTTTTAGGGTTGGCGTTTTTAATCGGGGCATTTTTTCCTGTGCTACCGCGCAAGCTTTCGATATCCTTGCCTATGCTACAAATTACCTTTGGCGCACTGCTAGGGTATTTTTTTATGGGGCTGCCTAGAATTAATCCGCTTAATTATGGCGTTCCTATCGAAAAAGTTACAGAAGTGGTGGTGCTGATTTCGTTGGTCGGTTGTGGTATCAAACTTGATAGTCCGCTCAATTGGAAAACTTGGCAACCGACCTTAAGGTTGTTGGTGATTGTGATGCCAGTGGGTATCGCCGCGATGGCATTGATGGGGCATTATATTTTTGGACTCAGTATGGCGGCGGCTATTTTGCTCGGTGCGGTGCTAGCGCCAACCGACCCTGTGCTAGCGGCAAGCATCCAAGTCGGTCCACCCAACTCCGAACGACAGGAAGATGTGACCCGATTTACCCTCACCTCAGAGGCGGGTCTCAATGATGGACTGGCATTTCCGTTCGTGTATTTAGCGATAGCCATTGCTACGGCAGTGTCTCTCAATCAAGGTTTTGGTGTAGAAGATTGGCTGCATTGGTTGGGTTATGATGTGTTATGGCGAATCATCGCAGGGGTGGTGGCGGGTTACTGTGTCGGTAAGTTTTTGGCAAATTGGCTATTTACTAAGGCATATCCCGATAAAGTCGAGCAAAGTTATATGGTGTTAGCCTTGATGTTACTGGCTTATAGCATCACAGAGTTTGTGCATGGTTATGGTTTTATTGCCGTATTTGTCGCCGCGTTAACCCTTCGGCGCTCAGAATGTGAACATGAATATCATGAAGGCTTGCATGATTTTGCTGAGCAAATTGAAGGTTTGCTGATGTCGCTCGTGATGGTATTTTTGGGACTGCTAGTGGGTCAAGCGTTAGCGAGTGATGTTACTCTTAGCTGGCAAGTGTATGTGGTATGTTTGGCGTTTATATTTTTGATACGTCCCATCGTGGGTTATTTTAGCCTAGGTAAACTGGGGATGAGTCGCAATGAACGCTGGGTAACGGCAGGACTGGGCATTCGTGGGATTGGTACATTGTATTATATTGCCTATGCGATGAATAAGGGCGTATTTACCAGTGATGAAGCGCTAAAAATTTGGGTGATTTGTGTGGTAATGATTGCGATGTCGGTTTTTTTACATGGGCTAACCGCCAACCGTTTATTAGCCATGACCAAAAATTAGTGTAATGCAAAAATAAAAAAGCGGGTGAGTTACCCGCTCCTTTTACGCTGATATGATTAGCCACCACCCACCGCTTGCACTACTTCAATGTTCATACCATCTTGCAAGGTGACATTTGCCAATTGGCTTTTTGGAATCAATTCACCGTTGATTTCAACAGCAAAACGACCTTGGGTTTGCCCCATTTCATCCAATAGTTGTAAGAGATTTTGATGTAACGTTTGTTTGACGTCACCATTTAAAGTCACTTGTGGCATTATTTCGCTTCCTGTTTTGTTACGCTTTCTGTCATGGTTAAATAAGGTTAAACTGATGAAGTGTGCTTAGCAACACTAATCGCAAGCCAAATCCATGCGATAATAAACAGCGTGCCGCCAATCGGGGTAATGGCACCGAGCCATCGTGGCATGCCCAAAGCCATCAAATATAGTGAACCTGTAAAAAACACAATACCCAGTTGCATCACCCACGCGATAGTAGGAGAGGTGAGGTTTATACGCAATAACATACCAACAATCAACAACCCAAGCGCGTGATAAAAAAAGTATTGCGTACCAGTTTGCCACCAAGCCATTTGCTCGGCTGACAAACGCGGTTTAAGCCCATGTGCGGCAAACGCCCCACAGGCGACCGCCACTGCCATATTTATCGCACCAACACTTAACCAATTCATGACGTTTAATCCAACTGCAAATGGGTATTGGCTAACATGGCTTCTTTGATTTTATCCATGGCATTTTTTTCAATTTGGCGTACCCGTTCCGCGGAGATATTATACTCCGCCGCCAACTCGTGCAAGGTCGCTTTTTGCTCATTGAGCCAGCGCTGCTGTACAATATCCCGCGAACGATCGTCCAAATCTTCCATCGCTTCCATCAAGGCTGAATTGTTATTTTCTTCCCAATCAGCATCTTCTACCATATCGGCTGGGTCAGCCGCATCTTCTAAAAAATACTGCGGTGCATAGCGACCTTCGTCTTCATCATCACTTTGTGCTTCAAACGATGCATCATACGAAGTCAGACGGCTTTCCATCTCTAGCACTTGCTTGACAGTAACATTTAAGTCTTTGGCAATCGCTTCGGCTTCTTCCAGCGTTAACTGGTTGTTGGTTTTTTTCAGTGAGCGCAAGTTAAAAAACAGCTTGCGGTGCGCTTTGGTGGTCGCGACTTTGACGATACGCCAGTTGCGAATCACAAACTCATGGATTTCAGCTTTGATCCAATGCACCGCAAAAGACACCAAACGCACGCCTTTGTTTGGGTCAAAGCGTTTCACCGCTTTCATCAAGCCGACATTGCCTTCTTGAATCAAGTCACCTTGTGGCAAACCATAGCCAGAGTAACTGCGCGCAATGTGAATCACAAACCGCAGATGCGACATAACCAGCAGTCGTGCTGCTTCTACATCCCCTTCGTCAGTATAGCGATGCGCTAGCTCCTGTTCTTGCTCTGCCGTCAAAATAGGAATTTGATGAACCGCGTTGATATACGCGCCTAAATTTACCCCAGGCGCAGATAGCGCAGTCGGCATGGTAGGAACAAGGGCATTGGTCATGGCTTTCTTTTGACGGGATCGCGATGCAGTCTTACGTGGTTTTTCAGCAAACTCATCGTCATAGTCGTCATCATCCTCGTCCACCAACTCATCATAGTCATCATAACTATCAGGGAGCTGTGCAAGGTCGATATCGTCGTCGCCTAAGCTATCAAAGTCTGGCTCGTCAAATTCATCGAGTTCGTCGTCATCGATGTCATCAAATGCAGCGTGTGGATCGTCACCCAGCTTAGCGTCAAGCTTGGTCGATTTTTTTGCGTTGGCAGTCTTTTTTATTGTCGTTGTTTTGGTCTTTGTAGCCATGAAATAGCCTGTCAATTGTCCTTTAATTTCTGTTATTTAGTATGCCTTAAAGCCAGCTTTTTTGTAAGAGGCGTTTAGCAATTTTTGGTTATGATCGAGTGAAAGATTGTGTCTGTTGTATTTTCAGACGGTATGATTGATGTGTGCTGTACGAGTGTATATCCGGCATGCTGACAAAAAGCTGCGATGTCACGCTTGCTGTTAGGGTCGGTTGCGGTCACATACACCGCATGACCCAACGCGGTCTTTTTTAGTGCCATTTTAAGTTTAAGCAGCGGCATCGGGCAGGCGAGTCCTTTACCATTTACATAGTGCTCAATTTGAGCATTGATGTTGAGATTGTTATGTTCGCCTGAGCGAAACAATCCCCAATCTTGGCAAAAGGCGTCATCTGAGAGTAAGGCAGGATTTAGCGTAATCTGAGAAGAATCCGTCATGGTAATAAAATCGCTACTGGAAAATTTAAAGTGTGTTAGGTGGTTATTATAGGCTAAATTACAAGTGTAGACGATTGAGATAAATCAAAGTTAGCATTATATTTTTGAAAATCTAACCTTTATCCTGTACTTAGTGGTCGGTAGATTGCAGCAAGATATCATTACAAAATTTGGCTTTTTAAAGCTGCTGAAATTTGTATATTGAGCAGTATTATTTAGCATTTGCCTTTTTTTTAAACACCATTTTTTAACCACCATTCTAAGCTAATTCGCTGTCAAAGGTCGCGCATGCCCATCAATCCATTTGCTGGTTATTTATCTGCTAGTTATTTATTAAGAAAAACGCTCATAGTAGCTATATTAAGTACCCTATCAACAGCGGTTTTTGCGTTAGATAACTTCTCCTATCAAAGTGCGCCTGCTTTTAATCCAGTGATGATGGCAAGGGCTGAGCCTACCCAAGTCAATGGCCAATTAGCCGCTATGGACAATGGGCAAGCGCTCATCGATACCGAGCAAAATCGCCAAGTCGGTGAGTGGGCGCTTCGACAAATCAACGGCAATGCAGCGCTGATAAAAGACCCTTGGTTGCAGCAATCGCTTGAACAAATTGTGTGGCAAATCAATGCGGTAGCAGGTCTCAACGCACCCATGGGGCTAGTGATTATCAATGACAAGCAAATCAATGCCTTTGCAGTACCGTCTGGGCTTATCGGCATCAATGTCGGTTTGTTGGATAAAGCTAAAAGTCTGGATGAAATAGTGAGCGTCGTCGCGCATGAGATTGCTCATGTCAGCCAGCGCCATTATCAACATCGCAATGATGAAAAAACCAAACAGCTACTGATGCAGGCAGGCGGTCTTTTGGCGGGCGTCGCAGCATCCAAAGTCGGGGATGGTGATGCCGCTGCCGCTGTCATGCTAGGCTCTCAGGCGATGTCTGCCAACGCTGCTGCTTCCTATAGCCGCGGTCAAGAGCGAGAAGCCGACCGTATTGGCATGCAAATCATGAACCAAGCGGGCTATGACGTCAATGCCATGCCCAGTTTCTTTGCCACCCTAGACCAACAAAACCCTGTCAAAAGTAACACCTTGATTCCCAGTTTTATTTTAAGCCATCCGCTCACCGCAGATAGAATCAGTGAAGCAAGGGCGCGAGTCGCAACTTACAAGCGTGATAGCCAAGCTAATATGGCATCAAACCGTTATCAATCTATTCAACAGCAGCGTGCGCAACTGTTTGAACAAATCCAGTGGCGTGCTCGCTACTATGGCTATCTAGTAAACAAAGCCGATTTGGAACAAGGGGCGAAAACCAGTGAAGGTGCCAAGCTTGCGCTGATTAATTATTATCTTGATAACGGACAACCCAAAGCGGCACAAAGCTTAATGCAGGATTTTGACAAGGACATCAATACGCTCGCCAATCCCCTAGCAGTCGTGACATTTAGCCAGTTAGCGGCGCAGCAAGGCAATGTCGATGTGGCAATCGCTAAATTGCAGCAACTCGCTTCTGTGTATCCTGAGCGCACAGATGTGCCACGCTATCTAAGTGACATTTATTTAAAATATCGACCTACTGCAGAAAGTGGTCAAAAAGTATTAGCGCTGCTTCAACCCTTATCCAAGCAAAATCCCCGTGACGTCATGGTGTGGGATCGATTACAACAAGCCAGTCAACTACTTGCAAAACATCGTAGCGGCGATGAGCAACTGATTCATCGCATCAATACGTTACGCTATCGCGCGTATAGCGAGTTATGGCGCAATGAGCTAAAAGACGCGGTGACATCACTCACCCAAGCCAAATCGTTAGCAAAGCAGCTACCTAGTAACCAATCTTTGCTAGCACTGCTGAATCAGCAAATCAACCAAGTACAAGACGCCAATCAGTTTAAACCATCTTAACGATTAGACGGCTAACGTAGGTTCATTATCCGTTGGCTCATCCTGCTCCGGTAGCGCCAACCAACTGGCAAGTTTCAGTGACAGTTCTTCGAGACCAATTCTATCTTGGGCAGAAAATAATTGAATACTAAACGGCAATTTTAATTTATTAAGCTGATTGCGGGTTTGCTGTAACGTGTTTTTGGCAGCACCATATTTGAGCTTATCGGCTTTGGTTAATAGCACATGAACCTCAAGCTCACCGTCTTTTGCCCAGTGTAGCATTTGCTCATCAAAGAATTTTAGTGGATGGCGAATGTCTGTGAGCAGCACTAAACCTGCGAGGCTTTTACGCGAAATTAGGTATTTTTCCAGCTCTGACTGCCATTCTTTTTTCATCGCCTCGGGCACGGCGGCATAGCCATACCCTGGCAAATCCACCAACCGCTGATCCAAATTGCCCATATTAAAAAAGTTAATCATTTGGGTGCGACCTGGGGTTTTGGAGGAGCGGGCTAACTGGCGCTGCTGGGTCAATGCATTAATGCAAGAGGACTTACCAGCATTTGAGCGGCCAGCAAAAGCAACTTCGCGACCCGTATCGGCAGGACACAGTTTGAAAGTAGGGGCAGACAGCATAAATTGGGTTTGATGCAACCAGCGTTTTGCCGCATCACTATCGTCAGTAATCGCAGTCGGCGCAAGGGTGTTAGTAAAATCCATCATCAGCACATAATCTTAATGTTAAAGCGCTATTGTATCAGCAAATACCCATAACCCAAAATTTTGAGCACTTGCTACCGCTGTTTTGTGAGATATTTTTTGTAGTGAAACCCGCTTGCCAACCTGCAAATGACTTTTACATGATTATCGAGTTATGGCATAATAATCAGCCATATCAATTATTCGATTATGGTTTTAATCATGACTGTCACTGTAATCGACAAAACCCTCGGTGTTTTAAAATCATTTAGCTAACTTAAATGCCGTATTAGCCATATGATTAGCGTTCATTAATAGGGTAGCCTACAAATTTTGCAGACAAGCGCATGGTTGTCTTGCTATAATATTGTAACTTAGTAGATACATTCACCAGTGTTAAAGCAATAAATATATATGATGATAACTGGGTGTTGCTTTGATATTGTAAGTAATGCCTTTGTCGCTAGCTCATTGTGAGTCATAACCAACACGCTTTAGTAGGAATTGTTACCGATGAAAAAAATACTCACTGCCGCAAGCCTTTTAATTGCCAGCGTAAGCGGTTCTGCAGCTGTTACCGTACCAAAATATGACATTGCCAAAGGTAAGGTTATTGCTGAATCAGTTTGTGGTGCTTGTCATGGCGTCAATGGTGTTAGTAGTGTTCCTGCACAGCCTAACCTTGGCGGACAAAACGTTAAGTATCTCTATAAACAGCTAACCGAATTCAAATCAGGCGCGCGTGTCAATCCTATTATGTCATCGCAAGTGGCAAAATTAAATGACCAAGACCTGGCGAATGTGGCAGGTTATTATGCAAGCCAACCACGTTGGGGGGTAGGTTATGCCAATCCTGCTTACGCTCCCGTGGCACAAAAATTGTATTATGGTGGTAATAGTACACGCGGTGTGATTCCTTGTGCAGGCTGTCACGGTGGTAAAGCCAATGGTAACGATTTAGCCGCTTTTCCACGTATTGGGGGTCAGCATTCAGCCTATATCGCGACCCAATTAAAACTATTCCGGGCGGCAGGTCGTGAAGACGAGGTGACCGACCCATCACAAGTGCGTGTGAATGATGCAGCTAAGAAAGGCGATAAAGGCATGATGCAAATCGTAGCCTCAAAATTATCGGATAACGATATCAAAGTATTGTCTGACTATATCAGCGGTCTACACTAGCATCTATTGAGGTATAATTTAGCCAAGCTTAGCGCTTGGCTTTTTTTATTGTCTAAAATGACCTAAAAGAATCGTAAATTCTAGTGGTAAATAAAATTTTGGCAAAAGGCCAGGCATAAAAGCAGGTATAAAAAAAGAGCCACCGAAGTGACTCTTTTGTATGCTTGCTAACGATTAGTCGTTAACTTTAGCAACAACACCCGCACCTACAGTACGGCCACCTTCACGGATTGCAAAGCGTAAGCCTTGGTCCATTGCGATTGGGTGGATTAGCTCTACGTTCATTTCAACGTTATCGCCAGGCATTACCATCTCTGTACCTTCTGGTAATTGGATTGCGCCAGTTACGTCAGTGGTACGGAAGTAGAATTGTGGACGGTAACCATTTAAGAATGGGGTGTGACGACCACCTTCTTCTTTTGATAGTACATATACTTCTGCGTCAAATTTGGTGTGTGGTTTGATTGAACCTGGTTTAGCCAATACTTGACCACGTTGTACGTCTTCACGTTTGGTACCACGTAGTAGGACACCACAGTTCTCGCCTGCACGACCTTCGTCTAGCAGTTTACGGAACATTTCAACGCCAGTACAGGTGGTTTTTGCGGTTGGTTTGATACCAACGATTTCAATTTCTTCACCAACTTTGATGACGCCTGATTCTACACGACCGGTTACGACTGTACCACGGCCAGAGATTGAGAATACGTCTTCGATTGGCATCAAGAATGGTTTGTCAATCGCACGTTCTGGTTCTGGGATGTAGCTGTCTAGGGTGTCAAGTAGTTCTAGTACGGCTGGTTCACCGTATTTGCCTTCGCCACCGTTTAGGGCTTCTAGGGCAGAACCTTTGATGATTGGGGTGTCATCGCCAGGGAAGTCGTAGCTTGATAGTAGTTCACGTACTTCCATTTCGACGAGTTCTAGTAGTTCTTCGTCATCAACCATGTCACATTTGTTCATGAATACCATGATGTATGGTACACCTACTTGGCGTGATAGTAGGATGTGTTCACGTGTTTGTGGCATTGGACCGTCAGTGGCTGATACAACTAGGATAGCGCCGTCCATCTGTGCGGCACCGGTGATCATGTTTTTAACATAGTCAGCGTGGCCAGGACAGTCTACGTGTGCGTAGTGACGTGCTTGGGTGTCATATTCAATGTGTGAGGTGTTGATGGTGATACCACGGGCTTTTTCTTCAGGGGCTGAGTCAATTGACGCGTAGTCTTTGGCTTCACCACCGTTGTGTTTTGCTGCTACGGTCGCAATCGCAGCTGTTAGGGTTGTTTTACCATGGTCAACGTGTCCAATGGTGCCTACGTTAACGTGTGGTTTAGTACGTTCAAACTTGGCCTTTGCCATAATTTAATCCTCTTTTGTTAATATTAACCTAATGCTATTAGGTCATTTACTTTATTATCAACGCTTATAGGTTATGAAAATTTGACCCATTAAATTTAACAGGTCAAATTAGCTAACTTATAATTTTTTTCAGTGTCGAATAGGATAGAAGAATTTGATTGGGTTTAACCATCAAATTGCCCATCAAATTTATTCGTCATCATCTTTATGAGTGAATTTTTTGATGATTTCATCAGCAACGTTACGTGGTGTCTCAGCGTATTTTGCAAACTCCATTGAGTAGGTTGCACGACCTTGAGACATTGAGCGTAATTGGGTTGCATAACCAAACATCTCGGCTAGTGGTACTTCCGCACGGATTTGTTTAACGCCGCCAAACATATCATCCATACCTTGCACCATACCACGGCGACGGTTTAAGTCACCCATGATATCACCCATGTAGTCTTCCGGTGTCTCAACTTCTACTTTCATAACTGGCTCAAGTAGAACAGGGTTTGCATTCATAAAGCCTTTACGGAAGGCCATAGAACCTGCCATTTTGAACGACAACTCATCTGAGTCAACGTCATGGTATGAACCATCATACAGTGTTGCTTTAATACCAACGACTGGGTAACCTGCAAGAACACCATTTTTCATACGTTCTTGAATACCTTTGTCTACCGCACCAAAGTACTCTTTTGGTACCACACCACCAACCACTTCTTCAGCAAATTCATATTCTTTGCCATCAGCCGTGTCAAGTGGCTCAAGACGTAACCATACGTGACCGAATTTACCACGACCACCAGTTTGGCGTACGAATTTACCTTCTTGCTCAACGGTGTTACGAATCGTTTCACGGTAAGCTACTTGTGGTGCACCTACGTTGGCTTCAACGCTAAACTCACGTTTCATACGGTCAACAAGAATTTCTAAGTGCAGCTCACCCATACCGCTGATGATAGTCTGACCAGATTCCTCATCGGTGTGAACACGAAATGAAGGGTCTTCTTTTGCCAAACGGTTAAGCGCGATTGACATTTTTTCTTGGTCAGCTTTGGTTTTTGGTTCCACTGCCAATGAAATAACAGGATCTGGGAATTCCATGCGCTCAAGCGTAATGATATTGTTTTCGTCACATAGCGTATCACCTGTGGTTACATCTTTTAGACCTACAAATGCAACGATGTCACCTGCACGAACTTCATCCACTTCTTTTTGTGAGTTAGCGTGCATCTCAACGATACGGCCAATACGCTCACGTTTCATTTTCACTGGGTTATAAACAGAGTCACCTTGTTTAGCAACACCTGAATAAACACGGACGAAGGTTAAATTACCCACGTATTTGTCATTCATGATTTTGAACGCAAGACCAGCAAATGGTGCATCATCCGATGATTCACGAGTCGCTTCAGTTTCGGCTTTGTCATCTAACACACCTTTGATCGCATCAACGTCATTTGGTGCTGGTAAGAATTCGATAACCGCGTCAAGCATACGTTGTACGCCTTTGTTTTTAAACGCAGTACCACAAAGCATTGGTTGAATTTCGCCCGCTAAGGTACGTGCACGTAAACCTGCTACGATATCTTCACGTGATAAATCACCTTCTTCTAGGTATTTATCCATCAACTCTTCTGAAGATTCAGCAGCTGCCTCAACCATGTTGTTGCGCCATTCATCGACGATATCAACCAAGTTAGCAGGAATTTCTGCATATTCAAATTTCATACCTTGAGAAGCGACATCCCAAATAATGGCTTTCATCTCTAAAAGGTCAACAACCCCTTCAAAGGTATCTTCTGCACCGATTGGCACAACCACAGGTACTGGGTTACCACCAAGACGTTGTTTTACTTGGTCAACAACGCGGAAAAAGTTTGCCCCTGTACGGTCCATTTTGTTTACGAACGCAAGACGCGGTACTTTATATTTGTTTGCTTGACGCCATACTGTTTCTGACTGAGGCTGTACACCACCAACCGCACAGTAAACCATACATGCACCGTCAAGTACACGCATTGAACGTTCTACTTCAATGGTGAAGTCAACGTGACCGGGGGTGTCAATGATGTTAATGCGATGCTCTGGGAATTGATGACCCATACCAGACCAGAAACAAGTCGTTGCCGCTGAGGTAATAGTAATACCGCGCTCTTGTTCTTGTTCCATCCAGTCCATGGTTGCAGCACCTTCATGCACTTCACCTAGCTTATGGTTTTTACCTGTATAAAACAAAATACGTTCAGTTGTTGTCGTTTTACCCGCATCAATATGTGCAGAGATACCGATATTACGGTAGCGATTCAAGGGTGTTGTACGTGCCATAGTTAATTCCTAAGGACTAAAGATTAAAATTATTCCATTATCAATAAACAGTTATGTCTTAAAATGAATAATAATTAGTTTTAACGTTTGATTGAAAGATCGACAACCAACTAGATAAAAGAAAGCCTTACTCTTGACATAAGTGCTGTATGATAAGAGCTTGCCATGACAAATGCATGACAAGCTTGTTTTTCAATATGCAATATTGGGCTAAATTTGCAAACTTCAAGTCACCCAATATCATCTATTTTATTATAAGCTAATTGCTACCTAGGTGATAGCAATCAGTATCAATTAGAAACGATAGTGTGAGAACGCTTTGTTTGCGTCAGCCATACGGTGAACTTCGTCACGTTTTTTCAGTGCATTACCTTTGCCATCAGCCGCGTCTAGCAATTCACCTGCTAAGCGTAAAGCCATAGATTTTTCAGAACGTTTTGCAGCCGCATCAACTAACCAACGCATTGCTAATGCAGTACGACGGGAGGGACGTACTTCCATAGGAACTTGGTAGGTCGCACCACCCACACGGCGGGCTTTTACTTCCACCATTGGGCGAACTCTTTCTAACGTATCTTCAAAAAACTGGACAGGATCAATGCCCGAGTTTTTTTCTAAAACACGGTCTAATGCACCGTATACGATTGATTCTGCAACTGACTTTTTACCGTCAACCATCACATGGTTGATGAATTTAGCAAGTGTTTTGCTACCAAATTTAGGATCTGGTAGGATTTCACGGGCAGCGATGACACGACGTCTAGGCATGATAATTTCCTTGTGTATTCAGGGTAGTCTGGTAGCTAAGCGGTTGCTTTTCACCAGCCTTACTGCATAGTATTATAAAACTATAATCAACTATGCAAACAATGTTAAAAAATGGGGTAAAAAACGGCTAAAATTATGCTTTAGGACGTTTTGCGCCGTATTTTGAGCGGCCTTGTTTACGATCTTTTACGCCGGCACAGTCAAGTGCGCCACGAACTGTATGGTAACGAACACCCGGTAAGTCTTTTACACGACCACCACGGATAAGTACAACACTGTGCTCTTGTAGGTTGTGACCTTCACCACCGATGTAGCTAGATACTTCAAAACCTGACGTCAAACGTACACGGCATACTTTACGCATTGCTGAGTTTGGTTTTTTTGGTGTGGTAGTGTATACACGGGTACACACGCCACGGCGTTGTGGGCAAGCTTTTAAAGCTGGCACTTTTGATTTTTCAGTAATGGTATTGCGACCTTTACGAATTAATTGATTTGTAGTTGCCATAAGGCACTCTCTCCCGTTTGTTGTCAAAAAATCTCTAAAAACCGCTAATAAGCTATTTTTAGGACAGCGTATTATAGAGATTTTTATTGGTTTTATCAACTAAAAAATTACCTAGATGATGTATATGATGATTGTTAGCAAAATTTGAAGAAAAGTAGGGGAAGGCAAATTATCAAACATTGTGCTTATCAAGCACACTGGGTTCAAACCCACTGTGAATCACATCACAACAGACTAAAATAAAAAAGACCAAAACTAAAAGAACCAATGCGCTAACTTTGAAAACCTTATCGGTTAAAAATCAACGTATTGATTCTAGCTCAGTTATTATTTATGGTTATTCTTCAGTCGTATGCGTCAACTTTGGCGCGGGGGCAAATACCGACATCGCAATTTCAATCACTTCATTGATAATAATATTGTTGTAAGCCGTACCCAAGCCAACCGCAGTGAGTGGAATGACTTTATGTAAAAAACCGAAATTAAACTGCTCAATGTTGATATTAAACTGCGTCGATAGTTCTTCTAGTTTGGTTAATATCCCCATCGCTGATTGGCTGTCTTCTTCGGCAAGTACTGCCGCTCTATATTCTTCAATCGACTGGTCGGTCATCGCTTCAAATATACCCAAGCCTGCGAGCAAAGTTTGCTTTTCTTGCAGTTTATTGAGATCCACTTTAGCTAAAATTTCATAAGCGATGGCGATACCTTGTTGTCCTGTCAACGGACGGTCATAAATTGCACTGATTTGAAAAATCGTCCGCAAACACACCGCCAACAACCACATTGTATCTATCAAAATACCTGGTAAACCTGCCAAGTTACTAAGTCCGCCTAGGGCAGCTAAAGTACGGTTTTGATCGCCAATACTACGGGCTAAGGCTTGTCGCTCACTAGTAGCCAAAGTGTCTTTAAAACGCGCATCACGCGCCAAATCAAAATTCGCCCAATTTTGCGACAGTTTACCGACTTGGGAAAAAACCGCATCTGTTGCTTTATCAAAACTTGCCTTGGGGATTAGTGAGGTCGCCATTTTGGTATAACTGCCAAATGGGGTTTTACCGAGTAGTTTTTTTGATAGTTTGGGAATATGCTCATGAAACGCATTTTTATCGTTTGATAAGGCTTGTTGAAGGCTGTCAAAGTCAATATCTGCTAGGTGTTTGGTTTGTATTGTGTCTTTTGCGCTCAGTTGTGCTAGTTTGTGACCCAGCGCTTCAAAGACACGGCGGCTAATAGAAGTAGAGGCTGACATAAGAGTTATCCTTGATGTGATGCTTTTTTATTGGAAAATACTGTTGTAGTAAAACAGCGTAAAGAAAGTGACCGCACTTTTCAACTTTAATGCGTAAAGAGACGTTACACAATGATATCTTTTGTCGATTTAGTTGAATGTTGTGCGTGTAGCTATATTGGATTAAGACAACATAACTAACCATAGTCGTGGTCTAAGAAATATTTTGTAACATTTTTGGGGAAAAACTAGGCAGGTGAAATTCAGAGGGGTACAATAGCGTGATATTTATCATCAATTGATTAAACCAAAAGGAATGGTATATGCAGCGCGTTGTAATCACAGGGGCAGGACTTATCTCGTGTATTGGTAATGACTTAGCCACAGTCAGCGAGTCGCTACAGCAAGGCAAATCGGGCTTGGTATTCAATCCGATTTATCAAGAAAAAGGCTTTAAAGCCTGTGTCTCAGGTAGTATTGATGACGATAACCTAGATACCTCGCATATCGATCGCAAACTTAAACGCTTTTTGTCAAAAGCCAGTTTATACGCCTATCTAAGTGCGCTACAAGCAATCGAGCAAGCAGGATTGTCATTAGCAGATATTGCTCACAATACCAATATTGGCGTGGTAGCAGGTTCGGGTGGGGCATCGAGTGCCGATGTGGCGGCAGCGGTCGATGCAATGCGTGAAAAAGGCTTGCGCGGTGTCGGCGCCATGGCAGTGCCAAAAACCATGGCAAGTACGGTATCAGCCAGTGTTGCAACGGGGTTAAAGATTGGCGGGGTTAGCTACTCTATTGCCTCAGCTTGTGCGACCTCAACGCATTGTGTGGGTCATGCCATGGAGCTGATTCAATTGGGTAAGCAAGACATCGTGATTGCAGGGGGCGGCGAGCAAGAAGACTGGACACAATCTTGTATGTTTGATGGTATGGGTGCGATGAGCACACAATATAATGACAAGCCGCAACTCGCCAGTCGCCCTTACGATGCAGATCGAGACGGCTTTGTGATTGCCGGCGGTGGTGGCATGGTGGTGATTGAGAGCCTAGACTCTGCGAAACAACGCGGCGCGACTATTTTGGCAGAGATTGTTGGCTATGGCGCAAGCTCTGATGGGGCGGATATGGTGGCACCCAGTGGGGTAGGTGCGGTCAACTGTATGAAACAAGCGCTTAAACAAGCAGGCTTAAACTCCGTTGACTATATCAATACTCATGGCACTAGTACGCCGATTGGGGATATCACTGAGCTTGAAGCGATTCGCCAAGTGTTTGGAAGTGAGTTGCCACCGATTAGCTCGACCAAATCAATGACAGGTCATAGCTTGGGTGCGGTAGGGGTGCAAGAATTGATTTATTGTTTATTGATGCTCAATCAAGGCTTTATTGCGCCCAATATCAATATTGAAACCTTGGATGAGAAAGCCACAGATTTTGATATCGTCCGTGAAACGCGTCAAGTCAATTTAAACACTATAATGACCAATAGCTTTGGCTTTGGTGGTACCAATGCAAGTTTAATCATCAAAAAGTTTGTTGAATAAATACTGATGGACGATCATAATTGATAAAAATAGGCGATGACAGTTACCCGATTGTTATCGCTTTTTTGACGCTAAATATAATCATAAAGGTAAAGCATGTACCCAATGCCAAGTTTACAACATCTTGTGCCCTCTCAACTCATCACCCTGTTACAGCAGTTTAATACGACAAATAATCAAGCAATCTATCCGCTTTGGCTCAATAACGAGGGTCAAAATGTTATTGGTTTATTGCCCAAAACAATATTTGAAATACATTCTCAAAATCAGCTATATCAGCTTACCCAAAATCGTCAAAATTGCTCATTCGACGATTTTGGGTACTGTGATACCGTGATTAATACTGGGGCTGATACTGCCACTAATAGGGCAGCTAAGGCTATTGATATTGGCGAATTAACTGCTGCGCTTGAGGCTTATCAACAGCTATCACTTAAGCAGTCTGCTATCCAACATACGGCTAATGTGGGCTACCAAGATGGCTTGATGGGATTTATTAGCTACGATTTATCAGCGCATCATTTAGCAAATGCAAACCATGTGCAAGCAAGTGCAACTCACGGGGAAGCCAGTTACTTAACGCCCAATCAGCCGCAGCTATTTTTGGGACATTATGATATTTATTTGACCTATCAGCACCAGAAGTGGCATTTACATACCACCACTGAGGAAGCCATGGCGCAAGCCGTCAATATCGAAAACTGGCTAAATGATTTAGTCAGTGACGCCCAGCTTCCTACACCAAAGCCGCTTAGCTTGTTACCTTTATGGCAAAAATCTGCGTATAAGCAAGCCTTTTACAAAGTCCAAGACTACCTAACAGCAGGCGATTGCTACCAAATTAATCTTACTCAGTGCTGGCAAGGTCAGTTGTCCAATCAGCAGTTGGTGGATTATCTACCAAGCTTGCATTACTCGACTAACGCCCCGTTTGCAGGCTATCTTGGGTTAAACAATTTTGAACTACTAAGCTGCTCGCCCGAGTTATTTTTTACTTTTGCCAACAATGCCCAAGGCGAAAATTGCATCATTACCAAACCGATAAAAGGTACACGCCCACGTGGACAAAATGTAGCCGCTGACCAAGCCAATAAAAAGGAACTTGCCCGTAGCGAAAAAGACATCGCCGAAAATGTCATGATTGTCGATTTGCTGCGCAATGATTTGGGAAAATATGCCAAGACTGGAACGGTAAAAGTTCCAAAACTGTTTGATATCGAAAGTTTTAGCAATGTGCACCATATGGTGAGCACTATCACCGCCACCCTCAAAGATAACATCAGCCCTTGGACGGTATTGCTTGAAAGTCTGCCCGCGGGCTCAATCACGGGTACCCCCAAAAAGCGCGCGGTAGAAATCATCAATGAATTGGAAGCCAAACCGCGCGGGGCTTACTGTGGTACCATGGGGTATCTCAATTTTGATGGCACAGGGCAATGGAATGTGCTGATTCGTACGCTACAAGCTTCAGATAGTAATGTCAGTCTGTGGGCAGGCGGCGGCATCACGATTGCGTCAGACTGTGATGCAGAATACCAAGAATGTTTTGATAAAGTAGGAAATTTACTAAAAATTTTGCAAAATGACGGTTAACAAAATTTGCCATCAAGTGCGGTATTGAGTTCAGCTGCACTGATGGGCACGCTTTCGTCCTCAAATGGATTAAACACTAGCTCAATATCATAAAAGGCGATATGGGTATCCACAATCGCCAATTTTTTGCGACCCAGTTTTTGGCTAAATGCCAATAACTGTGCTTGATGAGCAAAGCGATAAGTCACCACCTCGCCTGTCTCGATATTTTGGCATTTGATAAAAAACTGCATGCTAGGGTCACTCACAGCGGTCAAACCAAATTTGTTAAGGTATCTAGTAAGCGCTGATTTTGTTCTGCCGTACCGATGGTGATACGCAAATAATCGCTAATTTTTGGTTTGTTAAAATGACGAACAATCACCCCTTGCGCCCGCAATTTTTCAAATACCTGTATGGTTTCCCCCATTAAAGCAGGTGGTTTGGCAAACACAAAGTTGGCTTGTGAAGGCAAGACAGTAAAGCCTAATTGGGTCAAAGCTTGCGTGACATCATGGCGTAGTGCGATGACTTTTTGGTTGCAGGCAACAAAATAATCGTTATCTTGTAAGCTGGCAACTGCACCTGCTTGGGCAAGGCGATCTAGGGGATAGCTGTTAAAACTATTTTTATAGCGATTTAATGCTTCAATGAGTGAGTGATTGGCAAACGCCATGCCGACACGCAGCCCTGCTAACGAGCGAGACTTTGAAAAGGTTTGGGTCACCACTAGGTTATCATATTTATCAATCAAACTGACGGCAGAGGCATTGGGTGTGTCTGCAAAATCGATATACGCTTCATCAATCACAATCACCGCATTGCGATGTTCTTGTAGAAGTTTTTCAATATCCGCCAGCGGCAAAAGCACCCCAGTTGGTGCATTGGGATTGGCAATAATAATACCACTACACGGGCGGCGATAGTCATCAACATCAATGCTAAAATCGGCTTTGAGCGCAATGGTCACCAAATCCACGTGGAAAGTATCGGCATACACAGGATAAAAACTGTAACCAATATCAGGGGTTAATACCGAACGGTCTTTGACAAAAAAACAAGCAAAAATATGCGCCAAAACTTCATCAGAACCATTACCGACAAAAATTTGATTGGGGGCTACCTGATAAACTTGTGCCATCACCGCACGGAGTTCATCGGATTCTGGGGCGGGGTAGCGCTTTAAATGATCGGCTTGATTGAGCAAAACTTGTGCGATGGCTTCAGCGACTTTGGGGGAGGGTGGAAAAGGGTTTTCATTGGTATTAAGCTTACACAGATTGTCATGCTTGGGCTGTTCACCCGGTGTATAGGGCGTTAGGTTGCGAATCAAGGTACTCCACAGTCGAGTGTTAATTTCGGGTGTTGCATCTGCGTTTGAAGTAAGCGTATCCACCATGACAAATCCTTACAAGATAATCAATGTGTTAAATCAATGTGGCCAGTCAATTTGCTAAGTCAATTTACCAAACCAATGCGCCAAAGGCTGGCACAAACAATACATAGTAGCATAAATTGGTTAAAAATTTATCTACCGCAGCCCACTAATATCATAAAATTTGGGCTCAACGGTTGAGCAAGACGGATAGACAGTGAATTTTTAGCCGTTATGTGAATAAACCGTGCGCTGGCTTGACGAATATGTTAAAAGATAACCTTTTAACTCAAGCCCGTTAAACTAAGCCCGTTAAAATAAGCTTATTAAATCACCCGTGCTAATAGATTACCTAGTTAAAATTTTGGAAGATGTATGAAATTCTCAGCGTCGCAATCGAGCGAGTCGAATATTCCCCCTGCTGCTAACGCGTCTCAGATGTCGGTAGCAACTGCCCCGATCAAGGCATTAATTATCACGGTAGTCATTGCCATTTTATTATTGGCTATCAATATGCGCGCGCCCATTATTGGGTTTGGTGCGGTAGCAAAACTGGTTCAGCAAGATTTGGGGTTAACGACCAAAACCATTGGTTTGATTGGTACGATTCCTGTCATGGCATTTGCATCGAGTTCGTTTGTTGCGCCTATGCTGTCACGGCGGATTGGCTTAGAAAACACCATGATTTTGGCAACCAGTTTGCTTGCTATCGGTATTTTTGTGCGGGTGGCGCATCCGCAATTAGGATTTTTGCTAGCGGGTACGGTGCTGCTATCGTTGGCGATTTCACTCGGCAATGTATTAATCCCGGCCGTCATCAAAAAATACACCCCCAATCACATTGGGCTTGTGATGGGAAGCTATTCGATGTTTTTGTCGGTGTTTGCTGGCTTTGCGTCAGGCATTGCGATGTGGCTTGTCAGCTTGTCCAATTGGCAATTTGCACTGGGGGTATGGGGCTGGGTCTCTGTGGCAGCGGTAGCGGCTTGGCTAATGGTCGCCCATTTGCGGCTTCGGCAAAAAATTAGCAGCCATGATGCTCAAGTCATTAATCAAGCGGTTGCCGAAGCAGGACAACTAAGCCGAAAATCAGTCTGGAAAATCCCGATGGCATGGTGGATTAGTGCGTTTATGGGTTTGCAATCACTAATTTATTATACGCTCGCCAGTTTTTTACCGTCGTTACTCATTGATAAAGGGCTGAGCAAAGCGCAAGCAGGCAACGTGGGCATGGTGTTTCAATTGGTCGCTTTTCCTTCGATTTTACTGTTGACTAAATGGGTCTCTAGCCAGTGGAATTTACGCACGTTAGCGTTGCTTGCCGCAGTGGGAAATTTGGTGGGCGTGTTTGGCTTTGGGTTTTTGCCCTTACAAGGCTGGGTATGGGTTTGGAGTATTGCATCAGGCTTTGGATGTGGGGTGATTTTCACCTTATGTATGATGATTTTTACCTTAAAATCAAAAGATAGCCAACAAGCCGCTGAACTGTCGGGAATGGCACAAACCGTGGGTTATAGCATCGCGATAACCGGTCCGATTGTGACAGGGTGGCTTAAAGACTTGAGTCATACTTGGACGTTATCGATGGGGTTTTTAACCATTTTAATGGCGCTTAATTGTGTGTTTAGTTGGTTGGCAACGCAAAACAAAGCGATTGAATAGCGAGGAAAAATTCGTAATAACCTTGCGCGTTTTACCCCGTATTTTTATGTTAAAGGCTTGTGTATCTTTCAGCTAAATTGAGTAAAAAATCCTGTTTATTGCCAGCTTTTTATCTATACTGTGAGCGTCATTACCAATGCAATTAAATAACTGCAATAGTGTTGGTAATGCTCTGTTTTATCCTTAACAACTATATAGCCAATCTTGGTAGCCAATCATAAGATAACGTTGTCTAGTCAAGATTAGCCATCTTATAAAATTAGCCACAAAAAAAATCATCAGAGGAAAATAACATGTCAAACGATAAACGTATTTCAGACGCAATGGAACAAGCGCTAAACAAGCAAATGATGGAAGAAGCCACACAAGCGCAAGCATATATTGCGCTCGGTAGCTGGGCGGAAGTGAACAATTACCCAGGCATTGCAGATTTTTTCTACAAGCATTCCGCTGAAGAACGTAACCATATGTTCAAATTTTTAGCCTATATCAATGAGCGTGGTGGCGAAGCTAAAATTGAAGCAATTCCTGCACCGCGTGATAATCCTGTCAGTCTTGAAACCTGTATCGAAGACGTTTGGCAACATGAGTTAGAAAATTCAAAAAAAATCTATGCACTTGTGGACCAAGCCATGGCAGAGCGCGATTGGGCAACGTTTAATTTCTTACAATGGTTTGTCAAAGAACAAATCGAAGAAGAAGCGTTAATCAATAATCTACGTGATAAATTTGCCTTGGCATCAAAAGATAAGGCGGATAATCAAAGCTTCTATGAGTTGGATAAAGACATGGCATCAGCCTCTCAAGAAGGTGATTTGCCGCGTGAAAAATCGGTGGAATAATTTTTGCCTGCATAAAAAAAGCTGAGAATCAATCTCAGCTTTTTTTGTATTTCATTATTATTTAATTTCAGTTTTTACTTCAGTGTGAGCTTAGCTTTGTGAATTAACTTTTTAAACTAACGTCACTGGCATCGACTGGCAATTGATTGGGTTTTAACGCCACAGGCTGTGATACCAAAGCGGCTTTAAATACTTCATCAATCGTTTCTACTGGCTGGATGCTTAAGCCTTGTTTGACATTGTCAGGAATATCAACCAAGTCACGCTCATTGGATTTTGGAATCAACACGTGTTTGATACCGCCACGATGCGCTGCAAGCAGTTTTTCCTTCAAGCCACCGATACGTAACACTTTGCCGCGCAAGGTAACTTCACCCGTCATGGCAATATCGGGGCGAATAGCAATACCCGTCATCGCAGAGGCTAACGCAAGCGTTAACGCAATACCGGCAGATGGACCGTCTTTGGGAGTCGCACCTTCTGGCATATGCACGTGGATATCTGTGCCTTTGAGCTTATCATAGCTGACGCCTAAGCTATCAGCACGGGCACGAACTACCGTCATCGCCGCACGAATCGACTCTTTCATCACATCGCCTAGTGAACCTGTAAAACTCAGTTCACCTTTACCCTGCACGGCAACCGCTTCAATGGTCAACAGCTCACCACCGACTTGGGTCCAAGCCAAACCTGTGACGCGACCGACTTCAGGTTCTTGCTCCGCCAAGCCATAATCGAATTGGTATACACCCAAGTAATCAGCGACATTTGAACTATCGACCGTTAATTTGTGTGCCGCGGTTTTATCTTCCGCTTTGTCTTTGCCCGATGATTCAACGTTTTGTTTCACCACTTTGCGGGCGATTTTGTTGATTTCACGTTCAAGGTTACGCACACCTGCTTCACGGGTATAGCGTTGTACAATTGCTTTGAGTGCCTCATCGGTGATATCAATTTCAGTATCACTTAAGCCATTTTGCTGAATCGCTTTTGGTACTAAGTATTTATCGGCGATGCTGATTTTTTCATCTTCGGTATAACCTGGCAGACGAATCACTTCCATACGGTCAAGTAACGCAGGCGGGATATCCATACTATTGGCGGTACAGATAAACATCACTTGTGATAAGTCTAAATCCATATCCAAGTAGTGATCGTTAAAGCTATGATTCTGCGATGGATCTAACACTTCAAGCAGCGCTGAAGCAGGGTCACCACGAAAATCTTGCGCCATTTTATCGATTTCATCGAGTAAGAATAGCGGATTTTTTACGCCCACTTTTGAAAGTGATTGTACGATTTTACCTGGCATAGCACCGATATAGGTACGTCGGTGCCCACGAATTTCGGCTTCATCTCGCACGCCGCCCAATGCCATACGGATAAACTCACGACCTGTCGCACGGGCAATGGACTCACCTAAAGAAGTTTTACCCACCCCAGGCGGACCTACTAAGCAAAGAATCGGACCTTTTAAGGTATCCACGCGAGATTGCACTGCCAAAAACTCCAAGATGCGGTCTTTCACGTCTTGTAAACCATAATGGTCAGTGTCAAGCACGTCATGGGCTCTATTGAGGTCGATTGAGACATCACTGGTTTTGTTCCAAGGGGTGTCTAAAATCCACTCGACATAGTTGCGCACGACCGATGACTCAGAAGAGGCAGCAGGCATGGTTTTGAGTTTACGAAACTCATTTTCTGCTTTTTTACGCACCGCTTCTGGCAAATCGGCTTCCGCTAAACGTTTTTCTAGCTCAGCAATGTCGTCATCGTCATAATTTTCACCACGTTCTTCATGAAGGTCAGAAAGCTCAGATTTTATCGCTTTCATTTTTTCATTTAAGAAATACTCGCGCTGGTTGTTTTCCATCTGGCGACGGACCGCTTCTTGTAATTCTTGCTCGATATTGTGCTCGGCACTTTGCTGAATCAAATAGTCTGACAACTCTTTGATATGCGCAGTCAAATCATCGACTTCCAAAAAGTTTTGTTTAATCGATAAATTGAGTGAGACACGCGTCGCAATGAAATATACCAACTCTTCAAGTTGGGTGATACGCTCAGCCACACGAATTAACTCGCGTGAGTTACGTAGGCGGTTTTCGGCATATTTACTAAACAAAGCAACTAACGCTTCTTTGTGCGATTTTTGCGTTTTAGCGCTCATATTCACGGTGATAGGCGCTTTTTCAAAATCGGCCAGTAATACCGCTTCTTCCTCATCGGTGTCTTGGATATCGACCAATTTGGCACGGTAAAGACCTTCAATCAGCACTTTGATGCAATTTTCGTCATTTTCATGTGGCATGGTATTGACGACACGGCACACCGTACCATATTCGAATAGATTGCTGGCATCAATGTCTTCAGATAGTGAGTCTTTTTGTGCCACCACCAATACTTTATTGTCAAATTCATTTTGCGCAAGCTCGACTGCTTTGACTGAGGGCGTACGACCCACAAATAAAGCAATTTGCATTTGTGGATACACCACAACGTCACGTAAAGCTAACAATGGTAGCGTAGTGAATTCTTGCGACTCAGATGATTCTGGATTTGTCATTAAAACATCATCTTGCATATACTATGTCCCCTTAAATAACACAACAAGCAACTGACCATTTGTGAGCAAATGATGGCTTGCTGATAGACTTAAAAATATAAATGGCGTCAATGCAAAAAATTGCAAGGCTGGTCACACAAAGGGGAAAAAAACGACCAGCCAAGGGCAATAAATTGGTAACAAAGCGCTGAAAATAACCACCGCAATCGTGCACTGAGCCTAATGCCGCTGTAATATTGATTTATATTTATCTAATTTTTTAGGCTAGTTGATACGTGTTCAATTTATGCATGTCTAGCTTATACGTATCTAAAAGTCGTCCAAGTCTTCAGAATTCACTCGGGTAAAGGCATCAGCTTGGGTTAAAAGTTGCGTTAATCTAGCGGGATTCATGACACTGGCAATTTCTGAATTGCTTAATTCACCGCTTGATGGGTATAAGGGTTGATGGACTTGGCTAGTGTCGGTATGGGTATCGCTATCAATATTAATCTCAATATCAGCGTCATTGTCGGTTACGGAAGGTGAGGTCATCACCACATGTTGAAACAGGGAGTTGTCATTTTTTTGCATGGGATTGTTCCACCAAATAGCGTCGGAATATCCATAGGTTACTCGGCGTGATAAGGGCATCAAGCGTGATATCCCAAGGATTAGCATTTAATTTTTCAACCAATTGAAAATCATAAGCCCAGCCAATTTTAAGCGGTTTGTTTTTAGCCTTGGCTAAGGTGCGGTCATAGTAACCGCCACCCATCCCCATACGATTGCCAATTTTATCCGCTGCCACTAACGGCATAAACAATACATCAAGCGCCGCGACGTTAAGCATTTTTCCTTTCTCAGGTTGGCGCATACCCAGTGGGTGTTTGGGTAGGCGAGATTGTCGCCAAGTTTTTTGGCTAAATTGGATAAATACCAGCGGCTGATGTTTGCCGGTGACGACAGGTAAATAAATACGATAACCGCGCTGTCTCGCCCAATCCATCAGCGGTTGGGTAGGCATCTCCCCAAAGGCATCGGCAAAAATCCCGATCTTGACGTTTTTGCCAGTTAAAGCAGGATGCTGTAGTCGATTTAAACTTCGTCGTGCTTGATAAGCGACGCGATTACGGTGGCGCCTGGATAAGCGTAGACGTTGTTGACGTAACTGTTTACGCAAGTGATGAGAATTCATAGATTCATAGCGATGATGTAATGGTTATAGATTATAGTTAAGCCATTGATAATAAAGCATGATAATAAATCAAAATCAAAAAAAAGCCAAATGGCTGATTTGGCTGATTAGGTTTAGTTGCTTAGCTATTTCTTTACTTATTTATTTGCTTAAACACCCAAATATCCTACCGCTAGTGTATAACCCATAACAAGTGTCCACTAATTATTATTACCTGTTATGCCACTACCTTTGAAATCGTTGAAAAATAAAGCATTTTTGCGGCCTGTAACACTGAATTTTAGTAGCCCTACGGACTCAAACTTAACCAGCAGCGCCTGTAAAAGATGATATGATTGCTGATAACGAGGATGACGGTTTATGTATACGTCTTTAAATTTTTATCTCAAGTCCAATTACCAAAGTTTGACTTGTAAGTTAGCTAGTTTGTAGTTTATGTTGCATTTTTTTTAAATTGCCGTGTTAATAACTTAGGAAAAATTAATGGATGCACTCAGTATGTTGCTTGAAGATATACATTTGTATCAAACTCAGTATCACTATATACACGCCACTGGGGAGTGGTCGTTTGAGTTAGATAAAAAAGATTGTATCGTGTTTTATTTGATTACCACAGGTGGGATCAGTATTAAGGTCGATGATGTATATCGCAACGCACACGCGCGCGATGTGGTCATGGTGCCAGGCGGCAAAAAACACCTTGTTTGTGGTGTGGGGCAATCGGATATCCCATCAATTGACATTGCCCCGTTATTAAGCAACCAGACTGTTGAAACTATCAACTTGGGTAACCCTGCGATTTCTAGCCAAGGTGATGAACCAGCGCAAACAACCGAAATGGTCGCAATTGTGTGCCATTACGATCGAGAAATTACGCGCCCGTTACTCAGCGCTTTACCAGAAATTTTGCCAGAAAGCGAATCAAACGATGAGCAAAAAATGATTATGCTTGATTTGGGGGTCAAATTTTTGGCATTAGAGTCTGAGCAGAACCGACTTGGCAAAATGACCATTATCAATCGTATCGCCAGTATTTTGATGATTGAGTGTGTACGCAACTATATCGAGGATTTGCCCGAAGCGACAGATAATTGGCTAAAAGCTGTGAAAGACCCTTACCTTGCCAAGGCGTTGGCAGTCATGCATGATCGACCTGAGACCAATTGGACCATTCATAAGTTAGCTGAAGTCGCCGGAATGTCACGCAGTAGTTTTGCCGAGCATTTTCGTGAAGTGGTAGGGGTGCCGCCGTTAACTTATTTAACGGACTATCGACTTCGTCTTGCCGCGCGGTATTTGCGGCTACAAGAAAATAGCATTAGCCGTATCAGTGAGTTAGTGGGTTATGCCTCCGATAGTACCTTTAGCCAAGCATTCAAACGCGTCTATAAAATGTCACCACGAAAATATCGCCAGTCGTTTCGAACCGATGATGTGCATTTTGCTGATAGCTTGAGCGAGGAATAAGTCGGTAGTCGAGAACCCTGAGTAACCACAAAAAAGTAGGTTTGCTGCGGTTTTGTGGTTATTGCCACTTTTATAGCAAGCTTTATGTCTTATAGCGAATTTTATTGCAACTAAGAATGCCCAGTCTATTTTCATAGCAATATCTGTTAGGTTATGTCGATAGGGGTATGATATAGTGACAAGCACTGTCCCATATTTTATCAGCTGCGATTGCCAACATGGAAACTTCAACTACCAAAGGTCAACCTGTCGAAGCACATGGCTTGCACATCAAGCCCAATCCAGAAGACCCTGCGATAGACCATCGTGGTGTTAACCCAATGGATGTTACCAGTCAATACACCGCCGTGTTTCATGCACAAGAAAATGCGGTGACCCAGTATTTTGAGCACTCCCAACCCCACCAACTGTTATTTTATATCTCCAGTAAAAAATCCCAGTTTATTGAAACTAAAAAACTGCAAGTCGCCAAATATTTGAACATGCGCGATAATGTTGGGCTGATGCAACTGCAGCATTTGTTCAATAATTTACATATTGTTGATGATTTAGTGATGTCGATTAGCCATCATTTACCGCCGCAGCGACCGATTGGTTGGCAGATTGTCAGCCAAAGCAAAAATTTAATGAACTTACCAACCATAGGCTTGCTGCCATCATCCGCTGAATTTCGCGGTCTTGAACATAGTTTGGCGGCGACCGTGATTCAGTTTTTGGGTGTGGCATGCTATCACAATGACCGGGGTTATTTTGTTGGTCATATTTTAGGTTATTTATTTAGTTGTTATTATTTTGCCCATCTCGGTGTCAACTATTCAGTCACCCCATTAAAAGAGGCGGCGATTCCCAATTACCCTTACCAAGTCATCAATGTGGCAGAATTGGTGAGACTATTGCAATCACTCGATGAGTCACTCAAAGCGCAAGTTTATCAATTAGCCATCTATTGTGCGCAAATCAGTGAATACGCCGTTGACAAACGAATCGAAAAAATGCTGATTACTGAGGTCAATAGCTTTAACAAACAAGACTTGCGCGATGAGCTATCGGTGTTGGTACAATATGATTCCAATGAAAACGAGTCTTTATTTCAGCCTATTAAGCCTTTAAAATAACGCTAATTTTACCCGTTGGGAACTCACATGCCCGCATTTCAGTACAAAGCCATGGATACCCAAGGCAAGTCACACCAAGGTATTCTTGAAGGCGATTCTGCTAGGCTAATCCGCCAACAACTGCGTGATAAAAATTTACTGCCTGTCGAAGTCTCACCTGTACAAAAAACCGATGTCAGTCGCAACCGATTGTGGCAAAAAGGGGTGGGCGCGTATGATTTGGCATTAATCACCCGCCAATTGTCGGTGTTGTTGGCAGCGTCGATACCGATTGAACAAGCGTTGCAAGCGATTGCTAGACAAAGCGAAAAACCGCATGTCAAAGCGTTGATGCATGGCGTGCGTGCCAAAGTATTGGAAGGCTATAGCCTAGCGAGCGCGCTACAAGACTCGGGTAATTTTCCAGCGATTTATATTGCCACCATTGCCGCAGGTGAGCGCTCAGGGCATTTGGATTTGATTTTAAACCAGTTAGCCGATTACACCGAAAATCGCTTTGCCATGCAAAAAAAGGTACAAGGCGCGATGGTGTATCCGATAATTTTGCTGCTCATGGCGGTGGCAGTGGTGGTGGGCTTGATGAGTTTTGTCGTGCCAAAAATTGTCAAAGTGTTTGAACAATCCGAGCAAGCGCTGCCATGGATCACCCAAGTAGTGTTGGCATTGTCTAATCTCTTAACCCAATGGTGGTGGCTGATATTAGGCGGGCTAATCGGTGCGGTGTTTTTATTTGTGAAGTTTATTAAAACGGCGGCAGGCAAAGCCGCTTTTGACCAATTTGTCTTGCGGTTGCCGGTGTTTGGTAAATTATCGCGAAATCTGAATGCCTCACGTTTTGCCAGTACGTTAGCGATTTTGGTACGCTCAGGGGTGCCATTGGTGGAAGCACTAGCCATCGGCGCGGCAGTCACCACCAATACCCATATCAAACATACCATCGTGAACGCCACAGAAAAAGTCACCGAAGGCGCAAGCCTATCAAGCCAGCTTGAGCGCAGTAATTATTTTCCGCCGATGATGGTACAGATGATTAAAAGCGGCGAGAACTCAGGCGAGCTTGATGACATGCTGACGCGTGCAGCAGCGATGCAGCAAAATGAAGCCACCAATATGATTAGCACGCTATTGTCGCTACTTGAGCCGCTGATGTTGGTACTGATGGGGGTGATTGTCATGACCATTGTGATGGCAGTGATGCTACCGATTATTAATATGAATGATTTGGCAGGGTAAACCCTAAAACCGCCAAATAATTAATCGCTAAATAATTAATGGCTAAATCATCCGACAAAATTAACCAAATCGGTATGCAAATTGTCAAAAAAGCCGTGTAAAATCCTAACACCTTATCAAAAGCGCTAAAAATCTAAAAAATGGAAATTCGTATGTGTTGTGCTCATGTATCAAAAAATCGTCAAGCGGGTTTTACCTTAATTGAAGTCATGGTGGTGATTGTCATTTTGGCAATTTTGGCAGGTCTGGTGGTACCCAAAGTGGTGGGTCAAAGTGACAAAGCCCGCGTCAAAACCACCGAAACGGCTTTATCCAACACCTCAAATGCCATTGATATGTTTAAAGTGGACAATGGTCGCTATCCCACCACCCAAGAAGGCTTAGAAGCCTTAAATAAGCCACCACAAGGCGCCAAAAACTGGCCAGAGGGCGGGTATATTAAAGGCGGTTTCCCGAAAGATGGCTGGGATAATGAGCTACAATACGTTATCCCAGGTACCGAAGGCAGAACCTATGATTTATTCTCATTGGGGGCTGATGGCAAAGAAGGCGGCGAAGGACAAGACGCAGACATTTTTGCTAAGCTATAGTTTAGTGCTGTTACTGGGTTAACGAAATCAGAGTCACGCACTCTGATTTTTTTTGCTAGGTTTTTGGACAGGGATTAGCTAAAATTAGCCGTCATAGTATAATTACGTGGCTGAAAACGTATAAATCTGAAACGTATAAATCTGAAACGTATAAATTTAAAACCTATGAATTTGAAACGTATGAGAAGTTATCTTTGAAAAATCTACCCCCTATGCCCACGCCCTTATCTTGTTTTCGAACCGTGAGTCGTCATGCCTCTTTACTTGGCACGCTACTGGCTGTCACTAGCCTCACTATGCCAAGCGCGCAAGCGATTAGTTTAAGCGAGGTTTTTGGCGGCAGTGACAATCCCAGCTTGACCGTCAAAGACAAGCCGCTACCGGTACATGAGGCTTTTAAAGTCTATACTGAGCAAAAAGGGCAAGTAGTGACCATTCATGTGGATGTCAAAGCAGGCTATTATGCGTATCGGGATAAGTTAACCTTACAATTGCCTGACGGGGTAACAGCGACGCCGCTACAATTTAGTGCAGCACCGACCTACGTGGATGACCCGGATTTTGGTCGGGTGCCTGTGTTTGAACAACCCTTTACTGCCACAACCACCTTGAGCGCGGATCAAGCAATCACCTCACAACCTGCTACAGTCAAATGGCAGGGCTGTGCCAAAGTAGGGCTTTGCTATCCCCCTGAAAAGACCAAATTTGTCATCACCCAATTGGCCGCTTCCACCAAAAATGGCGCAAAAAAATCAGACGCAATGACGTCAAAAGCGGCGCAAGCCAAAGTCACCAGCACCTTGGCGACGACCAATGATACCGCCCCGACAACGACTCAGCAATCTGCTAGCTTGACCCCTGCTAAAACCGTCGATGAGGCAACTAGCCCACCGTCTGCCAAACAAACGATTTCCAGTGGCAGTACAGCCGCAGCGGGGCAGCAAGTCGCATTGACCCCAGTGACCGATGCTTCAGCCACCGATGTCTTAACCACAGCGCAGTTAACGGCATCCGCCCCTGTCGTATCTATGGCATCCTCTCAACCTGTCCAAACAACTGTCATGACTAAACCCATAGCTTCATCGGCGGCGGCAACGAGTTTGACAGCTAGCGCTAGCAATCAAGATATTTTTGGATTGACCAAGCATAGCGGTGTTGCGTTATTGCTGTTGTTTTTAGCGGGATTAGGGTTAGCTTTTACCCCTTGTGTGTTACCCATGCTGCCGATTGTAGCCAATATCGTTGCCCGTCAACATCGTCCATCTGCCAAAAAAGGGTTATTACTCACAGGTAGTTATGGTTTGGGTGTTGCCACCAGTTATGGCATTTTGGGCGCAGTGATTGCGTTATTTGGGCAATCTTTGGGGATACTAAACTGGCTACAAAACCCTGTTATTTTGCTAATTTTTGCAGGGCTATTTATCCTGCTTGGACTGTACATGTTGGATGTCATTCGCTGGCAACTGCCGCATGCGCTTCGTGTTAAGTTCCAAAAAATCAGCCAAATTGGGGCAAATCGACTCGGTAGCTTAAGTGGTAGTTATTTGACGGGCTTGTTCTCTGCGCTGGTTGTCTCCCCTTGTGTGACGGCACCCCTTGCAGGTGCGTTGGCAGGTGTGGCAGCGCTGGGTGATCCTGTGATGGGGTTTGCCGCATTGTTTTTATTGGGGCTTGGGCTATCCACACCGCTCATTTTACTGGGCGCCACCCAAGGTAATTTTATGCCAAAAGCAGGCGAGTGGATGAACTGGGTCAAAACCAGTTTTGGTTTGCTGTTATTTGGCGTCGCTTTATTGATGATAGAGCGTATATGGCTATCAAGCTGGATGCTGATGCTATGGGCGCTGTGGTTTGCTGTGATTGGCTTATGGCTGTGGCGCTGGCAGGGCAAAAAAGGTCAATTACTCACTCAAGCACTAGCATTGCTAGCATGGATTTGGTCAGCGTGTCTTGTGATAGGCACTGCCTCAGGTAGTCAAGATAGTTGGCAGCCGCTTAACAAGCTTGTGAATACTTCAGGGCAATCGGCATTCACGGCAACAAAGACCACCCAAACGATTACAATCACTAAACTGTCAGAGCTTGAACCCTTGCTTTCGCAATATCCAAAGCTAGTCGTCGATGTCACCGCAGAGTGGTGCATTGAATGTCGTATCATGGATAAAACACTTTTTGCCAACCCGCCGCAAAGTTTAGCCAGCTGGCAAGTTGTCAAACTCGATGTGACTGACAATACGGCGGATAGCCAAGCAATCTATAAAAAACTAGCCGTGTTCGGTCCGCCTGTATTGTTGTTTTACCAAAACGGTCAACTGGTAGCAAGACAAAACGGTGCAGTCAAACGCTCTGATTTTGAGCAACTTTTGTCCCAATTAAATTAACTCTAAACTCAGTTAAAGAAAATTCAGTTCAAGAAAACTCAGTTCAAGAAAACTCAGTCAAATGATTCATTGACCCATTCAACCATAAAGGTTAAATAAAAATTGAACTATCACTTAGCAAAGTCTATAGCCATCCCGTTAACTTTCGGGGTGCTAATTTTTGTCACTGGGTGTTCCCATGAAGGCAATGCCGACCAACAGCCAAGGCAAAATAAAAGCCAAAACCAAAGCGGAAATAGCCAGTTAGCAAGCCCAAATTCACCGTTAGTGGACTCAAAGTCCAATCAACAGACGGCTAAAAACTCAAGCGCTTATACTGACAAAAAACGTCAGGCAACAAATATTCAATGCAACAACGCCGTCATTAATCAAGCTTATCAAGCCAAAAATCCCAGCGTTAAACGACAGGTATTAGGGTGTGGTACGGTGATTAAAGTGCTAAAAGACGATAATGAGGGTAGCCGCCATCAAAAATTTTTGGTCAAAATTGATAACTACCCAAACATCACGGTGTTAATTGCCCATAATATTGATTTGGCACCGCGCATCGAGGGTATTCAAGCCAACAATCCCATTCGTTTTTATCCTCCGTTGCCGTAAAACCACCGACTTTAGGCGGTGGATATAAGGCAACTCATACACTATAACGCTTGCATAAATTTTGCTAAAATAATTTGCATGAAAACACTCAAGCTACGCATACGAGATAAACACACAGCAAAGCTTAACCGCCTAAGTGGTTCGGTCAATTTCGTATGGAACTACGTCAATGACTTGAGTTACAAGCACCTACAAAAAACTGGTAAATTCTTTTCAGCTTATGATTTGAACGAATACACCAAAGGTAGCGGTGAATTACTGGGGTTACACTCGCAAACCATTCAAGCCATCAATGAAACCCACGCCAAAGCTAGAAAACAATTCAAAAAAGCTAAACTATCATGGCGAACCAACAACCCAAATTCAAAACGTAAATCATTAGGTTGGCTACCATTTAAACAATCTGCCATTAAGCATATTGCCACGCACCAAACAGGCAAAAAGGGCTTAAAATCCACCTTGCAACTAAGCCTAGCCAAAGGACAAAAACTAGTCATTGACCTATGGGACAGCTACAACCTTAGCCTATACCAAATCAACACATGCGAATTGGTACAAGACAGCCGTAACCGTTGGTATGCCTGTATCACCGTCAAAGACTACCCCAAGACACAATGCGGTACAGGCAGTGTAGGCATTGACTTAGGACTTAAAGACAGTGCCACCGCCTCAAATGGCAATAAATTACAAATCAAACAAACGCTCAAATATGCTAAAGCGTTAGCCATTGCTCAAAGAGCTAAAAACAAACAACGTATCAAGGCTATCCATGCCAAAATCAAAAATACACGCCAAGACCTCATCCATAAATTCACCACCCAATTAGTCAAGGACAATGCCCTAATCGTGGTCGGTGATGTGAAAACCACCCAATTTAACAGTAAAAAAAGCAAACTCGCCAAATCGGTTTACGATGCAGGTTGGTTTGAACTCAAAAGGCAACTGACCTACAAATGCGAGAACGCAGGTTGCCGTTTTGAAATCGTGAATGAGAGATACACGACCCAGCGATGTTCGTGTTGCGGGGAAATCACCGCCAATAGTCCGAAAGGTAGAAAATCGCTTGGAATAAGAGAATGGATATGTGCTTCGTGTGGCACATGGCATGATAGAGATATCAATGCCAGTAAGAACATTCTTGCGGTCGGGCTTGACCGTCTTGTAGAAGGAATCCCCTTGCTTTAGCAAGGGGAGGAAGTCAAGGTGAATATATTTATAACAATAAAGGTGGCGTTGTACATTGGACACACCGTGACCCCGCTAGCCGTCATCAAGACGGTTGGCTTGAGTATCAAGGTCAGCAGTATCATTAGAATTACCCATACAAGCACCCATAGAAATACCAATAATTGACGAGCCAATAGTTGATTAAAACTTTACTTTACTGTTAAAAATTATTATGCATTTGTTAACTATTTTTCATCAATTTTTGCTATCATGAACGATATTTTTGTAAGAAGGTCAACCTATGTTACAACTTACGCTTTACCGCACTGCTTTATCGCTTGCTATACTAGCCACACTAACAGTTACAGCAACTACGCAGGCAAAAACTTCAACAAAAGCTTCAACAAAAGCTTCAACAAAAGCTTCAACAAAAGCTTCAACAAAA
>NZ_DALZOJ010000012.1:0-51071 GCF_032004885.1 Moraxella sp. CTOTU47579
GGCACTATCTCGTATTTTTTAGAATGGTGGTAGATGGGATGGTCGGATGCTTACATTTCATAAGCCAATTTTACTTCTGCTTTAGCTAATAATTGAGTAATAGTTATAGCGTGGTTTTGCCCTTTGGGCAAAGCCTTATAAAGTGTTAGTATTTGTTTTAACAAAGGCGTTTCTTTATTAGATAATGACATGCATTTCCCGATTAATTTGGCTTCAATATGAATAAAATATATAGAATGACAAAAATAAGAGATATTTTCACTGTATTAAATCATCGGACTAATAATGTCCGATAATTAAGATATTATTACTTTAGCGAATATAAATAAACATTGTTGTAAGTTAGATTATTTAAAGGTAACCCCCTATGAAAACACGCCATATTAACTCAGCTTATGCATTAAATTGGAATGAGTTTGAAGAGTTTACAAGACAAGAATTCTTAGATCGTCAAGACGAACAACCTGAACAATGTATGGGAGAAAGAAAAGAGCTATTAGATTTCGCACAAGAAAAATTTAAACAATATAAGTCTCTCAAAACTATGCCCATTGGTGACCAACGAGTTATTGCAGGCGTTTGTAAGTTGAGTGAACCAGAATTTCCTTTCTTCGCATGGTTCGGTGCTTTAACTGCTGTAGGTAAAATGAAGGGTTATTTTAATCCCACTAAGCCCAAGCAAGTGCAAGCAATCATTATTTCTGACGCGCTAGATTTAATTCCATTAGAAGGTGAAGTAACAAAAAGAGATTTTGTTAATTATATCAAAAAATTTAATGAAATTTCATCAAGCAAACATCCTAATATGATGTCAAGCTACTATCGTTTTTTAACTTTGAAACGTCCTGATGTGTTTGTTGGATTAAATGGGTTAAATAATTACAATTTAAATTACTTGTATGAAATGCCTATAAAAGCAAAGCCGAACCAATATTGGGAAGTTTTACAGCAAATTAAGGAATCTAATTGGTATCAAAATGCTAATGTTGAAAGCCAAATATATCCTTATCGCATGGCTTTCCTAGATAGTATTTGTTATCAAGTAACTAATGAGATAGAAGCATAAGAAAGTAAACGAAGTATCGTATCAAAATCAAAATGTAAGCGACGTAAATCGTCGCTTACATTTTTTTCACCCTTGAAAAAAAACGCACCAATTCACTACACTTAAAGTCAGTCCATTAAGTATTTATCAATACCATAACTTTAGGCTGATGAAACATGTATGCCCTTGTTGACTGCAATAGCTTTTATGCGTCCTGCGAAAAACTATTTCGTCCTGACCTACGAAATATACCAGTCGTTGTATTATCCAACAACGATGGCTGTGTCATTGCACGCTGTGCCTTGGCTAAAAAGATTGTCAAAATGGGCATACCGTATTTTCAGTGCAAAGACTTACTTGAGAAGAGTGGCTGTGTGGTTTTTAGCAGTAACTACACACTGTACCAAGATATCTCTAACCGCGTGATGACCACCTTAGAAAGCTTATCACCTGACTGTGAGATTTATAGCATTGATGAAGCTTGGTTAGACTTAACAGGCTATACCACCGCATTAATAGGACTTGATGCCTATGCCAACCAGGTGAAGCAAACGGTCTATAAAAATGTAGGCGTACCTGTGGGTGTCGGCATTGCACCTACCAAAACCTTAGCGAAACTAGCAAATCACTATGCCAAACAACAAGGCGGTATCTGTGTAATTGACAACCATGATTACCGTACACAGCTGCTTGCCCAAACCGATATCGCTGACATTTGGGGTGTTGGACGCCAACTCACCAAACGCTTAAATATTTTAGGCATAAAAACTGCCTTAGATTTAGCCAACTATCTCATCAAACCGTTAGCAAAACAAACCAGTGTGTTAACTGAACGTACCGCCTTAGAACTTAACGGCATTCGTTGTTATGGCTTGGATGCTACTGAGCCCAAAAAAGAAATCGTTTGTAGCCGTAGCTTTGGTCAGCGTATAACAGATAAAACCCAAATTATCGAAGCAGTGGTACTTTATACCACCCGAGCCTGTGAAAAACTACGCAATCAGCAAAGCCTAGCCAAACGTATTACGGTTTTTATTCGTACAGGTCAATTTAATCACAATGGAAAACAACGTAGTGTTAGCTTATCAAGTGAACTGATACACCCATCTGATGACAGCCGTCTATTTATTAAAATGGCAACTCTACTTGTCGATAAACTCTGGCTGGATGGCTACCGATATGCCAAAGCAGGGGTAATGCTCACTGATTTTTATAGCCATAAACCCTACCAAGACGATTTGTTCGAAAATAGGGCGGCTTATGATATTGAGAAGAGCCACAGGCTAATGCAAGCGTTAGATACGATCAATCTTCAGTTTGGCGCACATACCTTAAAATTTGCCAGTGAAGGCACTACCAAAACATGGCAGATGAGCCGTGATATGTTGTCTCCTTGTTATACCACCAATGTTAAACAACTCCCAAAAGTACATTAAGGCGGCAATTCATGACAGTGGCAATTATTGGCTTATTAGACGAACTACTTGAAAAACAGTATTTTCCGTTATTTAACGATGTGGTACGAGCTGGATTTCCAAGTCCTGCCAGTGACTATGTGCAAGACCGTATTGATTTAAATGAGTTGTTGGTTAATCATCCAAGTTCAACTTACCTTGTTGAGGTGGCAGGCTATAGCTTAAAAGATATTGGGATTTATCCGCATGATATTTTGGTGGTGGATAGAGCGATAACGGCTAAGCATAAAGACATTGTGATAGCCTTAGTGGATGATGGCTTTATGGCAAAACAGCTTATCTTAGGTGACAATATTATTCTACGCTCACATAACCCGGATTATCCTGATATCCTTATCAAGGATAATCTGGAGCTATTTGGGGTGGTGGTGAGTGTGGTGAGGAAGTTGTAATATCATGGCAAATTGACTTAAATAATAAATTTGAGGGGTTTTACTCAATTTAATAGCTGAATAAATCTGCTATGCACTTAATTGGATTAAGTTTTATTATTCAAATCGTTTCTATAAAAATCAAACAATAAAAAAAGCCGTAATTTTCATACGGCTTTTAAGAGGAGGTGGGCTCAGAAATAAAGAAGCTATTCGTAATAAAAAATAAGAAGTTAGATACTTGCAGTCCAAGCTTTAATAACTTTTTATTTGATACGAATCTATGTTCACTAGATTTCTATCATTAGTCCACCTTTTTTTAGTTTAACAATTAACCATGAAATTTAATGTTAAAAAATGTAATTATAAGTTAAGATTTTGTTTCAAATATTAGTCTAATGAAAAGATACTCAGCTTAAAATTGCCCTACTTAAATTATATTCACTTATTTAACTAAAATAATCGGTACTGGTCTGAAAAGTATGCTGAGGTGTAAATAAAAAAGACAGCTTGAGAAAAAGATGATAATTTGAGGTTATGAAGACACAAATTACAATCAGATGCCCAAGCTGTCTGGGTTTAAGTATAAAGAAAAATGGCTGGAAAATCTATGGTAAACAGAATTATCGATGCAAAGACTGCCATCGGCAATTCATCCATGAGATGGATTTAAGCTACCAAGGATGCAAAAGCGAAATCAATGCCAAGATACGCTTAATGCTAGTTCGAGGCTGTATTGTTGCTGACATTGTTATCATTGAGAAAGTTAGCAAGTACAAAATATTAAGCGTTTTAGTCAATTCAAACCATGATATAAAACCCAAACAACGCTATTATCTAAAACTGCAAGTGGATGAGTTTTGGACGTATGTAGGGCATAAGAAGAACAAGGTATGGCTAGTCTATGCATACGACTCAGATACCAGTGAGATTGTTGCCTTCGTATGGGGCAAACGTAATCTAAAGACGGCTAGAGAGCTAAGAGCCAAGCTTGATGCGTTAGGCATTGACTTTGGCTATATCTGCTGTGATAACTGGGATAGTTTTTTAACCGCCTTTGATTTTGACTTTAAAAAGGTGGGTAAATACCATACGGTTGATATTGAAGGGAACAACAATCGTTTTAGGCAAAGGCTTAGGCGAGTCTTTCGAAAGACAAGCTGTTTTTCGAAAAAGCTAGCAAATCATTTTAAAGCGTTTGATTTACTGTTCCACTATGTCAATTATGGCTGGGTATAGTGAGCATTCTTTTTATACCACAGCCCGATAGTTTATTGCTGAAATGAGAAAGCCGTTACTCGGGATTCCCAGTAACGGCTTACAAGTTCAATAAAAACAGGTGTTTTGACTAAATTTTCGGCTCAATCTTTTCCCCATCTTCTTTGATAAAGGTTTTGGTTAAGGGCGTATCAATCAAATCTAGTACAACTTCGGAAGGACGGCACAGCTTAACGCCTTTATCACTCACAACGATTGGACGATTGATTAGAAGTGGGTCAGCTAACATAGCTTGAATAAGGTCATCATCAGTCAAACTAAGGTTATCTAGTTTACGTTCAGCGTAAGGCGGCACATTTACACGCAGTAATTGTCTTGGGGTAATACCCATTTTGGTAATTAAATCACGCAGGGTTGTTTCATCAGGTGGGTTATCCAAATACTGAATAACAGAAGGCTCAATTCCTTGATGTTTGATAAGAGCAAGCGTGTTGCGTGATGTGCCACAGTTAGGGTTGTGGTAAATTGTGATATTTTGCATACTTGTTCCTTTTTAAGTTTTAAAATTATTGAATTATTGGCAACCAAATTGCCAATGCAACCAATGTAGCCACCAATACAGGCAAGGTTAAAATAATACCGACTTTAATATAATAGCCCCAACTCACCGTAATATTTTTACTGGCTAAAACGTGCAACCATAATAAGGTAGCGAGTGAGCCAATCGGGGTAATTTTCGTGCCTAAATCACAGCCTATTACATTGGCATAAATCATGGCCTGCTTTATCATGGGGTCATGGATAATCGCCTCATCAATCGCTAAAGCTTGAATTAGCACCGTTGGCATATTATTCATGACAGATGAAAGCCCTGCCGATAATAACCCTGTTCCTACTGTAGCTGTCATCATGCCATGATTAGCGAGTTGGCTTAACTCATGAGCTAAATAATCGGTCAGCCCTGCATTTTTTAAACCATACACCACCAAATACATACCCAATGAAAATATCACCACTTGCCATGGGGCATTTTTGACAATCGGCAACACCGTTATTTTTTTACCCATTTTCGCTACCACAAGCAACACCAACGCTCCAACCCCTGCAATGAAGCTAATGGGTACACCTATAGGCTCAAGTACGAAAAAACCCAACAACAGTAACGCCAATACCACCCAACCCATGATAAAGGTATTTTTATCCACGATAGCCGATTGTGAGTTTTCGATTAAATCCAACGCATAAACCGTAGGAATGTCTTTATGATAAAACCCATACAATACCAATAATGAGGTGACAACCGCTACTACGTTTACTGGTATCATCACTTTGGCATAATCGGTAAAAGGGATTTTAAAAAAGTCAGCCGACACAATATTTACCAAATTAGACACCACGAGCGGAATACTGGCGGTATCAGCGATAAACCCTGCTGTCATAATAAAAGCAAGGGTAGTCGCAGGGGAAAAGCGTAACGTGGTTAAAATCGCAATCACAATGGGTGTTAATATCAAAGCCACACCATCATTGGCAAACAATGCCGATACCACCGCCCCAAGTAGCACAATAAACGCAAACAACCGATTACCGCTACCTTTTGCTAATCTTGCGACGTGCAAGGCGATATAGCGGAAAAAGCCTGCTTCATCAAGTAACAGACTAATAATAATAATAGCAATAAAGGCAAAGGTAGCGTTCCAAACAATATTCCACACTACAGGAATATCGGCAACCGTTATTACCCCTAATAGCAAAGCTATCCCAGCCCCGATACTGGCAGTCCAACCGATGCCCAAGCCTTTAGGTTGCCATATTACAAATATCAAAGTCACTAGAAAAATGAGTAATGCGGTAATCATTGACTGCCTATAGAAACCTGTTAAAATTGAGCTATACTATAATCTATATATTTGGATATGTAAATATATGAATAAAACAGACTTTCTCAAGGCGTTAAGCGACCCCACCAGATTAAAAATTGTGCAACTACTTAATCAGAAGCAAGCGTTATGCGTGTGTGACATCATTAGCGAGTTAGACCAACCCCAGCCAACTATCTCACGGCATTTAAACCAATTAAAGCAAATCGGTATTTTAGAAAGTGAGCGTAAAGGCACTTGGATTTGGTATTCGATTAGTCAAGAGTTACCAAGTTGGGGTAAAGCGGTAATTGGTGCATTGGAATTAAATTAAATTAAATGTATGATTCATAGAGATCGTTTGAGGGCGTTCAAAATTCTGTGTCAGGATAAATTAAATTAGAGGCTCATTACCGCATCTAATCGACCAGGGAAATGGAGAGACAACTGCATCATCGTCTGACCCCAGTTTTTTGAAAACTACCGCTGGTTCTAGTGAGCATACTTTTCAAACCACAGCCCTCATTGTGGTACTGGTCTGAAAAGTATGCTGAGGTGTAAATAAAAAAGACAGCTTGAGAAAAAGATGATAATTTGAGGTTATGAAGACACAAATTACAATCAGATGCCCAAGCTGTCTTGGCTTTAGTATAAAGAAAAACGGCTGGAAAATCTATGGCAAGCAGAACTACCAATGCAAAGACTGTCATCGACAATTCATTCATGAAACGGAGCTAAGTTACCAAGGCTGTAAAAGCGATAAAGCAACGTATTGTTTGAAAAATCCGCCTAAGCCTAAAAATGCATTTATAAGTTGTGTATTGGACATTCTAAACAAAATATACTTTCAAATTGGCAGGCTGATCATGCAGCGAAGTTAAACAATCAGCCTATAATCAAGTGAATCAATTACCACCCACCACCCAAGCTGTTATATAAGGCAATCAAATTAAGGGCTTGACCCAATTCATTCTGTAGCAAATTTTGCTCATATTCTTGGGCGGTGATTCGAGCCTTTGGCATATCATCAAAGGTTAGTCGTCCATAATTAAATAACTTTTTGGCATGGTCTGCCTGCAGTTCGGCATCTTTGACGGCATTTTGTAGGTTACGATGTTGACGAATCAAAGCGATATTAAGCTGTGAGCTGTTATCCACTTCTGCCAATGCAGTGAGCAAGGTTTTATCATAGTCCGCCATTACCGCCTGTACTCGGGCATCGGCTGCTTCGATGTTATGTTTAATACGGCCATTGGTAAACAATGGCACCGAGACATTGGCATTAATCAGCCCTGCGGTTATCCCAGTACTATCTAAGTCATTATTACTAATGGACAAACCGCCATTCAATACCCCAAAATTAATCCCAAATCTAGGGTATTGGTCGGCAACCGCGCTACCATGCAAAGCGGCTAGTGCATTAACTTGCGCCTGTTTGGCGCGAATATCGGGGCGACGGGTCAGTAAATCGCTAGGATAATAGCCTTGTGGGGCAGGGGGCAAGTGTTTTAAGACATTGACAGGGCTAGGTGGCAAGTCAAAGTCTTGTGATGTCTTACCACTTAATACTGCGATTTGGCGGATATTGGCTTGACGTTCTGCAGAGAGATTGTCTTGTTTGGCTTTGATACCTTGCAATTTAATATCGATATCATCAATGTCATAGCGAGTCGCTTGTCCTAAATCAAAACGCGCTTTGGCGTAACGGCGTAACTCGCTTAGCGAAGATTGGGTTTGCTTGAGAATTAACGCTTCTTGTTCTTTACTGCGTGCTTGAAAATACGCTTGGGCGATTTTGGCAGCGACTAGCATATGAGCACCGTGGATTTTTTCTTGGGTCGCAAGATAGGCGTAGCCTGCGGCATCGGCATCGCTTTGTTTTTTGCCAAAAAAATCAGGTTCCCAACTAGCTAATACGCCCAAATGATAAGCATGTCCATCAACATCAAGGCTAGAATCGCCCCAATCACTACCAAGCATACCTAGAGGTTTGCGGACCTTAGAGGGTAGAGGGTTATCGACATCACTATTCACGCCTGTGATGCTGCCACCGGCACCTACCATAATACCTTTATTGGCATTGGCAAGATTAGCAACTGCGCTTGCTTCATCAATCCGAGCCTTAGCTTCTCGTATATCCGGTGCCGTTTGTAGGGCGTGCTCGATTAGGCTAGTAAGTACAGGGTCATGGAAATTTTGCCACCATGTGCTGATATTGCTTTGCTCACCAACCGGCAATACATAATTAAATTTTTGTGGCATAACAACTTGGGATTGCGATTTGACAGGCGTATTTTGACAGCCAGTTAAACTGGCGGTAAAAGCAGTGGTTAATATACCTGCTAAAATTAAATGAGATAAAGTAGATTGCTTCATAGTTTTACCGGTCATTTTTATCACTATTTTTAACTTTGGATTTGGTTAACATCTCGATTGATAAGGGTATAACACATACACCCAATATACCGTAATTTTGCCAAAATTATCTTTACCCTTGTTTATCAAGCATACTGCGAAAGCGTTTTAGGGCAAAAAACATAAAAATCAGACCTGACACGGTCATCTCGAGCAAATAATGTCCCACGATAGGCAAATTGGCGTCACGAAATAGCACCGCATGGCTAAATAAGGCATATTGGGTCACAGGGGAGAATTGCGAAATACTTTGCACCCAGGTAGGCATACTCTCAAAGGGCGCATCGCCGCCTGATATTAGTCGTAAAACCACATACACCGGCAACGACAATAGTCCAAATTGTGGCAAAGTCGGCGCAAGGGTAGCAAACATAATACCCATTGCCGACGCCGAGAATAAAAATACAAATGTACCCAGCATATACAAGGCAATTGAGCCATTAATCTGGACACCAAGCCACCCTTGCACCACAAACATCAAGGATAAAAACGCAGCCGTCGCTATCACCACGCCGTTACTGATGATTTTTGACAAGGCTATTTGGTTGGCGGAAACAGGCATGACCAGTAAATGCTCAATCGTTCCTCGTTCTTTTTCACGGATAATCGCTGCGCCCACTAGCATCATGGCAAGTAAAAAAATGAAGCCCACAATGTTGGTTACCGAGAAAAACCAATGGCTGGTAGTATTCGGATTAAACCACACGCTGGTTTGCACCTTGACCGGTAGTTGGTCTAACGGGCTGGTTTTTTTAAGATAGTTATAGCTTTCTTTATTAAAAATCTCTTGGATATATACCATACCCACCCCTGCTTGCGACACGGCAGTGGCATCAGCAGAAAGTTGCACCGTTGGATGTTTATTATCCCGCACGTCTTTCTCAAAATTTTCTGGAAATTCAAGCGAGAAAATATAGTCGCCTTTATCAAAGCCATCACTGAGTTTTTCAGTATCTGGTATATACACGGGTTTTTGAAAGTTTGGTGGTTGTAGGGTCGATACCATATAATTGCTCATTTGCGATTGGTCGTGGTCAACCACTGCCACAGTGGCGTTATGCACTTCGGTAGTGATCCCTGTCGAAATGGTATAAATCGACACGGTGAACAAAAAAGCAATGATGATAATTACCATTTTATCGCTAAATAGGGTTTGAAACTCCTTGTTGGTTAAGGTGATGACGTTTTTAACCCATTGTCCCCATGGGGATGGTGGCCTGCTAACTTGATGATACATGGCTTATTTCTCCTGTTTTTGCAAACACAGACTTGCCAAGGTTACATAGGCAACCCCAAAGCCTAAAATAATCACATAGTTATGCACAAAACTGTCAATGTCTAACCCTTTGGTAAATGCACCTAAGCTGATTTGTTGGAAGTATGCCGCAGGAAAAGCTTGACCTACCCAATGGCTACTGCCTGTGATCGATGACAGTGGGTATAAAAATCCTGAGAAGTTCAATGCAGGAATCATGGCAGCCACCGCCGTAGCAAACACAGCAGAAACTTGGGTTTTCATCATTGAAGAAATCCATAATCCAAAGCCTGTTGCAGTACACACCAACAAAAATGCCCCAATGGTTAGTCCCATAAACGAGCCTTTGATCGGTACACCAATAATGACGATTGCAATCCAAACTAAGCTAAAATAACTGCCCAATGCGGTCAAAATATAGGGTATTTGCTTTCCTATTAAAAACTGGGTGGTTGAGGCAGGAGATGTATAAAGATTGCTAATTGAGCCGAGTTCTTTTTCTCGTACTACCCCTAAAGCAGTCATCATCGCAGGAATCAAAATCAAGCCAAGCATAATCGTGCCAGGGATGATGGCATAAATACTGGCAAAGCCTTGGTTATATAAAAAACGCGGTTCTATCACCATCACAGGGCGGGTATCAAGGGGTAAGCCTGTTTGACGGATTTTGTCTTGGGCATAGTTGAGTAAAATACCTGTGACAAAGCCTTTGATATTGTCTGCAATAAAGGGCGCACTACCGTCAATATAAAAATTAATCTCAGGTCTGTCTAAGTGCTTCATATCTGAAGCAAAATGGTCAGGGATTTCTAGCACCAGTTTAGATTGACCGCTTTTAAGCTGCGTTTGGACTTCTTCGATAGAGTCAAGCTTTTTTACGCCCGAAAAATAAGGCGAACCATCAAAATATTGGATAAGTTCACGGCTTTCAGTACTTTGGTCGTGGTCGATAACTGCCATGTTCAAATGATTAATGTCAAACGACACAGCATACGCTACCGTCATCATGATGATCACAGGGCCAATCAAAGCAAATGATAGCCGAATTTTATCTCGGCGTAATTCTTTGCTTTCCCGATTGGCAAAAGCAAGCATGAGTGACAACCAAGCCCATAAGCCTTTACTGTGGGTGGCTTTTTTACCGGTCTCTTTAGCCGATTGTGTTTGCGGTGTGGTTGATTTGATCTGTTCGCCATTTGCTTGATTATTAGCTCTAGTGGGTTTTTGCTCGACTTTGTTGTCATTGGATGTTTCGAGTAAATACTCGATAAAGGCTTCTTCCAACGTTTTGGCGTGTTTGTTGGCTTGTAACTCTCGTGGTTTGCCCACCGCTAGCAAGTTGCCTTGCTGCATCAGCGAAATACGATCACAACGCACCGCTTCACTCATAAAATGGGTGGAGACAAAAATGGTAATCCGTTGTTCACGAGATAATTCGACCAATTTTTTCCAAAACATATCCCTTGCAGCGGGGTCAACCCCTGACGTCGGCTCATCTAAAATCAACACTTTAGGTTGGTGCAAGCATGCAGCTGCTAATTGCAGGCGTTGGCGAATACCCAGTGGTAAATCTGCCGGCAGTTTGTCGGCTTCTTTGGTCAAATCAAAGGTAGCAAGGCTTTGGTCGATATAGTTTTTCTGTTCACTTTCTGGAATACGGTATAGTTTGGCATGGAGTTTTAAGTTACCACGTACAGTCAGTTCTTCGTAAAGAGAGAAAGCTTGTGACATATAGCCGACTTTTAGGCGGTTTTCGATGCTACCTGCGGTAACAGGTTCGCCAAGCAATTTGGCTGTACCTTCAGTCACATCAAGTAAGCCTGTCAACATTTTCATGGTAGTGGATTTACCGCAACCATTTGACCCTAGAAAGCCAAAAATCTCACCTTGAGCGATACTAAAACTCACATGGTTCACTGCCACAAAGTCACCAAAGCGTTTGGTTAAGCCTTCGGCTTCAATGGCTGGTGGTAGGCTAGGGTCGGGTACAAACGGGGGTACTGTAAAGTTACTGTCGCCGCGTTTATTTTCTGGCAATAGCACATTATAGGCTTCTTCAAGGTTGAGCCGACCTTCAGCATCATAATAGTTTTGGGCATATTTTTTCACCACATTGGTGGTTTTATCATTAATTAGCACTTCGCCATCGTTCATCGCGATGATGTACTCAAACTGGGCGGCTTCATCGATATACGCTGTCGAAACAAGCACGGTCATGCTTGGGTTCTCGGCTCGGAGCGAATCGACCAATCGCCAGAACTGCTGACGCGAGAGGGGGTCAACCCCTGTTGTCGGTTCATCCAAAATTAGCAAATCTGGGTCGTGCACCAAGGCACAGCACAGGCTGAGTTTTTGTTTCATACCACCAGAGAGTTTGCCAGCCGGACGGTCTTTGAACTTGAGCAAGTCGGTCGCTACCAATAATCGCTCAATACGAGCTTGGCGAGAAGCTTTGTCAATGCTAAATAGCCGAGCATGAAAGTCGATATTTTCAAAAACCGATAGGGTAGGGTAAAGGTTATGTCCCAAGCCTTGTGGCATAAAGGCGACTTTATTGAGTAAAAACTCTCGAGCTTTTTTATTGTGCATATCCTTGTTCAGCACTTGAACTGTGCCAGTTTGGATTTTTTTCATCCCAGCAATTAGGCTTAGCAGGGTCGATTTGCCGACGCCATCAGGCCCGACCAGACCGATGGTAGCAGATTTGGGAATAGCTATACTGACGTTTTTGATGGCTTGGATGACCTTACCATAGCGATGCGAGACATTGCTCACTACCACAGCAAAGTCATCACTATTGTCTTTGGATTGAGTGTTATCGAAAGTCATGCTGACGCATCCTTTGTCGGTTATTGCCCTACCGTTACGGTGGATGCGATTTGTGGATGTACAGGTCGGCTTGGGGCGATTGGTACAATCGATGGCATTTTGACTTCTAGGTCCTTGCTCCATGCTTTACTTGGATCAAGTTGCACATAACCTTGGGCTGTCATACCGCCTTTGAGCAAGGTTTGGTAACGGCTTGCCACTTGTGGATCAAGACTTAATTTGACACGGTACATCATCTTTTCACGTTCGTTTTTGGTTTCGACGGATTTTGGCGTGAATTGTGATTGGTTAGCCACAAAGCTAACTTTGGCAGGGAGTACGGCTTTGATACCGTCTAACACGATACGGGCAGGGCTACCAATTTGAACTTGATTACTGCTGTCAGTTGGCAAAAAGATTTCAAGATAGACATCGTTTGGATCAACTAAGGTTACAACTTTGCTACCAGGGGCAATCACATTACCCACTTCGACAATGCGATATTCAACCCGCCCTGCTTGTGGGGCACGCACATACATATCTGATTGAATCGATTTGACACGATTGATTTGAGATTGGGCTTGGTTGATTCCTGCTTGGGCTTGCTCGATCCCTGCTTGGGCTTGCTCGATCCCCGCTTGGGCTTCGGCAACGGCTGCTTTGGCCTCGGCAATACCCGATTGGGCTTCAGCAATACCTGCTTGTGCTTCTGTGCCACCTGCTGCTGCTTGTGCTTTGGCGGCTTGAGCAGCAAGAACTTCAGCTTTGGCAGCTTGGTAGGCCTGCTCACGCTGTTGTAATTCAGCGATAGAAACTAAGTCATCTTTCCGCAATGCTTTGGTGTTGTTTAGATTGTCTAGCGCGATTTGTAATTGGGCTTTTTTAGCAGCAATCACCGCATCGGCTTGGTTGACACCGCCTTGGGTACGAGCATAGCCGCCTTCAGCACGTTTTTCGGTACCCATGGCACGAGTGACCGCGCCTTCAGCACGAGCTTTGGCAGCTTGCGCTTGCGATTTACGGCCTTCGGCTTGCAATTTGGCAGCTTCGGCTTGCAATTTGGCAGCTTCGGCACCTTGCAGTTGAGTATCAAGTTCTTCAGAAGATAAGGTCACCAGTGGCGTGCCTTTTTCGACCAAGTCACCTTCATGCACAAGCACTTGGCTGACACGTCCTGCGCGTAGGCTAGCCACATCGATATTTTGTAGTTGTAGACGTCCATTGGAAGAGGCAAAGCCTTCTGGGGTCGTATCAGCGGTACGTTTGTAGTTCATATACACAGCAAAAGCGACTGCCACAGCCAATATCAAGGCGATCAGAATATAATAAGATTTTTTCATGTTTTAGTCTTAAAAAATAGCTGACAACTATTTAATAGTACTTTGTAAAAATCCTTTTTAAGTATCTAATAGAACAGTTATCAACATTTATTATAGAAAAAATAAAGCTTTCCAAATCTTTATTTGTTCACGCACAATATATTCCCTTAATAGAGTTATTGATAAAAAACTCACAAGAAGATAGGGCTATTATGATTTTTTGTTTAAGATAGTACGTAAATTCTAATTTATATCATTACTTGTAATGCAAGAAATAAAAATTAAAAACTGTTTCTAAAATAAATTGTAGCACTAAAATTCATATAAGAGTAACAATACAGAAAAAAATTTGTGAACGAACGTTAAGGAGAATTTTCTTCCAATATTCCAAAAAATATGGATTTCTAATAAAACTTTGAGCGTCTAAGGCTTGATTTAGGGCATCTAAGACTAGCTGAGTGCCCCCACTGTCAGAATAGTTGTCACCCTCACCTAAACAACCCAAATGGGGGAAAAGGAGACAATACAATGTTCCCCTGCAATCGCCCGTAGCACTAAAATTGTTCTACCTTCAATGGCATAAGTGGCGGTAAGCGTGTTGTAGGTTGGCGTAATGGTGTTTTTCTCGAGTTGCACCAATTCTTTTAAAATCTTATCAATTCTCTCTGGCGACAAGCCCAGAGGCGGTAATACAGGTCTTCCATTCTCTTCTGACACACCGATGACAATATAGCTAGCCACTACCAAGGTTGTAAAATTCATTGGGAAAGGCACACAGCGTGTGGATCACGCTCTCTGGATTCCAGTCAGTTTTTTATTCAATATGCTCGCTTTCAATCGTACGTTGTAAAAGCAAGTCGTTGATATTAACAGATAGCTTATTGTGCATGATTTTCTCAAAAAAGGTTTTTCTTAAATAATGTATATTTTAGATAAAATTAAATTTTATTTTATTAATTCTAATATTTTATCTTTTCCTAATTGTTTAATTAATTGTTTCATAATTTCTTCAGGCATCCCTTTACTTGGGTTCAATGAAGTGCGATTTTTAAAAAGGCTCACATCTTCATCGTTGCTTAAAGCATCAAGGTAATCTGCCCATGTTTGCATCATTTCAGTTCTCTCATCAAGGAATTCAAAACGTCCGTAAGCTGTGCCGTTTTGGTCTTTGGTGATATGACCCAATCCCATTTCAACAATCACTGCTGGGTACTTTAATTGTTCTTGGAGCATGGTTTTAGCACTTGCACGAAATCCATGCACACAATGGACATTTTGATAGCCTAATTCTTTAAGATGTTTATTGGCGGTATTGTCTGAGATTATGCCGTTCTTTTTAGCCGAAGGGCTATAAAAAACAAACTCACTATGACCATTGATTTTATACTGGTGTTGTAAAATTTCAATGGCTTGACGGGGTAGAGGTACGACCATATCTCGCACCATATGTTCTTTGCTTTCGCCTTTAAGTGGTTGAAATCGCCATTTAGCTTCTTTAAAGTCTAAATCTGCCCAACGCATACGACGTAAATCACCATTACGCACAAACAGCATAGATAATAGCCTAAGTGAACTAATGGTATTACCATCAACTTTAGTTGCCAAGGATTCAATGTCTTGTAGCAGTTTGGCAAATTTATCGGGCTGAATAATTGCAGGACGGTGACCGTATACGGGCTTAATCAATTGGCTTTTTACCATATTGGCAGGGTCTGTACTACAAAAACCACGAGCGCTAGCATACTTAAAAATATCGCTAGCGATGCTGGCACAGCGTTCAGCCTTTTCTGTAGGTTTACCGTCTGCCTTAACGAACTGGTTTTGCACATCAATCAACATTGAAAGCATTTGCGGCGGCGTTATTTCACCAATAGGTGTTTCAGCAAAGCTGTCTTTAAGTAGTTTTAGGCAGTTTAGTTTACGTTGTAAGGTGTTAGGCTTAAGCGTTGTTTTGAGCGTATCAAAATACTCGTCAGCAAATCTGCCAAATGTTCTATCGTCATTCTCAAGTAGTGCTTGCTTAACAGCTTTTCGATTATCGTTTGGGTCAATATTTTTACTTAATAAATCTTGATATTCTTGCCAAATATCATGAGCACGAGCTAATGTAATGCTTGGATAAATGCCAAATGAGATACGTTGACTTTTACCAGTGTTGGGTGAAGTATAACGAAAGAGCCATGACTTTGTTTCGTTAGGGCGTACCATTAAATATAATTTTGGGCGACCTTTAACTGGAACTAGATACTCTTTTGCTTCAGCTTTATGTGAGCTGATACTACGGTCTGAAGTGATGGGCTTACGTTTTTCCATAAATCATTCATTTATATATTACTTTAGTGTACATTCTAGTGTACATTAAATGCAGATATTAGGATAGTAATAATGGAATAAAATGAGATAATCTATAACCTAAGTTATTGAATATATGTAAAAAATTATAGACTATGGTACGCCATGATTCACTGATTCGACACCCGCCGAGCGCACCATTTTCTTGATTTAATCCTTAATCTAAAACATTAATTTTATTGATAAATTCACTATCATCTGCTTTTTAGTTTACCTCATTGTCATTGATTGTTTTATCCTTGATAGCAAGTTTGTTGAATCTATTAATTGAGCAACCATTAGATTGAATGATAAAACGGTTTATCCCCATTGATAGTCGCACGGTGCATGACACGATGTACCGTATCGCCATAATCATGGGTCGCATAGTGCTGAGTAGCTCGATTATCCCAAAACGCAATGTCATCATTTTGCCAGTGCCATCTTACCGTAAACTCAGGTTTGCTAATATGTTGGAATAAAAAGTTGAGTACCGATTTACTTTCTGAGTCGGACAATTCATTTATCTTTGTGGTAAAGCCTTCATTGACAAAAATCAATTTTTTACCGGTGACAGGGTGGGTGCGAATGACAGGATGCACTACAGGCGGATTGTCAATTTGCGCTTGTTGCCACTGAGCAAAGCCCTCGGGGGTATTGCCAAATCGCTCTTGCGGGAAGGATTGAATAATATTGTGCGTTGCCGTCAACCCTGCCAAAAAAGCGCGAAACGCAGGTGATAAATTATCGTACGCCGCATAGCTGCTTGACCATAGCGTATCACCACCAAAGCTTGGAACTTGTTTGGCTGCCAAAATACTGCCAAGCGGTGGCGTTTCGCTAAAAGTCACATCGGTATGCCAAATGGCATTGTCTCGCAAATCGGTTTTATGATTATCAAGCAGTACAATCTCTGGCTGGTTATCGGCTTGGGGGAAAATCGGGTGAATATGCAGTGAGCCAAATTGACGCGCAAAATCCGCTTGTTGTTTTGGGGTAATTGCCTGTTTACGAAAGAATAAGACTTGATGCGTCAATAATGCTTGCTCAATTTCGTGTTGTTGAGTCTCTACCAAAGGTTGGCTAAAGTCGACACCTGTCACCACCGCGCCAATATTTGGGGTGATTTTTTCGATTGTTAACGTGGTCATGATGATCTCCAAATTGTTCAGTTATCACTTGTTATAGCTGTTTTAATATTTGCCGTACCAAGGGGCAAGATTGGCTTGTAATTTTCTTAATAAAATTTCTAAAATAAACGCAATCACCGCAATAATTATAATCCCTAGAATGACAATATCCGTCGATAGAAACTGCGCGGCTGACTGAATCATAAAGCCTAACCCTTTAGTTGCAGCCACCAATTCAGCTGCCACCAAAGTCGACCAACCTACACCCAGCCCAATACGAATCCCTGTTAGGATATGCGGTAAAGCCGATGGCAATGTCACATGCCAAAGTAATTGCGATGGGGTTGCACCGAGCGATAGCGCGGCAAATTGGCGGCTTTTATTAACGGTCAAAATACCCTGCAATGTTGAGATAATAATCGGGGCTAAAATCGATAAAAAGATAAGCGTGATTTTGGTCAGCTCACCAATCCCTAACCAAATCACCAATAATGGCAAATAAGCGAGCGGGGGAATTGGGCGATAAAACTCGAGCAACGGGTCAAAAATAGCCCGAACTGTGCGATTGGTTCCCATCCAAATAGCGATAGGCACACCCACCACCACTGCCAAAACCAAGGCAATAAATACCCTTCCTAGGCTGGCAAAGGTATGCTGTATCAAGGTGGCCGACATATAGCCTTCAGTGGAGACTTTGACAAACTGTTGCCACACACTGGTAGGGTTTGGCAAAAATAAACTTGGCACCAGTCCTGTCGCAGTCACCGCCCACCAAATCGCCAAGGCAGTAACCACACTGATAAACCCCCAGACTACCCCATGATGTTGGGATACAAAAGATGAGGCAGGGGTGGGGCGTGTTGTCATGGTAGTCTCAATAACGGCTGCGGTTGGCGCTGACTGATGGTCGATTGGTTTATCAGCGGGGTGAGTTGCGGTATCAATCTTAGAAATTGTTTGGCTCGTCATGACCTAATTCCTGTTAAATTATTATGATGAATTGGCGCAGTTTTAGCAGCTGTCAAATACGACCCGCCACAATTTGCTGAAATAACTGTTCTCGCCATTCAATAAACTCACGGTCTGATTTTATGGCGCGCGTGCTTTGTCCTTGGGCAAAGCGTTGGCTAAAAGTCGGCTGGTAATGGTGCAGAATTTTTCCTTGACCCATCACCACCAAGTCGGTTGCCAAAAATAACGCTTCTTCAATATCATGCGAAATCAACAATATTTGTCGTTTGCTTTGTTGCCAAATATTGAGCAGTAGTTCTTGCATGGATTCGCGCATAAAAGCATCAAGGGCAGCAAACGGCTCATCTAGTAATAACATTTTGGCTTTTGATGCTAGTACGCGGGCGATGCCCACACGTTGTTGCATCCCGCCTGATAATTCCCAAATCGATTTTTCGGCAGCATGTTCTAGTCCTACCCACTGCAAAATTTGCTCGGTTTGTTTGGCTTGCGTTTTGGCATCGACCCCTGCTAATTTGCCAGCAAAACTGACGTTGTCAGCGACATTGAGCCAAGGGAATAACGCATGGTTTTGAAATACCACCGCTCTATCTACACTGGGTTTGGTAATGGCTTGACCGTCTAGGCTTAACGCGCCTTGGGTCACAGGAATAAAGCCTGCAATGGTGTTGAGCAAAGTGCTTTTACCGCAGCCTGACGCCCCAAGTACCACACAAAAACTTTGCGCTTCCAATGATAAATTCACCTTATCAAGTGCCAACGTGGGGTGGCTATTGGACTGGGTAGTTGGATACTGTACGCTTAAATTTTCAATCACTAATCCGCTCATGCTATCTCATTCCTTGTTAAGCCTTGCCACTACTTGCTATCCAAATATTGATTGGTGACAAAATCTGAATAATCAGCTAATACGGTATCCACCTTGCCTTGTGATTTAAGAAATTCAGCCGTTTTGCGGATGTTGTCAGCAAATGGTTTTTGTAGCAAAGTCTGCTGTTCACTGACGGGTAGATAACGATTTCCTGCCAGTAGGTTGCTGATATCGCTCGGTGTTGAACCTGTAATTTGCGCAATTTTTTGCACGTTGCTAGCATTACCAATAAAGGCTTTAGGGTCTTGGCTATATTTACCGGTGGCATCGGTGCTGATTTTGACGAACTGTTTTAAAAAGTCAGGATTTTTTTGGGCAAAATCTTTACGCGCCACCCATAAGTCATAGGTCGGACTACCCCAGCTAGCCACTTCTTTTGAAGTCGTCAAAACATGCCCAGTGGCTTTGACTTTACTTAAAACAGGCTCCCAAACATACGTGGCATCAATATCTCCTCGCTCCCAAGCCGCGTTGATTTCCGGTGGACGAAGGTTAATAATGGTGACTTTATTTGGGTCAATGTTCCAATGCTTCAGCGCGGCAAGTAAGCTGTAATGGGTGGTAGAAACGTAGGGTACGGCAATTTTTTTACCGATTAAATCTTGCGGTGTTTTGATATTACTAGCATTTCTCACGACCAAGCTTTCTGCTTCACCGATTTCACTGGTCACCAAAAAAACTTGAAGCGGTACGCCTTTGGTGGCAGCGGCTGCCAATGGACTTGAGCCAATATTGCCAATATCAATGCTGCCGGCACTAATGGCAGCAACGACGTCTGCACCCGTATCAAATTTTCGCCAATTGATATCACGCTGCGTGGTTTGTTCATAGGTTTTGTCGGCTTGAGCAAGTTTGGCTGGGTCAACCCCGGTTTGATAAGCAATGGTAACGGCTTGCTTGCTATCTGCAGTTGATGTGTTGCCCGCTGCGGATGCGCTGTTGGACGTTGTTTGATTTTGCGACTGTGTTGGTGATTGAGAATAAACATAGCCCGCGCCAATCGCCACAATGCCTGCGGTCAATCCTGCCGCGAATAATTTATTTTGCTTAGTCATTTTTACCCCTTAATTCATCATAGATATTCTGTATGTGAATTATTATGTAAAAACCTTTATATTCTGTAAAATAATATTAACAATATTGTATTTTCTAAAATGGAATAATACTGTGCGTTTGCCAATCGCCCTATAACTAAGCTAACCAGAAATAAGCTGACAATTCGTAAGTAAAATTCGCTACAATATTGCCTTTGATATTTGATACACTAAAAATCGGGCAATACCATGACAACCAATCTCTCTCAACTGTCACCCACTGCTGTTTGGCAATGGTTTGATCAAATTTGTGCTATTCCACATCCTACTTTTCATGAACATGCATTGGGTGACTTTATTGTTCAAGCAGTACAAACCCGCGGACAGCCATACGGGTTAACGGTCAAAAAAGATGAAAAAGGCAATATTTTTATCTATAAGCCAGCAAGCGTACAGCTTGATAGCAATATGGCAAACCATCCTGCGGTGGCTATCCAAGCGCATTTTGACATGGTGGCACAAAAAGGGGAAACCACCAACCATGATTTCATCACTGACCCTATCAAACCTGTCATTAAAGACGATTGGGTTTGGGCAAGCGATACGACGCTTGGGGCAGATAATGGTATTGGGCTTGCTATGGCATTGGCGGTGGCGTTTAGTGATGATATTGTCCATCCACCGCTTGAGTTGATTTTGACTTGTGAAGAAGAAATCGGCATGGGCGGCGTCCAAGCTATTCACCCTGAGTGGCTGACCGCACCTGCGATGATTAACCTTGACTCGGAAGATGAAGGTGAACTGTTTATTGGCTGTGCTGGCGGACGTGATGCCACATTCCAGTTAACTTCCTCGATCATTACCGTAACCGACGATGTCACGCCGATGGTAATTAAGGTGAGCGGTTTACAAGGTGGGCACTCTGGCATTGATATTCATAAAGGCTTAGCCAATGCTAACTTGTTACTGGCGCGCGTGCTGGCAAGCCTGTTTGGCTCATCGCCTTTTTATCTACAACACTGGACAGGTGGGGTACTGCGGAATGTGATTACGCGTGAAGCCTCTGCGGCGGTGTTGGGTGATTTTGAGCGTATCAGCCAGTTACTTCCTACTATCTTGCAAACGCTACAAGCTGAATATAAAATCACGGAACCCAACCTCACCGTTACTGTTGAAAAACTAGTAGCCACGGACGCGCTGTCATCTGACGCTGCCAACCTTTCCGCTCTTAGTATAGCCGACAGTCAGCGTGTGCTTAACTTGCTGCGTAGCCTACCCAATGGCGTGATACGGATGAGCGATAGTTTTGCCGGCGTGGTAGATACATCAATTAGCACGGGCGTGGTTAAGCTTGCCCAAACTCACGACAATAATCAAACCGCCACCCTTGAGATACGTTGTCTGATGCGATCTTTGGGTGAAACCCCAAAAGATGACATTGCCCAGCGGCTACAAGCTTTAGCAGATTTGGCAGGGGCAGCGCTAGAGTTAAGCGATGATTATCCAGGCTGGCAACCTGACCCAGATTCCAAGCTATTGGCAGTGGCAAAATCTGTGATGGCGAGTCATTTTGCAGGCGAGCCAAAGCTGCAGGTGATTCATGCCGGTCTTGAATGCGGCATATTTAAAGGTAAAGCGCCAAACATGGACATGATTTCTTTTGGTCCAAATATCCGTGCGGCACACTCACCCAAAGAACGCGTAGAAATCGCCAGCGTGGCAAAAACTTGGCAGGTGCTATTAGACTTATTAAAAGTCTTGTAATGGCTAATGATTGCTTATGCTGCTATCACAGTTGTGAAAAAATGTCGTTGCTAAGGTTTTAAATCTAGGGTTTTGAGCCTATTTTTTCACACCGCGATACGTAAAAAACCCTTGAAAACACTGATTTTCAAGGGTTTAGTTTATAAGGATGTTGGATTTTAATGCCTATTATCCCGATGTTTTGGCACTGCTTAACACGCGTCTTGCTAGTATCACGATAGCCAATACAAATGCCAATAACCCTAGCCATTGGGCAATATTGTCCCAATTAGCAAGTTTAAGCGCGAGCGGTGCATCTGAGCCGCCCGTCGTGACTGACGCGGCAATAATAAACGCCATAATAACGCCAATCAAGCTTTCGCCCACAATTAACCCTGCAGCAAATAACGTGCCTTTGCGCTCTGCAAGCTTTAAGTTGCGCTCACGTTGCGCCGCCGCACTGTTTTTGGTAATACGGTTTTTAATCCACCATGCCAACACCGAGCCTATAAAAATCGGCATATTAATGGTAGGTGGCAAATAAATACCCATACCCACTGCCAATACAGGCAAGCTGTATTTACCCGCTGAAGTTTTGCGTAATAAAGTATCAGCGACAATCAGTACCGTACCAATTAGCACACCGATAAGGATAAAGTCCCAGTTCAAATTATGCGCAAAAATCCCCTTGGCAATCGTGGTCATCAAGGTTGCTTGCGGTGCGCCCAAGGCTTGCGAGACATCCATATCAGGACGAGGCAATGCCCCAGTAAAACCATAAGCTTTGTATAATAGTTCTAAGATAGGGGAGATTACCAATGCACCTACCACCACACCAATCATTAACGCAATTTGCTGACGCCAAGGTGTGGCTTTTACCAAGTAACCCGTTTTTAAGTCTTGCAAATTGTCATTTGAAATCGTCGCCACACATAATACCGCCGAACCACAGAACAACGCCAACGCGGTGACAAATTTGCCATCACCCGTGGTTAACAATTGTGGATAGGCATTGCCAACAAGCAATAAAATGAGCGAAATCACCACAATCGAGATAATACCAATACCTGAAATTGGGCTAGACGACGATCCAACCAAGCCCGCCATATAACCACACGCTGCCGCTACCAAGAAACCAATGATAAAGGTGACCGCGGTACAAACCAATACCAATAACCATGCCAAACCCGCTGGCAAGCTTGCATCCGCCACAAACTGATAGAAACTAACCGCCAATAACAACGTCATTACCACCGTCCAGCCGATCATAACCTTGGGCGATAAATCCTGCTCCATACGACTGAGGTTTGATGAATTGCCACCTTTGAGCGCCTGCATGGAAATTTTTAATCCCTCAATCATTGGCTTCATAAGCGTCAGTAGCGTCCAAATCGCGGCAACACCAATGGTACCTGCACCAATAAAACGGACATTTTCCTTCCAGATTTTCATGGCAAATGCCGACATTTCCATGTCACTGGGCTGAGGCGTCATGCTCGTCAATATCGGCACCGCTGCACCCCAAGCAATAACGATACCCAGCAAAATAGCAATACCGCCCGCTACGCCAACTAGATAGCCTGCGCCAAGTAGCGCCAAGGAAAACCCCATGGAAAACCCCATGGGTAATTGGGTAATCGCCGAGCCTGCTTTAAACCAGTAGCCTGCCGAATCTGCCAACACCCTAAGTCCACCGGTCAAAAACGCTACAATGCCTGATAACGCGCCACCAATCACAATATCTTTGGCGCCTGTTGAGGCATCTGACTGAGCGGTGGTATCATCTGATGTGTCCTGTTCGCCTGCCCGCAAAATTTCAGCAGCGGCAACGCCTTCAGGGTAGGGCAAATCACTGTTAACGACCATCGCATAGCGAAGCGGAATAGTAAAAATCACCCCTAAGATACCGCCAGCGATACATAAAATAGTGGTTTGCCAAAACGGAAACCCTGTCCAATAACCAAGCATTAATAACGCTGGCAACACAAAGATAATGGACGATAAAGTACCTGCCGCCGAAGCTTGGGTTTGTACAATATTATTTTCAAGAATATTGCTATCTTTGGCAAATTTTAAAACCGCCATTGATATCACCGCCGCCGGAATGGACGAGGCAAACGTTAACCCGACCTTAAGTCCAAGATATACATTGGACGCGGTAAAGATGACAGTGATTAATGCCCCAAGAATAATGCCCCTTAGCGTCAATTCTTTGTGATTGGCATACATATCACCGATAGGCTGAACTTGCATGGGCAAATCTCCATGTAAAAGCAAAAGTTGATGGTGAGTAAAAAAAATATTATGGATTATACTGCGTTTTATGGCTAAAACAATAACTTTTATCGAGCACCCTCACCCTCGAAACATCGTAACACTACGGTTCTGAATAGGACGATCATTTAATAGCTAAGAGAATGAAGCCGCCTATGTCAGTAAAAAAGATAGCACTGACAAAGTAAAAATCGTCTGCAGCTTTAAAATTCATTTGAATTGTGATAAAGACAGCTTTGTTAAACGGTTAAAATCACGGTGGTTAATTTAACAACAGTCTGCAGATTTTATCCCTGATTTAGCCAGCATTTAAGCGGTAAAGGAAAAAAATTATGATTGCGTTACTCACTCGTTCAGTTGCCCAAGATTTTTTAGTGGACGAAATGCTAAAAATGCTATTCATCCAACCCAGTTTTATTTTATGATACGGCTTCTCATCCAGTTGATAATAAGTTAAATGGCATGATGCGTTGCCAATGGAAGTTCAATGATTTTAAACCCCAGTAATACCCCGTTTTCAATTTGGTTGGCAGAAGGGCAGTCAAGCCAGCGTGAGATGCTACTTGCCATGCAAGCCATGAAATGCCAATATAACTTACCCATGACCATCGTGGCATCCCATCGACAACCACGACTAGAAATCTTAAACTGTGCCGACATAGCGTACCAAGAGCCATCCGAGCCAAGTGAACGGGTTGGGTTTGTACTTGACCGTGCCAAACACCACCATGTCAAAGTGGTACTCACAGGGCGTAACAGCCAAGATTACGAAGCCAGACGTCATGACTTCAAAGCAGCCGGTATTCGGTTGTTGACAGGCGCAACTGACACAGCTACGCTTGAATTAATGGATGATAAAGCCGCTTTTACAGCTTTTTGCCAGCAACATGATATCCCTGTGGCAAGTGGCTGGCAGTTTGCTAATACAGATGAGTTAATGGCACTACTAGCGTTGCATGGTGGGCAGCCGTTATGTGTAAAACCCGTCAAAGGCATATTTGCGCAAGGGTTTTGGCGACTCGATACGGGAGCGGTCGATGCGTGGGATAGTTTTGAGCATTTATACTTCACCGATGCTAAAAAAATCCATCTTGCGCAATTTTTACACGCCTATAACCATAGCCAAATGGTAACTGACAAACCCATTGTCATGCTATTGATGCCATATTTAGTAGGCAAAGAATATTCGATTGATGTGGTATGTGAGATAGGGGAAGTGTTAGCCGCAGTGACGCGCTATAAAGAAGGCAGTGAGCAGCATGTGGGCTATGACGAGGCAGTGATGGCACTTGTCAAGCGCCTAGTGGCAGCCCTAAAAGCCGATGGTATTGTGAGCATCCAAACCAAGGCTGATGAAAATGGGACGCACAAGGTACTGGAAATCAATAGCCGCGCATCAGGTGGGATTGGTTACACCGATCACGCCTTTGACAACGGCACGATGAATTTAACCCAATTAGCTTTTGCCTATTGGTCAGGCTGTATTACCAAACCGCATTTAGCAGCGGTACGTGATACCATCACCCCTTGCATCGTGCGTCCGCTCATGACCAGTGTCAAAATCGGTTAACGCAAAAATAACAGGACAACAGACGCCATGGACCAGCAAAAAACCATTTCGTTATCGCGTGGCGAGCTTACTTTACGTTATCAAACCAGCGCTGATTATCAGCTTGATGATTTGTTGGGGTTTGCTGAGCGTATCAATCCCAAGCGCGCGTTTTTGTTTGTATCCAAAGTATTGGGGCGACATATTCCGGTATCTCCGGATAAAATGCGACAAGCCTTCACCCAGTTGGCGACTCTCATACCCGATGATTTGCCCGAGCCAATTGTGGTGATTGGTATGGCAGAGACCGCAGTCGGACTGTCGGCAGGGGTGCATCAAGTGCTGCAGGCACGTTATCCGCAAGCTATTTTGCTCAACTCAACACGGCATGCACAGGCAGCAGAGCTTTTCACCACGTTTAACGAAGATCATAGTCATGCCAGTGTGCATTTGATTTACCAAAGTGATGACAGCGCGCTACAAGCGAACGTTGAAAACGCCAAAACCTTGATTATGGTCGATGACGAAGCTTCCACAGGTAATACCTGCCAAAATGTGGTCAACGCCCTGCGTCAAGCAGGAATGAGTAAGCTTGAGCAAGTGCATTTGGCGACGCTGGTTGATTGGTCACTGGGCAAAAAACTGGGCAAAACGGATAGTAATATTTTTAATGACATCGCCTTTTTTCGCCATCATTTGCTGGCAGGAGATTGGACGTGGACAGATAGGGTAAATGCGCCCGCGGTTACCATGCCAAATGTGTCAACCACAGAGGCAGGCAGTCAGCCACTGCTGCCTACCGGCAATTGGGGTAGACAACCGACACGCGATAGTACATCGGGATTGGATTTTTTGCTGCAAGGTTTGCAGCATACGCTGAGCCAAAGACAATTGACCCTAGCGTCCTTCGCCCGTCAAAAGATCTTGGTGCTGGGCAGTAATGAGTTTGTTTGGTTGCCATTGTTGCTTGCTGAACGCCTGGCGCAATATCAAGCGGATGTCAAATTTTCTGCCTTAACGCGGTCACCCATCGCCATCCATGCTGATAGCGCCGTGACTAGCGTCATCAAGTTCTTTGATCATTATGGCTTGGGCATGACCAATTTTGTTTACAACGTGACGCCTGAGGCGTGGGATTGGGTGCTGTTGTGCGTGGAAACCCCCCAAGATAGCGTGGATGAGATTTGGCAGCGTTTTGATAATGTCATGGTAATTTCACCAAGACTCGAAATCTGACATTCTAAACCTGACAAGCGAAGTCCGAAAGCTAATCAGCCACAAAATCGATAAAAGTTAAGTTTGATAAAAGTGAGTGTGAATGACCGATTTTTTTAAACCCGAAGCCCGTTTTTTTGAATCAAAAGTCGCGCTAGTCAAGCCTTATGCTTTGATGGATTTGGATGATACCTTGTTTCAAACCCAGCGAAAAATTGCAGCTTGGCAATTGCCAATGGATGGGTTAGTGGCGGCGACCGTCGATAAGCAGAATGCGCCATTGAGCTTTTTGACCCCAAAGCAGCGCCATTTTTTTAATTGGTTATCCCAATCAACGGAGCTCATCCCCGTCACCGCAAGAGATACCACTGAGATTATGCGCGTCAAACTGCCGTTTGATAGTTGGCAAGTTTTGACCCATGGTGCGGTGATTGTAGCGCCATCGGGGCAGCTGTGTGCGCGTTGGCAGCGGCTAATGGCAGGGCAATTGGTGGCGCTACAACCCAAACTCACCCAGCTTATGGCGCGATTGGCAGGGTTTGAAGCACTACGCATAACCCCACATTATGAACACTTTATAGTAGACAATAACGCGACGGATTTGATGGTATATGTCGCCATCAAACATCGGCATAAAGACCACGATGCTTTGCTGCAGTTTGCGGCACAGTTGCCGAGCCTGCTAAATGAGGCGGCTGATTTGGGCGATGAGTTTTATATCCATGTCAATGCCAATAACTTGGCACTCTTGCCGCACGTCGTCAACAAGCATCACGCGATGCGTTTTTTGCTCGATTATCATTTGGATAAAAACCGCCCTTGTTTTGGTTTTGGTGATAGCTTAGCGGATTTGCCGTTTTTACAATTATTGGACTGGTATGGCACGCCCAATCGAGGGCAACTGCATGATGCTATCAGTCAAGGGTATTTATAATCATGACAATTCAGGCAAATTTTTCGGGTAGTTATTTACCTTCTGAGGTTACCTTGCTGCTCGATATCGTCCGTGCTGATAGCGTCAGTGATATCAGCCCAACCCAAAAAGAAGCGTTAATCCAATCAGGTCAGCGCCATTATTCAGATATGCTCACGCTTGAAAAACCGCCCAGCGCCACGCATGAAACTTTGTACAATCAAGCATTGGCGGCAGGCAAACAGCGCATGGCAAATGATGTCACAAGCCTTGCCTTTAGCTTACATCAGCTATTTCATGCTTGCGTGAGTGCCTCGCAGCCGCTGATATTGGTCAGTCTCGTGCGGGCAGGATTGCCGATTGGGGTCTTGCTACAAAAAGCGCTTAGTGATGCATCTGCCAGCTATGCGTTAGCCAGCCAGCATTACGGGGTGAGTATCATTCGTGACCGCGGGCTTGACCCTGTTGCCTTGCAATATATTTTGCAGCAGCATCCCCATAGTCCGATTGTGTTTGTCGATGGTTGGACGGGTAAAGGGGCTATATATGGTGAGTTGCAACGAAGTTTAGCCCAAATCACTGATAAGCAGCAACAAGCGCAACTGTTTCACCAAGGCGACGGGGTGATTCCACTGGTGACGTTGGCAGATCCTGCCGGGGTGGCTTGGCTATCGGCAAGTGAGGATGATTGGCTGATGCCGGCAAGTTTGCTCAATAGCACTGTCTCTGGGCTGATATCGCGCACCCTGTATCGTGAGCCCAGTGATGGACTGCACCAAGCAGTGTATTATGACAAGTTACAGCCTTGGGATCGCAGTGGCGAGTTTATCCAAACCATTGATGCGCTGCGTCAGCAAACGCCTTTACCAACGCCGCTAACGGGCAAGTTATTGCCGACTTTTACCACCCAGTCTGTGATAGAGGACTTGGCGGCGCGCTTTGCGATCAGCAATCGTAACCGTATCAAACCCACCATTGCCGAGGCGACCCGCGCGATATTACGGCGCGACCCTGAGTGTGTATTGGTCAATGAGAGGGCAGACGGACAAGATACGGCATTACTGCGGCATCTTTGTGAGGAAAAAAATATTCAAGTAATTGCAGATGCCAGCATTGCACCTTACCAAGCTGTCACCATTATTAAGAACAGAAGCCAATGATAACCGCGTCTTTGCGCTCATCGATCTTGTTAACCGCCCATTTATCCTAACCGCTCTTTTACGCACATTGTACTTTTATGACACTATTACACCCTGTAAATCATTTTTTACCTGCGTCTGTTGCGCCGACTATCAATCCCTATCAGCTGGGCGCAACCTTATATATGCCAGCCACGCGCCAAGATATTTGGCAAATTATTAGCCAGCAAAAATTGGCTGAGATTGACAGTATCGTGATTTGTTTGGAAGATGCGGTAAGTGAAAGTGAGATTCCTGCCGCGCTCGCAAATTTAAAGCAGCTGCTTGCAACATGGGCTCAGCACGCCCAGACGCATGGTGTTAACGATGAATCGTGTCCAATTTCACCGCGAGGCTCACGCCCGATGGTGTTTATCCGACCGCGTAACGCCTTGATGCTCAGCGAGCTTGCTAGTTGGCAGTCGATTGCTTTGGTAGATGGCTTTGTGTTACCAAAAATTGATATGCAAAGCCTTGCCGATTGGCGATTGGCTTGTCAGGCATTGCCATCGACACAGTTATTGATGCCGACCCTTGAGACTCGACTCATCTTTAACCCGATACACAACCAAGAACTGGCGCTAGCGTTTAGCGAAGGGTTTAGCCAGTCGATTTTGGCACTGCGTATTGGCGGCAATGATTTATTTGCCTCGCTGCGCTTGCGTCGTCCGTCTGATGTGACGATCTATCAAACCCCAGTCGGTATACTCATCTATCAGTTAATTGCGTGTTTCGTGCCGCAAGGTTTTTATTTGACCGCGCCCGTGTTTGAATATTTGGATAAACCTACCTTGTTTGCTGAAGAATTGCGGCAAGATGTCGCCTTGGGACTGGTGGGAAAAACCATCATTCACCCTGACCAAATTGCTGCAGTCAAACACGCTTTTTATGTCAATGACATAGAGCGCAGTCAAGCCACCGCGATTCTTGCTACTGATGCCAAGGCGGTATTCAAGCAAGACAACAGTATGCTTGAGCCAGCCACGCATCGCGCGTGGGCGACCAGTGTCATGCTCCGCGCCAATGTCTAAAAGCTAAGTTTTAACAGCCAATGTCTAACAGTTTGTCACATCAAAGTCAGATAACAAATCACTGACCGATAATTGAACAAATTTGCGCTATGATGACGGGTTAGCAGATAACAATAATTAATGATAACAATTTAACTGATAATCAGCATCATGGAAACCTATGCAAGCAAACACTCTCCCCAGTCAGTCAGTGACGGTTATTTTTCAAGGTGGTATCAACGTTCACCAGCTAGGGCAGGGCGGTGATGACGGCAGTGATTTTATGGCTAACGTCGCCAAAACCCGAGCAGCATTGCCCCATGCAACCATTGTATTATCGACTTGGGATACGCTTACGTTGCCCACCGAGTTTGACAGCGCCGACAAATTGGGTATCGATCAGCTGATTTTAAACCCAGATCCTGGTGGTCTGCCCAATATCAAATTTGGCTACGACGCCCCCAACAACGTCAATCGACAAATCATCTCCACGCAAGCGGGTTTAAGCCAAGTTAGCACCGAATATGCGCTGAAACTGCGCACCGATAGCTACTTACTCAATGATAATCTGCTACAATTTTATCGCTATTATACCCAGCAAGTAACGTCGCACTCGCAGCGCCATTTATCCTCAAAAACTAAAGCAACCGACTATTCGCCGATAGTCGTGCCGTCGTTTTTTACCATCGACCCCAGCATGTTTGAGCATATGGCGTTTCATATCAGCGATTGGGCGCAATTTGGCAAGACCGATCGACTGCAGGCGTTTTGGTCGGCACCCCTGATGAGTCGTGACAATGCCACTTATTTTGAGTCGCATGCACAAGATATCGATGCCAAATTTGCGGACAATACTTTTCGCACGCGGTTGGCTGTCGAACAGCATATTGCCAGTCATTATGCCAATCAAATCGGCTACGCTGCCACGCCAAGCTATTACAATGAACTCAACGAGCAGATTCTAGACGCGCACAAGGCATTTTTGGCGAGTGACGTGATTGTGCTTGATATGACAGACTACGGACTACGGTTACCCAAATACGCGTGGACACTGACCGATGCTTTTATGGCGATGAACTGCATCAGCCATGATGACTGGTATCAGCTGTTTTATCAATATTGGTATCCCAACCAAGTCGACGAAACCCGCTTGGCGCATGCAGATGAACGAGCGGTGATGAAAAGTATTGCCGCGGCAGAGTTTTATCAAACTAGCCCAGTCGATCAACAGCAGATTTTCTCCCGTCTTTATCCCTAAATTCGCTAAATAAAAAAGCTTACGCAATAGATGGTAAGCTTTTCTTCAACAGTTAAACAATTAAACGCCAATTTTTAAACATCAACCTTTAAACCGTGGGCTTTAAGCGCTTGGTATTCATCCGGCGTACCGCAAAAATCAATGTCGTCCTCCGTGATTTTGACATAGCCAACCCTGCCGCCTTGTGCGATTAATAAATTATACATCGGGGCGATATAATATTCGTTGTTAACCGTCAACTGTTGGGCAACCGCTTGTTGAAACAACGATAGATACTGCTGCTTGGATTTAAAATAATACAAGCCATCACTGCAAAGATTAGAGATACGCTGCTTTTCGGTGGTTTTAATCACCCTGTCATCGTCATCGACGGCGATAAATGACCAATGGTCGCCTTCGCCTTCAAATACCTCTAAATAGCCATCAACGGACTCTACCCAGTCAGGCTTTTCAAAACCATAGCGAAAGGTATCGATGTTAAAAATATAAATCGGCTCATCGTCATCAATGCTAGGATTGCCGAGTCCCAGCGTTACTGTTTCAGCTTGCCCCGCTGTCTCGCCATCAAGGGTATGAATCATAAAATTGCGCACACCCAAGCGCGTTAATCGCTCAGCAACAAAGCGCGGGGTATCATATACATCGCGCACGATAAGCAAAAATAAATCGGTACTAAAATAGCGCTCAAAAGACTTGATTGCCAAATCAAACACAATGGTATCGGCAATCGACAATTGATATTTAGGTACCTCAAAGCCCGCCTTAAAAAAACGACTGCTTAGCCCTGCCATTGGAATTACGAACATGTCACTGCCTCCATCACATACATTTTGTATAAACGATACGCATTGAGCAGCATGGCGCGCTGGCGATCGGGTCTATCCGCGTGCAAGGGTAGCATGGATAAGAACAATAACACCACCGCTGGCATGATAGATTCTGTGGTCATGCCATTGACCCAGGTGCCTGCAAAAAATTCTTGCTGGATTTGCTCCAAACGCTTATCAATATCGAATCGTATATTGCTACCACTAGGGCTATCAATAATTTCGTAACGCCCTGCGATGATAAAATCATACATACCAATCACAGAATGGGTGAGCTTGGCTAAATCATAGCTTGCATTACCAAAAATACTAAAGTTGCCGTTAGAATCCGTGCCCCGTGGGTCAAAAACTTTTACCCGGCGACCGCGCATGTCATACATAATGTTGCTAAAACATAAATCGCCATGCATGACACTCACGGTGTTTGGCAGTGCCAAGGCTTTGTCGATACAGTCCTGCGCAATCTCTAGCGTACTGCCAAGCATCGTTTCATCATATATTACAGCTTTATTCAAATCGACATCAGCATCATCGGCATACGCGTACAGCCGCTTTAAGGTTTTTTTATGGTACAAATCTTCGGCATATGATTTGGCAAACCCGGTTTCGATATGGCGATGCACGTCGGACTGATTGGCCATACTAAAAAATTCTTTTAATAGCTGAAAAATATGTTGCCAAAATTCAGTGGTATTTAACCCATGCACATACAACTCATTGAGCGGTAATAATGGCAAGAACTCTAAGCTATAACTAAACTGTCCGTCCACTTGCTGATAATCAATCAACTGCGGGGTAAAACGTCTGAGTGGCGCAGGAATATGGGTGTACCAATAAATTTCCGCTTCAATTTTGTTGTTGTCATCACTGCTTTTGGTGACAATGCCTTCACGAATCTGCAGTGAATTAAAGGCGCGTTCGGTGGTCATATTGGCGCGGGCATGAATATAATGCACAAAATTACTGCAATCATAATATGGCTCAATTTTTACCGATTTCATTGCGATAGCTTGTTGATACAAATAAATCGCCCGTACAAAATTTTTCTTACTAATCGCTAGCGCTTTAATCAACTCTAGCCGTGAGGAAAAGGCAAAATACCCAATCCAGTCAGTGGGACTTTCTTTCACTTTTTTGGTTTGCTGCCAGTCGTATTGGCGCGTTTTATCTGACACGCCAATACAATCTGAGCAATCAACTAAGTGTGGTAAAAATATATCCCCTTGGATGATACGAATATGCTGGTAAGATTTATCAATCGCTAGATTAAGCACATATAAAATGGTCTCAGCCAATGCCAAATTTTCAGCGATTGTCACCACTTCAATGGGCAGAGACTCAATCACCGCTTTTTCATTGATGGTCAAAGTATAAGCTTCAGGTAGGGACAATAGAATTTTTTCATGGGGGAATTGTTGGCGTACCACATCGACTTGCAGCTGTAATAGTTTTTTATTGCCGATGGGCAGCATACAAGGCGGAATGCGCCCAATTTCTGCTTCAAATTCGGCATTGACATAGGAAGAGGCGTTAATGAGTATCATGGCGTTAAATTACCTTAAAGGTCGTTATTGTTGTTTTTATTTTTTATTAAGGTGTTAAATCAAGCAGCTGGCAAATCTCTGCATAGCTTAACTTGACCAATTCGTCGGGTCGAATAGCTTTGTCATCTACATAAAACCCTTCAAAGCCGCACCAAGGCTTACCCACGTATAATTCATCATACGGGATATCATGTTGTGCCAGCCAATTGATGATAATTGGCAACGTGTTTTTATTAATAGCGCCAATATTGCCTTGATAGGTGCGCATATTGCGACTGGTATTGATGACAATGGTAAACCCTTGTCGATGGTATTCTTTAAGTTTTTCGACAACTTCGGTGATGGGTTGGGCATTGGCATAGTCGCCGTTTTGGGTGGTGCATAGGGTATCATCTAGGTCAAAGATTAGCCGCTTCATTGTTATTATGTTCCTAATATTGCAGTGATAGACTTAAACTAAAATTTTTTGTATTTTTAATAAAATCAAGTATTTGATTGTTATTTTAATTTCAATACCTTAAAACGAATCCCTACCAAATGATATTACTTATTCATTACTTATTGTAAATTTAGGTAAGAATGCGAGAAAAAAATCGATTATAGGGCTTAATCACAATGCTTAATATGGGTTAGACCGCTTTTAACCAATTAATCAATCGATGTTGACAATTTTTGAGGGTAAGCCATAGCACGAGAAATGCAGTAAAAAGCGGGTGAGAAGCTGATGAATCTAAATGAAATAGGTTGTGATTTAATAAAATATTGGCTTTTATTAATGATGGATTGATAGGCTACAGGCTAAAAGATTAAAAAGCGAAACAACAGTAAGCAAAAAACCGCGGCAAGGCGTGGAAAATTTATTTGATAGCGACGTAACTATGGACTTTGTACATACGACCCAGCGCGTTTTTCCAGCCACGGGCATAGGGCATAAAGGCTTGGCAATGATCTAAGTGATAGCCATAGCCTGCATTGCCATACGCCATCAAAAAACTGCCATCCAAAAAACCTGACTGCCCTATGACAAAGCCGTTACCTTGATTAAATCGCGCTTCAGCACCGTTACCGAGCAAGGTAGCATTGATTGCGGTATAGCCGTGACCCTGATTGTGGTTGGCATTGGCGTGGGTGATATCGATACTGGCGTGATGACGGGCAAAATAGCCACCGACCACGTTTTCATTGCCAAGACTGCGATTAGCCAAAATACGCCCGCCATTGTCAGCAAAATAGCCATAGCCATAATTGCGAAAGGCATTGGTACGTCGGTTGATGCTATTGCAGCTTAGCATGCCACTGTGCAGCGCCAAAAAGCCATGTTTGTTTTCGCTGGCACTGGTATCATGACACCACATCGAGCCATTGGTGAGTGCATAAAACCCTCCGATATGGTTGTGTGCAGACACGCTGTTATCGGCATTGACAAAGCCGCTGGATTCCGCGCAGAATCCAAAACCCAAGTCTTCATCCAAATGCGCACAGTGATAAGCCTCGCATTGCTGGGCATCTATCGAGCCCCCATACGCAAAAAAACCGACATCCCCCGCAAACTGTACAATCACCCCAGGTTCACAGCGGATACTTGAGCCAAAGCGGGCGGCAACCCCATAATAAAACTTATTGATACGGACCTTTGACCCGACCAGCACTTGGCTATTGTAATTGCACATGATACCGGCACCATAGCCTTCATCTTGCCACTGTCCATAGCCCAAAAATGCCTTAGTACCATTGATAGTCATGCCATCGATTTTAAAAATACCGTTGCCCCGCTGCATCAAAAAGCCACAGCGGTTATGGGCATCATCAAAATGTAACTGCACCTTATCAGGATTGTCCAAATTGCCAATAATCTCTACCCGATCACTAAAAAAATCAATTTCAACTTGGCTTAAATAATACTCGCCATCGGCAATTTTGATTTGGATAAAGCCTTTATCACCCAAGTTATTTAATTGGCTTTTACAATAAGCCAAAGCCGCGTGAATAGTCGGTAATGTTTGCGGCACGTCAATACGTTGCCAACGGTTGGATACTTTTTTAATCATAATAACAGCAAGCTAACAAGTGATATGGTACTCAAAATGAGTAGGTCGACCATACATCGCCAAAAAACCTAGCGATAGTCAAAGCCATTGCAATTATCTAGGAAATAGCCGCTGTAATATGTTGGGTTTTCTTAGTGAATATGAAGTTTTTTATGACGTTTTAGGTTTTGCCAATTTTTCACTCAACGAATTCGCGACCCAGGCAGGACCAATCAACAAAAATTGTAAGTCTTCAAAAAATGACGGTTTTTTACCTTCAATTTTGTGACCGACAAATTGCCCAATCCACGCGACCACAAATACGCCAAACCAAAACTTAAACCCAAATGGCAAGATAGCAATCGCTGCCAAGCAAAACAGCACAAACATGCCCATAGCAATAAATAATTGCGTAGACAAGCGTAGATAAAACAGCATTACCAAAGCAATCAATACCAACGTAAACGCCGCCTGCCATGACATTCCCATGCCCAAGATACTGGCAAAAATCGTGGGTACGCACAGCCAATGAATTTTTTTATTGATAGGGTGTTGGTGGCTCACAGCGTAGTCAGCCAGCCAGCTTTGTAGGGATTTCTTTGAATGAAGCAGGGTCACGGTTGCCATAATCTTCTTCCTTAAAGATAATAAAAACAATGAAAAAAATTGCTGATAAAAAATGGGTGTGAAGCCCATCAGTTACCCCTGAATCGTATCACACCCTAGTCGTTTTTCAAATCAGCGAATTTACACTGATAGGTTTTGATATCAGTGGCTTTTAATAACAATGGCTTTTGATATCAGTGGCTACTAGACTAAGCCTTTGGCTTTTTGCTCACTGCGATACCATTCATACAGCCCCACAAACGCATTGATTTGGTACACCATGGTTTGAATGGCAAAAATATAATTTTGCGACATCAAGTTGACAATCAGCCAGACAAAATTCACCACAATCCATAACCACCAGTTAAATGAATAGCGTAAAATCATCGTGGCTTGCGCTGTGATAGATAGCACAAATGCCAACACATTAATCCAAAAAAAATCAATTACGCCCAAAAATTTACTGCCATCGTTGGCGACCACGCCATAACCCATCGACGCTAGCCAATTATTGACAGTTGGAAATAATGCCAAGCCAATCGCGATAAAGGCAATGGTTACCAACCACACAATTTTATTGGCTGATTTGGGAATCATATTGCCATCGCCATCGGTATTTTTTGACCAATAAAAAATGCCATATAAATGGGTAAAAAAGTTAAACAGCGGCGCGAGCATCAAACCCACCGCACCTGCGGTTCCCTGTACAATGGTTTCGCCCGCCGTTGCCAACATACCAAAGCCATTACCCGCGACATTGCGGCGAAAACTTAGCGATACCACACACAATAGCCCGATAAAAGACACCCCCAAATAAAACCAGTCTAACGCTCGATGTTCTGTGGTCAACCAAAAGACCGTAGCCAATGCCACCACCCCAAAAAAGAACCATACCACCGTCCATTCTTGTGCCCATTCACCGGTAATTTTATCCAAAATCGCAATTCGCATTTCGCCTCCAACAGTCATTACAACCATAACAACATTTTTTAATTAAGCTTTAAAAAATAAAACCAAAAATTTTCAGCATATTTACCAAGCGTGTCTACTAAGCATGTCTAGAAAATTATTTTATGCCTCGATATCTTGATAGTGGTGAAAAACGTGTGCATCAATAAGCGCAATCGCATCCAAGAATCGCTGATGATAGTCTGGACTATCAATAAACAGCGGCGCAATATGATGACGGGCAAAGATTTGTTTTAAACGATTTTCAAAACGCTCACGCTGGGACTCGCTGCCTAGGGATCGCATCCCATCTGCGACCCAAGGGGTGTTATTGGCAAGCATCAGGGTATAATCTAAGCGAAACTCATCGATACAGGCGGTCAAAAACGGGTGGGTACGCCCTTCATATTCTTCACAGAATGCTTGCGTGGTCACAAAATCTGTATCCACCAAAGTGATTGGGGCAGGGGCAAAGCGTTTAGCGGCGCGTATCGCTTGTTCATGGTCAGTTGCCATGAGCGGATAGTCATCGTATTGCATACCAAGCTCAGTACCCCCCAAATCGGTTTGTACAAACAGCCGTCCCATTTCTAAGCCATAGCTTGCACCATAATAGTTGGCTAGTTTATGTAGTAGTGTGGTTTTACCTGAGCTTTCACCACCCACCAATGCCACAGTTTTGGTGTAGTCACCTCGCGCTTGCGGGTGAATGGCTGACCAATACAGCGCGGGGTTATTGTGAATCTTGCGGCTATCAAAACCGCGCTGGCGTGGCGTGGTCACCACGGGTAAATGTAAACCATAATCGACAAACGGATGGGTTTCATCCATAAACACAACCGGGGTTACTACCTCTGCCTTATCGCTAGATGCGCTCAACTTGGGATAACGTTGTTGCAAATCCGCTAATACCGCATTGACCTGATCAACGCTCAAATCTTGATAATTGTCTTCATACGAGGGGGTTACCAAATCAGGTAAAATCTCTATATGCACAAATGGCAAATCAGCAAATGCCATGGTCATCCAGCGCGCTTTGTCTTTCAAATCAATGGAAAAATTTGGATTTGGCGCAGGGTGAGCGGTAATAAAAATATATAACTCTTTGACTTGCCCAGACGCATGCAAAATCGTTCTTACATGCCCCAAATGCAGCGGCTCAAAATGTCCAATAATGATACCCACATCTTGCATCATGCTTTCCTCAACACTTTATCATGGTTTTTTAACTATTCTTTATCGACTTGATTGTTTGATTACTTGGATACATATCCCTAATAAGGATATAAAGTAACGCTATGATAATCGATTAGCCCCGATGAAGTTACAATCGTTTGTAACGCTAGTATCACAATTTGTAAGAATCGGTGCACACGCTACCACACACGCTATATAGCCGCAAAACTGTGCTCGTAATAATCGTTCATGATAATAATGCTGTAGAAAAAGTTACCAAAAGAAACATCATTCTACGTTTTGTCACCCAACTACACCCTGCATTTGCTTATAATAAATCATGACCAAAACATAGCATCTTTAATTAGTAATTTTAGCTGATGGCACTGAGTTTTCTAACGGCAGCACGTTTTAAAGGCATTAAATTTTAAAGATGTTAGGTTTTAACTAAGTCGTAAGTGGTTTTCTTTATTTTTAACAGGTAAAAAATTGAATGGCAAATAAACTGGTAAAACTTCATCGCTCTCAGAATCATCGTATGATTGCAGGTGTGATGGGGGGTATTGCAGAGTATTTAGGCTGGAATGTAACATTGGTGCGTTTGTTGTTTGTGATTATCTCAACCGCGAGTGTGGCAGTGCCTGGCATTCTGATATATATCGTTTTATGGATTGTCATGCCAAATGCTACCCAAAATTCCTACCGTGTGGTTTGATGGGTGTATAGGCGTATTTGTAGCCCAGCTAAACAATTAAAAAAAGAAATATTATGAATAATAACAACTAGCTATAACAATAACTATAAACTTCTCCGCTTTTCCTCCTGCCCAGATAATACATTATCTGGGTATTTTTTTAGCCCAAACAAAAAGCCTTAAGGGAATGCTTAAGGCTTTTGTCTATATCAAAAATCTTGAAAAAATTGACTAAGGCACAAAACGTACAGGCTCGGCAATCACTTGCTGGGCGCGTTCTGCGACTTTATCAAAGCGGTGGATACTGTTACCTTGGTTGTCAACAGCGACCGTCACCGGCATATCTTCTACTTCAAACTCATAAATCGCTTCCATACCTAGCTCTGGGAAGGCAAGCACTTTAGCGCCTTTGATAGCTTTTGATACCAGATAAGCGGCACCGCCCACGGCAATGAGGTAAATTGCGCCATGTTTGGCAATGACTTCACAGGTCGCAGGGCTACGCTCGGATTTACCAATCATCCCAATCAAGCCTTGATCCAAGATTGTGTCGGTGAATTTATCCATACGCGTTGAGGTGGTGGGACCCGCCGGACCGACCACTTCATCGCCCACGGCATCGACAGGACCGACATAATAAATAAAGCGATTTTGTAAATCAACGGGTAGCGCTTCACCTTTGGCAAGCATATCGACCATGCGTTTATGGGCGGCATCACGACCCGTTAAGATTTTACCACTAAGTAGTAAGGTATCACCGATGTTAAACTGACCTAAGGTTTCTTTGGTTAAGTCGTTAACATTGACTTTAATCACATCATCGGAGCCAAATGACACTTCTGGCCAATCTGATAGTGAAGGTACCGGCAAGGCTGCTTCACCTTGACCGTCTAGGGTAAAGTGAATATGACGAGTCGCCGCACAGTTTGGAATCATGGCAACGGCTTTGCTTGCGGCATGGGTAGGAAAGTCTAGTACTTTCACATCGAGTACCGTAGTCAAGCCGCCAAGGCCTTGGGCGCCAACGCCAAGCTCATTCACTTTGTCATACATATTGAGACGTAAGCGCTCAACGCTATCAAGCTCGGCACCGCTTTGGGCTTTGGCTTGTAAATCATGGATATCAATGTGTTCCATGAGTGAGCGTTTGGCAAGCATCATAGCTTTTTCTGGTGTACCGCCGACACCGATACCTAAAATACCAGGTGGGCACCAACCTGCCCCCATTTGGGGAACGGTTTTTAACACCCATTCTTCAATCGAATCTGAGGGGTTTAGCATCGCAAATTTTGCTTTGTTTTCTGAACCGCCACCTTTTGCGGCACAAATCACATCAACTTTGTCACCCGGTACCACGCTCATGTGAACCACCGCTGGCGTGTTGTCTTTGGTGTTTTGACGTTTACTAATTGGGTCTACTAGTATGGATGCCCGTAATGGATTGTCAGGATTGTTGTAAGCACGGCGTACCCCTTCATTAACCATGTCTTCCACGCTCATATCAGCGTCATCCCCTAAGTCCCATTGCACGTTCATACCGATATCAAGGAACACCACCGCACTACCAGTATCTTGGCAAATCGGACGATGACCCATCGCTGACATACGGCTGTTGGTGAGGATTTGCCCCATGGCGTTTTTGGCAGATTGGTTGGTTTCTTTTTGCCATGCTTCATATACAGCATCAACGAAGTCTTTTGGGTGATAATAACTGATGTATTGAAAGGCGTTGGCGATAGAATTGATAAAGTCGTCTTTCTTGATGACGGTCATTGGCTGGTCCTTTTCACTGGCTAAATAGTGGCGCTATTATAGCATTGTCATTTGCTAGATTGGCAAACAAGATTGGCAAAAGGGCGCAGGAATAAGCGTTTTAAACGGTTAACTCCTAAAATTTTTATCCCGTTAAAAAATTATTAACAATTAGTGGATAATACTTGGCAATGCAAGATTCAATAATTGCATAAAACTGATATGTAGCCAGCCATACATCGCTATAAATCCCACTATCAAAGCTACATAGCTTGCAGTGATAATTTTACCCTTTAACACAACTAAAGAAGGCGGAATGAATGGGGCAGTGCTATCAGAGATTGCTCCATCACCAAGATGATTGGGTTGCCAATGCGCGCTACTAGTTTGATGGGCGAATAGCTGCTGCTGGCGGATAATACGATACTGCATGACATACACCATGCCCAGCAAGCCACCTATGATTGCACCGCCCACATGACTGGCATTATCGATACCGCCCACCAAAAAACCATAGCCCAAATTAATCACCATGACTATTAATAACGAGCGAAAATTTAACGCAAAATTATTGAACGATGTTTTGGTTAGCGCTGTCACCAATAGCCCCATCCCAATGCCCATGATACCGCCTGACGCACCGGCACTAATGATTGGCGGCTCACCTGCCATCACGCTATGCAAGCCCAAAAAGTTATTCAGTAAATTGCCGCCAATACCTGACAACAAAAACAACCCTAAAAAATTGACAGCGCCAAACATCCGCTCAGCAACTTGTCCAAAATAATACAAAGCAAACATATTAAACAGCAAATGCATAAAACCAATATGCAAAAACAAGCTGGTCACCAATCGCCACGGCGCTTCACCCAGTGAAAAGGGTAAAAAATTGGCACCCCAAGCAATTAACGATTGGTTAGTGGGATGGGTCGGATTGACGCCAAAAAATAGCTGTAAGGCAAACACCCCAACACACATTACCACCAACGCCAACGTGATAGGGTAGTGTTGTAAAGCTTGTTGGATTGGGGATTCAAATGCCATAGCGCGCCTTATATAAACCAATTTAAGTGTAAACCAATTTAAGTGTAAGCCAATTTAAGCCAAAATTTCAAAAGAAAAAAGCCTGTATAAAATCATTATCATCAATTCATAAATCGCAATTATAGTATGAAATGGTAACAATGTTTTGCAAATCCGTCTGCTCAATCTAGAAAATGATAAGCTAAGTGGGCGGCATTTTCGCCAAATTTTTAGCATCATAGATAAAAATTATAGATACAAAAGGCTTTATGATAAAACGCCAACCCAAACCGCTTGTCATCCTCATTCATGGTTTGCACATGCATGCCTGGGCGATGCGACCGCTTGCCAAAAAACTCACCAAACTTGGCTATGAGTGTCACAGGTTTGGGTATTTTAGCGTCGCGCATAATCTTGCCAACCATAGCCGCCGTTTGCACCGCTGGCTGACCAAACATGAAAAACCGAATGCGCCTATTTATTTGGTCGGTCATAGTCTGGGTGGGCTGGTCATTCGAGACTTTTTGCAGCGCTATCCACAGTGGCAGATTACGCGCTGTGTGACACTTGGAACGCCGCATAATGGTAGCATCAGTGCCAATAACATGTTCAAAATCCTGCCCAAATTCATCGGTCGCTCGTATCTACAGGGGCTAGATGGCAGTGCACCTGCACTCAACGATGGAGTACAGCTAGGTAGTATTGCGGGGGTTCGGTCGGTGGGGCTTGGCAAAGTGGTATTACCCCGTAACCGTGAGCTTGCCAAGCTTGAGCCGCATCTGCAGCCCAATGACGGCACGGTGTTTGTGCACGAAACCCAGCTTGCCGCTGCCAAAGACCATATCATCATCAATGCGTCCCATACGGGACTCCTGATAAATGATGAAGTAGCGATACAAATCCATCACTTTTTGCAACAAGGGCATTTTTTGCATACAAAAAATTGTTGAGACAAAATAGGGTTAAAAACCCGTCAATTCAAAGTTTTTTTAAGAATTACGTTGGGGCAAAATGCTATAATCATCCAAAGTTTTTTAGGCGCGCTATTGAGCGATGATGTATTTAGCCATAATCCATTTAGCGATGGTCAGGCAAAGCTGTTGAAGAAGGTTAAGCTGTGTTGAAAGCAAGTGATGGGATGGGTTGTATGATGGGTCATAAGGTGCGTACCAATGTCAATGCGCAATCATCAGCCATCAGCGCTTTGTTAATTGCCTTGGTCAGTATATCGGGTGCGACCTTAACTGCCTGTAGTCCGTCATCGACGCCGCCATCCCAAACGTCACAATCGGCTTCGACCACCGCTTCGAGCGCTAATGGCAATGATGCCAGTAATACCAATGCGACCCCAAATGCAAGTATTGCGAGTACAACTCCAGCAGTGCCCAATCAACTCACGATTTACACCTCCATTGACAAAGCGGCCCTTGAGCCGTTATTAACTAGCTATGCTAGGCAAATCAATGTGCCGATTCATATCGTGCAAGATGAACCAATGTCAATTTTGGCACGGTTAAAAGCAGAGGGTGCCAATAGCCCTGCGGATGTGATTTTGACTGAAGATGCGGGTATTTTTAGTACCGCAGTCGAAGAAGGGTTGTTACAACCCTTTAATGCCGAAAAAGCAGTGGCGCATGTCCCAGAGCGTTACCGTGATCCTGATGGCAATTGGATTGCGTTATCTAGCTACGCGCGTACCGCAGTGTATGATAGTCGTGTACTCCATACCAATGATATCTCAAGCTATGCCGACTTGTCTAAACTAAAATGGTCACAAAAACTGTGCCTAAGCCAAGGCAAATATATCCCTAATCAGTCACTGGTGGTCAATCTCATCAATAATCTAGGCGATAAACGCACCCAAGAAGTGATGCAAGGTTGGCTTGCCAATCTAAGTGTCCCTGTGCTGCTGGATGACAGTGAAGTGCTAAAGGCCATAGAAAGCGGTAAATGCCAAATCGGTCTGGTCAACAGCAACCACTACGGACGCTATCTACAAGCGCATCCCGATACCCCGATTAAAATCAAATGGATCAATAAGGGCTACGGCGGCGTCAGTACCAACATCACAGGGGTTGCCATTCCCCATGCCGCCAAGCATACCGAGTTGGCGCTGGGGCTGATTGAATGGCTGGCTGCCAAAGATCAGCAATCACTGTATGCCAGTTTAAGTAACACCTTTCCAATTGACCCCAATGCCGAAGCCTCAGTATTACTCAAGTCTTGGGGGGATATCGAAGTCAGCCCGATACCTGTCAGACTGTATGGCGAAAGACAAGCGTTGGCAGTCGATTCAATGCAGCAAGCGGGTTATTACTAATTAGCTTTGCTCACCAAAAAATGCAAATAACGCCCTAGCCATTTATATGGGTCTTGTCCGCTATAGGCGACTTCCATATCAATCACCGCTTGTGGATTGGTATGTCCACCACGCTTGAGCGGTGAGTAATCATGAAACACCCGTAACCCTGAGGTATGCAAGATTTGGTAATGATGGTCGCCAATCCAAGCAATCACCTCATCTTTTGCCACCGGGTGATTGGGGGTCAAACTGCCATTATCGGCTTTAAAATCTTTATTATGTAGTAGATTAAAATTGCCCATCACCAAGTTACGATACACAAAGCTGGCAGGGTTATAAAAACACAGCGATAGCACCCCTTTTTCAGCGCCATCATCGACAAGCCACCTATCAAAAAAATCCATAATCAGTTTGGGCTCAGCCAACCACTCAAGCACCGCATGGCACAGAATCAAATCGTATTTGCCCGTTAATTTATCATCCAATTGCTGATAGGGGCAGGTATGCCAAGTGATATTTTGTGCTGCCTCGCCTGCATTTTGTTTGGCAATCTCAAGAATATTGGCAGAGATGTCATTGATGGTGACATCATGACCGTCTTTGGCAAGCTCGATACTGATTTGCGCCAAGCCTGCACCAACATCCAACATGCGAAGGGGTCGGGTGTGTGTCTGTTGCCATGACTTTACCCAGCCAAAAATATCATGGCGCAGCACGGCAAGGCGAATTTCACCTTTTAAGCCGCCGTATATTTTTTTTTCAAAATGCGCGCTGATGTCATCAAAATTGCGGTCTTGGTTCATCATACAAGATTTTTCAATCCGCGTTGTTTTTCGCGTTGATAATCACGCTCTTTTAAGGTGGCGCGTTTATCGTGCAGTTTTTTACCCTTAGCAAGGGCAATTTCGCATTTGACGCGTCCATGACTCCAGTACACTTTGAGCGCCACACAGGTATGACCTTTTTGGTTGACCATGCCAAAGAGCCTATCAATCTCGCGGCGGTGTAGTAGCAGCTTACGGGTGCGAAGGGGGTCAGCAACAATGTGAGTCGATGCCGATAGCAACGGCTGAATGTGCGCGCCAAACAAAAAGGCTTCACCATCTCTAAAAATCACATAGCTTTCGGTGATACGCATTTTACCCGCACGGATGGATTTGACTTCCCAGCCGAGTAGCTCAAGCCCCGCTTCAAAGCTTTCTTCAATAAAATACTCGTGACGCGCTTTTTTGTTGCTAGCAATCAGGCTAGGCATTTTTGGTTTTTTAGTCATTTAGGTTTCCTTGCTGCAACATCGCGGACGTACCCAATGCTGCACAGCGTGTGTTAATCATCTTATTGTAATAATCTTATTACAACAATCGTGTTGCCATAAATCAGTATGACAAGCCGTTTAATATGGCGATAAATCCCAATAAATCAATTCATAGATTTCGATTATTAAATTTAAGTTTTTGATTGCTAGGCGTTACCCTAATTTTTCATTAAGCTTTGGGTAAAATGCTGCAAAGCTGTCATGATAACACGCTAAACACAAATTGATAGTGAGATTTGATTGTTAATTGGGGTCAAATTTTGCTAGGATTAGCAACAAACTAGCAATCTTTGTTTTAGCCGTATTGTTAGCGCCAAATAGCGCATTATTTATCATAAAGAGACAGCCATGTCAGCAGCCAGCCAGCCACTTGCCACCCCTTATACTAAAATTATCTATCCGGGTACATTTGACCCGATTACCAAAGGGCACCTTGATTTGATTAAACGCGCTTGCCGCCTGTTTGATGAGGTGATTGTCGCAGTGGCGATTGGGCATCATAAAAAACCGCTATTTACTTTAGAGGAACGGATTGGATTGGTAGAAAAAGCCTGTCATGATAAAGATTTGAGCAATATATCTGTGATTGGCTTTGATGGGTTGTTGGTGGATTTGGCAAAAAATCAACAAGCCACCGGTGTACTGCGTGGACTACGGGCAATGTCAGATTTTGAGTATGAATTTCAGCTCGCCAATCTCAATCGTGAACTAGACCCAAATTTTGAAGCGGTGTTTTTGACCCCATCGCAGCAATATTCTTTTATCTCCTCAACGCTGGTGCGCGAAATTGGCAAATTAGAGGGTGATGTGAGTAAATTTGTACCGCCATGTGTCGAAGAGGCGTTTGAACGAAAAAAACAACAGGGTTGGTAAGTCGTGGTAAAATAAACGTTTCTTGGTAAATGTTTTAAAAGCTATGGCATTAATAATCACTGATGAATGTATCAACTGCGATGTCTGCGAGCCCCTTTGCCCCAACGATGCGATTTATGTGGGCGAGTTGATTTATGAGATTGACCCTGCGCTGTGCACCGAGTGTGTCGGTCATTTTGATGAGCCGCAGTGTTCGCTGTTTTGTCCTGTACCTGATTGTATCCCAAAAGATCCCAACTATCTAGAGACGCCAGCGCAGTTGCTGCTCAAATTTGAGCGCATCACCCAAACTAAAACCAGTCAATAAATTTTCACAACTGCTATTTTCACAGCGTCGATTTTTAACAACGCTATTGTAGATAAGGAATGTCTATGCCCGCCAATAAAGCAGAACTGAGTGCTTTTCTGAAGCAATCTTTCCCCCAAGCCAACTGCCATATCGAATCGGTTGGTAACGGTCAAGCCATTGTATCCCATCCTATCGGTGATGATGAATTACGACCGGGTGGCACGGTATCAGGGCCTGTGATGATGAAAGTGGCCGATGTGGCGCTATATGTGGCTATTTTGGGTGAAATCGGTATCGTGCCATTGGCAGTGACTACCAATCTTAACGTGTCTTTTCTGCGAAAACCCTCTGCACAAGCCAACCTTATCGCCAAATGCCAGCTTATCAAAGTCGGGCGCACGCTTGCGGTAGGCGATGTATTGATTTATTCAGAAGGTGATGACAGACCTGTGGCGCATGCAGTCGGTACGTATGCGTTGCCTGCTGACCGTGACTAAATAGATAAAGCCTGCTATAATGCTTGCCTTGGCAGACCAGACGAACGCTGCTTGTCCCTGTTTACAGTGGGTAAGGGGAGGAAAGTCCGGGCTACACAGGGCAGAGTGCCAGCTAACGGCTGGGGGGCGTAAGCCTACGACAAGTGCAGCAGAGAGTAGACCGCCTTAGCAATAAGGTAAGGGTGAAAGGGTGGGGTAAGAGCCCACCGCATGACTGGTAACAGTTCATGGCAAGGTAAACTCCACTCGTAGCAAGACCAAATAGGTGTCCGTATGGCGTTGCCCGCGTTGGACACGGGTAGGTTGCTTGAGCGTATTGGTAACGATACGCCTAGATGAATGTTCGTCCTAGACAGAACCCGGCTTATCGGTTTGCCATGCTTATTTTAATCAGCCTATTGTTATCAATAGGTTTTTTATTTTTACGGGTGGCAATAATATCGTTTTAACTTCCTGATTATTACAAACCCTGATAGCTAGCTTAATTTCTCGATTTAGTAGATTTGACATTAGCCACTAACCTTGAAACGGCAGGGTGAAATTTCGAATACGCATAAAGCGTTTACTAAACAGTGATTTGATAGGTTTTTGCGGCGTGATGTAAGTGATTCTTTGCTCTGACATGATATCAATCAGCTTGACGACTTCTTGCATACACCAACTATAGACATCAAATGATTCGATAAAAGCATGGTGTTTAAAGAGATAGGAATGCTTGGATAAATCAAAACAACCCATAAACCAGTTGTCAAATACGGCGTTTGAAATATAGCCTTGACCAATGATTTTGATATGGGTGTGGCGATTATCTTGTTTTAAAGCATGCAGCAAGTTTACACATGCTAACTCATCGCCTTCATAATACTGAAAAAACTTACCGGCATCGTACAGCAAAAAACCAGTGATACCAGAGCGGGTATTATTTTTAATCGACTGGTTCAGAATGTGGGTAAACGTATGTTGATTTAACGCTGCAGTTAGCGTTATCTCACTACAATAAGCCATAAAGTATTTTTGCGACATCCCAATAGTCCTTGGTAAGTGGTACGTGAATATCAACTTCAAATAATTGCTATTATCCACTACAGCCGCTTGCAACATTATATAAATTTGCAAATTAAAATAGTCATGATAGTCAATATTAGAAAAAATACCAACTACATTTGTGTTGTAATACTAAAATATATCCTATCGTTGGTATAAAGATTAGCGCAACTGGGCGATTATTGTTGAGAGAGGTAATATTGCTAATAAGCACAATATTTGACCAATATCGTGAGCGAAAAAAAACCGCTTGAATCAGCGGTTTATTAAACCAAAAGCAACCCAAAAACATAAGTGACGCAAAAGCTACTTCAAGGATGGCGGCTAATGAGGGTGCCAACGCCTTTATCGGTAAAGACCTCTAGCAATGTCGCATGCGGGACACGACCATCGACAATCACCGCACTTTTTACCCCGTTTTTTACTGCTTCTAGGGCATAGCTGATTTTTGGAATCATACCGCCAGAGATAGTGCCATCGGCAATCATCTCATCAACTTTGGCAGGGGTAAGTCCAGTGGCAACATTGCCTTCTTTATCAAGCACCCCTTTGATGTTGGTGAGCAAAATCAGTTTTTCCGCGAGCATGAACTCAGCGACTTTCCCCGCCACCACATCGGCATTGATATTGTAAGTATTGCCTTCATCATCCACGCCAAGCGGTGCGATGACAGGAATAAAGTTAGAGGCAATCATCAAATCAATCACATCGCGATTGATGCTGACCACATCACCCACAAATCCCAAATCAATTTGTTGTTCGTTGCCTTGTTCATCCGTTTTGCTCATGGGTAATTTTTTAGCGCGAATGAGACTGGCATCTTTACCGGTTAAGCCAATAGCACGACCACCGTGTTTGTTGATGAGATTGACGATAGATTTGTTGACGCTACCACCAAGTACCATTTCCACCACATCCATGGTGGCTTTGTCGGTCACTCGCATGCCATCAATACGGTCAGAGCTGCGCCCCAATTCTTTAAGCAAGTTATCGACTTGTGGACCGCCGCCATGGACAACCACAGGATGAATGCCTACGGTTTTTAGCATGACGATATCTCTGGCAAAAGAACTCTCTAATATCGGATCAGTCATGGCATTGCCGCCGTATTTGACCACCATCACTTTACCTTCAAAACGCTGGATGTAGGGTAGTGCTTCGGTCAACACGTCAGCGGTATGCATGGCTTGCTCAAGATCTAATGCCATTTCAAATCCTTATATAATTTTGCTAGAGACGTTTTTTAAAATGCGATTTTACAAGCGGTGTTTATACAGGCTGAATTTGTGCGACTTGTTCGGCAAGGTTTTCATCAATCGTACGACATAAGTCAACAAAAATAGATTGAATATGCCGCAGCTCGGCGACGTCATTGGCAGAAAAACGCACGGTCAAAAAACTGCCCGTATTTGACTTGCGTAAAATACCAAATCCCTCCGCAAAATCCAAGCGTAACCCATCAATCGTATTGACATTTTTGACCGCAAATGAAGATTTTAACCGTTTAAACGGCTTTTTACCCAGTGCCGTGATACGAGCAATCACGGTTTGACCATAATGGTTATCCGCGATAGGTAGGTACATATCCGCCGTACTAATGCAAGTGGGCAAACTTGCTAGAATATCGTTAAGGCTGATAGGCTGATGGCTTAGCCAATTGAGCAAGCGGGCAGCCGCGTACATGGCGTCGTCATGTAGCACAAAATAGCCATCGTTAAAAATAAAATGCCCTGATAACTCACCTGCAAAAATCGCGTTGTCTGATTTGTTTTGTAGCGACTTTCGCATCAAGCTACTGCCAGTTTTGGTCATTATCGGGGCGGCGCCATGCGAAGCGATGAGATTGGGTACGTGATGCGAGCATTTGACATCAAAAATGACTTTTTTATCAGTTGATGTATACGTACTGGGCAATTCTTCAATGGCAATGCGAGAGAGTAGGTAAAGCAAATTGTCAGGGCTAATCATCTGACCCTGTGCATCAATTACCATCACCCGATCGCCATCGCCATCAAAAGCCAAGCCAATATCTGAGCCTGTAGCTTTGACTGTGTGAGCTAATTGTGTCAAGCGATTGGATTGCGTTGGGTCTGGGTTACCTTGGGGGAAATTGCCATCGGGGGAGGCGTTTAGCATGATGCAATAATAGCCAAGCTGGCTAAATAGAGCCTCTGCAAAATCACTGGTCGCACCATGCATACAGTCGATGACAATTTGCTGTGGGGCATGAAAATAGGTGGTCTGAGTGAGTTTGGCTTGATTGATGTGAGTAAAAGCCTGCTCGATAGCCTGGATATAAGCTGCAAAAAAATCCTTGGGCGTTGTATAAGTAGTTTGCCTGATGGCAGCAATAAGCCTGTCATCAGGCACAATGGCTTTGTAGCCAATTAAAGCCTCATAAAGCTGCTGCACATCATCACCGCTTGGCGACTCATGATTGATAAGCCATTTAATGCCATTGATATGTTTTTGCGAATGACTGGCGGTGACCATCAGCCCATTACCGGAAAATTGCTGAGCCATAAACGCCATCATCGGTGTGGTTGTCAATCCCAACCACTGCACTACTAGACCTGCTTGCTGGCAAGCATAGGCGATATATTTGGCAATTTCTTGGCTTTGGTGGCGAGCATCATAACCGATGATAACCGTCGGTTTGGGCGCCGCTAACGTTGGCGTTGTTGCTGTCGTTTGGTGAGCATAGACAAAAAGCTCGGCAAACGCCCTTGCCAATGACCAGACAAAATCATCAGTAAATAAGGTGACATCACCACGAATATCGTAAGATTTAAAAAGGGATTTTTGCGGAAAAAAAGGATGAATAAACAGAGTATTCATAAAAAAAACATCTAACTGACTGAAGTTACGCACCGCTAATAGCCTTAAGCTGGGCAAAAGCCGACTGATTAGC
>NZ_DALZOJ010000013.1:0-44805 GCF_032004885.1 Moraxella sp. CTOTU47579
TTAAGTTCATGCCTTCTTTGTTTCAACCCCGCTTAAAAGTGTTGAGAGTGGGGTTTATTTAGCAAAATTTTTTTAAACTATTCTGATTTATTCAAGGGTATAAGGACAATTCAGTCATGGATAAACAAGCGATTTTATCAGCGTTAACGCCTGAAATTGTTGAAAAATTTCGTCAAGCGATTTCGCTTGGCAAATGGGAAGATGGTCGAAAGTTGACGGAGGAACAGCGTCAAACTTGTATGCAAGCGGTGATGGTGTGGGAGCATGAATTTTTGGGCGTAGAAGAGCGCACTGGCTATATTCATCGACCCAAAAAAGCGGCAGAAGACTGTGATATCGGTCATGATCATCACTACCCAAATAAACCGCAAGATGAAGATGGCGAAAAACCGATCAAATTTAGTTAGGCGATAAAAAAGGCGAGTTCGTTATCTCGCCTTTTTTACACTATTTTTTAAGTACTTATTTATCAATTATTTGAATACTTAAGTACTTAGGTATAAGTACTTAAGTATAAGTACTTGGTATTAGCTAGTTGATTATTTTTCTAAAATGGCGACCACACCTTGTCCGCCCGCCGCACAGATAGAAATCAGCGCACGACCTGACCCTTTTTGATCCAGTAGTTTAGCGGTGCTGGCAAGAATGCGACCACCCGTTGCGGCAAACGGATGTCCTGCAGCAAGTGATGAGCCATTTACGTTAAGTTTACTGCGGTCAATCGCGCCAAGTGGCTTATCAAGACCTAAGCGCTCTTTACAAAAACTTTCGTCTTCCCACGCAGCAAGCGTAGACAATACCTGTGAGGCAAATGCTTCATGAATTTCATAATAATCAAAGTCTTGCAGCGTTAATCCTGCACGTTCCAACATACGTGGCACAGCATACGCAGGTGCCATCAATAAGCCTTCTTTAACACCTTTTTTACCTGTAAAATCAACTGCAGCGGTTTCTTGGTAGGTGAGATAAGCAAGCGGTTTTAATCCATTCGCTGCAGCCCACTCATCTGTCCCTAATAACACACAAGATGCGCCATCGGTCAACGGTGTTGAGTTGCCCGCCGTCATGGTTGGGTTGGCATTTTTCTTACCAAATACAGGTTTTAATGACGCCAATTTTTCTAACGAAATATCAGGACGTAGATTATTGTCGCGTGTTAAACCCTTAAATGGCGTGATTAAATCATCAAAAAAACCCTCATCGTACGCACGCGCCAAGTTTTTATGACTATTAAAGGTAAACTCATCTTGCGCTTCACGGGTGATCGCCCATTCAAGTGCGGTGATGGCTTGGTGGTCACCCATCGATAATTTAGTACGCGGTTCACCATTTTGCGGTGCATCAATCAAGTCTTTTGGATTAATGCTTAATAACGCTTGTAAGCGATCTTTATTGGTTTTGGCATTATTAAGTTTTAACAGCGCTTTACGCAGCCCATCACCAATGCCTAAAGGGGCATCAGAAGTGGTGTCAACACCGCCTGCAATCCCTGAATCAATCAGCCCCAAGGCGATTTTATTGCTCACTGCGAAAGCCGCTTGTAGTCCAGTGCCACACGCTTGTGACACATCGTAAGCAGGCGTTTGCGGACTTAACGCCGTACTTAACACACATTCACGGGTGAGATTGATATCACGGCTTAATTTAATGACCGCGCCCGCCACAACTTCACCCAAGCGTTTATCTTGTAAGTTATAGCGTTCCACCAAGCCGTTAAGCGCAGCTGTCAACATTTCAGAGTTGCTGACATTGGCGTATTGGCCATTTGAGCGAGCGAATGGAATACGGTTGCCACCTAAAATAGCGACCTTTTTGCCAGTAGGCTGGTGAGTGGGATGTTGAAAATTGTCCATAGAAAAGTCCTTTTGAGCAATCAATTAAAAAAATTGGCTAAGCTTAAACCAAATAACTTTTTAAAAATAACTAAATTTTTTAAAAATAACTAAACTTTTTAAGTTGCAGTGATGTTACCATAAAACTTAGACAAAAATATCGCCTAAAGGTATATATATAACGATAATTTATATAAATCAATAAAACCAATAAAATTTTATTTGATATGACTATTCAAGGCTGCTTGATTGGTATAAAATTTACACAGTAAATAGGTTTAGCAGCTGTATTTAATTGAGTGTTTAACTTACTTTTTAATTGAGCCTTATCTAATAGCCTAAGCAAAACTAATTCTTCAAAGGAGTCCTTATGTCAGACCATTATTCCGAATTTGTGCAAAATCCATTGGGACGTAAGATTGCCCAAAATTTGGGGCTACCGATGCCAATCAGCCTTGAGCGTTATAAAGACGGTCAAGCACCTGTGACAGGCAGTGTCATTTTTGGGGTCAGTGAAAACGCTGTCCTGGCAAATGACATCGCCAAAGTATTGGCCAATGTGCAAGCGGATGTCTATCTAGACCTCAATGAGTCAGCGCGTGATGCTTTACAAAATGCGACGATTGACGCCGAGCAGTTTGGCGCGAATCAGTATTTTAAAGTGGCTATTTTCGATGCTTCAGGTATTAACACAACCCATGAGCTGAAACAAGTTTACAACTTCTTTCATCCGATTGCGCGTTCGATTGACCGCTCAGGTCGCGTTATCGTCATTGGCTTGCCACCTGAAAAATGCACCAGTATCGCACAGGCAGCCGCCCAGCGTGCTTTAGAAGGATTTGTCAAATCCGTCGGTAAAGAGTTTAAGCGCGGTATCACAAGCCAGCTTATCTATGTAGACCCAAATGCGGCGCAAAACCTTGAATCTACTTTACGTTTTTTTGCCTCACCGCGTTCTGCGTATGTGTCAGGACAAGTGGTGAGAGTGGGTGAAGGCAACCCAGTCACGGTTGATTGGCAAAAGCCTTTAAAAGGTAAAACACTGGTGGTGACTGGTGCGAGCCGAGGTATTGGTGAAGCCATCGCGAAAGTATTGTCGCGTGATGGCGCACATGTCATCTGTGTCGATGTGGCTGCACAGCAATCGGACTTGCAAAAAGTGGCAGGTGAGATAGGCGGTTCTACCTTAACATTAGATATCACAGCCGACGATGCTGGCGAAAAAATAGCCGCAGCGGCAGCCAAACGTGGCGGCTTAGATGGTATTGTCCACAATGCCGGCATAACCCGTGACAAGACATTGGCAAAAATGGATGATAACATGTGGGATGCCGTCATGAACGTCAATCTCAATGCAGAAGAAAAAATTGATGATTATCTGCTCAGTCATGACAGTTTCAATGAAAACGCGAGAATTGTATGTGTATCATCCATTAGTGGTATTGCCGGCAATTTGGGACAGACCAATTATGCCATGAGCAAAGCTGGCGTGATTGGCGCGGTACAAGCGACTGCGCCTACGTTGAAGAACGGTATTACCATCAACGCGGTAGCCCCAGGATTTATCGAAACCCAAATGACCGCTGCGATACCTTTTGCGATTCGAGAAGCAGGTCGCAGGATGAACTCAATGAGCCAGGGCGGTTTGCCGATTGATGTGGCTGAAACCATTGCTTGGCTGGCTTGCCCTGCATCGGGCGGCATCAATGGCAACATTGTCCGTGTCTGTGGTCAAAGTGTGTTGGGTGCGTAATTATTGACGGGCTGAAAAAATCAGTATCGAAAATATCGCTACTGATTTTTTTTCATTATTTTTTCTAAGTCAAACTTAAACTAAGCTTTATGCAAAAAATCAACAATTAGAGTGTGACATTGGTTTATAATAAGTTAAGTTCTCAGATTTTGAGATCTGACGGTAATGAAAAGTAATGGAATATACCCGAACACTATCTAATCAAATAGCCATTTTTTGGCTCAAGCTTAAAAAGTAAAAAAGTAAGGACAGTCTGTATGTCAGACCAAAATTTTAGTCGTTTGCCAAAGCCGCACACCACCTATGCCAATATTATTAAAAGTTTTTTACCCATTGGCGACCAAGATAAATCAGCCAATGCGGTGTTGCCCAATGCTACTTATAGCGTCAATATGCTTGAAATCGACCATGATAACTTAGCCGATTACCGGAGGATTTGTGGTTTTGAAAACAATAGCTATGTGCCCCCGACGTATTTTGCGGTGCTGTCGCAGTCGTTACAGATGAACATGATGGTCAAAGAGCCATTTCCCTTTGCTATGCTCGGCTTGATTCATGTGCAAAACAGTGTTACCCAATATCGGCGCATTAAAGATAGCGCAATTTTTAAAATGGCGGTGAGCTTTGCTAACCTGCGCGACCATGATCGTGGTAAGCAATTTGATTTTGTGACTAAAGTTTTTGAAAAAGATGAACTGGTTTGGGAAGGGACTTCGACGTATTTATCACGCCAAAAACGTCAAAAAACGACTCAAAAATCATCGACGACGCAAGTAGAAGCCAAGCCCACACTTGATGACAACGATATGCATGAATTTTGGGAAATTCCCGAAGATATCGGGCGTCGCTATGCGTTTATCTCTGGGGATTTTAATCTGATTCATTTGCATCCTTTATCCGCCAAGGCATTTGGTTTTCCAAAAGCCATTGCCCATGGTATGTGGACCAAAGCCAAATGCTTGGGGGCGTTGGGCGATTTGCCAGAGAGCTTTACCTGTGATGTGACGTTTAAATTGCCGATTTTTTTGCCCTCTGAGGTGGAGTTTATCGCAAAATTTGATAATCGTGATGAGCAGGTGGATTTTGGTGTGTATGATTCTACTACACCAAAAGCCAATTTGATTGGGAAAATCACCCAAGCGCAGGCTAAATAATAGCGATAAAAAGAAGGTCAATAAGGGTTCAATGTTAAGCGGCTATTTTTTTAGCAAGGTGTTTTTTAGCACAATGGTTTTTAGGAAATGGTTTTTTAGGATGCTATTGAAGCAATGAAGGATTTAATGGATTATCAAGCGCTCAATCAAAGCCTAGCACAACTGTTATCACAATTTGATCTTAATCAAAAGGTAGGTGGCTGCAGTCTTGTCATTTTTCATCAAGGTAAAGCGGTCACTCAACTGGCCCATGGCGTAGCAAATATTGATAAAACTAACCAGCAAATTACCCCTTGGCAGCCATCCACCCTGTCGCTGAATTTTTCGACAGGCAAGGGAATACTGGTTACGTTGATTCATATTTTAGTGAGTCAAAACCTTTTAGCCTATGACAAAACCCTTGCTAGTTATTGGCCAGCGTTTGCCCAAAATGGCAAAGATAGCGTCACTTTGCGCGATATACTAACGCACGAATCGGGATTATTTAATATTGTCAGTATTACCGAACATGCCAAAGACATGCTAGATTGGCAATTGATGCTCAGTAATGTTGAGCAAATGGCGTTAAATAGTCCAACTAATACGCATAGCTCAGGTAGTAGTTTAGCTAATAAAGATTCTGTTAATCAATCAACCGAATCCAGTGCGGCTTCCAATGCGGATTCTAGCGCGGCTTATAGTGCCTTGGTATCAGGCTGGGTATTGGGTGGGCTGATTGAAAAAGTAACGCAATTACCGCTGCAGCACGCGCTAGAGTATTATTTATTGGAACCGCTTAATTTGGTCGGTCAAGTCTATTTTGGGGTACCCAAAGACAAAGTCGAGCAGGTTGCCGGTCAAATACGTGCCAAAGAGACTCAAGCTAAACCTTTACTCACTCAAGATGCTGACTCAACGCTACAATTTTATCAATCACTGCCTTTTTACCCAGCATGGTTAACATTGTCTCAATCGGACAGTCCTTTGACGACGCAGGCCATTAACGCGCTGTATTTTCAACCTGCTAATATCAATATTGAAGACTACAAGTCGGCACTGGTACCCATCGGTAGCAGACAATTTAATTATTATCACCCTGTCACCCTGCAGGCGAAAATTCCTGCCGCAAATGGTGTAGCCAGTGCGCTAGCGTTGGCAACAGTCTACGCCATGCTTGCAAATCGCGGTGTTTGGCAAGGTAAAACGCTAATAAATTCTGCTGTTTTTAAGGCGCTTTCAACCATTCACAATGAGCAATTTGACAAAATCATGCCAGCGGTCATGGCATGGCGACTCGGTTATCATCGCGTGTTTAGTCTGTTTCATGATGTGTCTGATGCATTTGGACATATGGGTTACAACGGGTCAATGGCCTGGTGTGATCCCAGCCGTGCGCTATCAGTCAGCTTTGTACATAATTATGATGTGACTATGCTAGGTGATGATCGACAATTTATCTTGAATGAAACCATATTAGATTTTTTTGCTTAGCCTAATTGCTAGGGCTTATTTCTTAGCCTCGTTTTTTAGTCTGATTTAAATAAGAAAAGGAATGTAATCAATGCAGTATGATAATCAAAATATTTTTGCCAAAATTCTTCGTGGCGAGATTCCTAGCCATAAAGTTTATGAAGATGATAAAACGCTTGCCTTTATGGATATCATGCCAATGGCAGAAGGGCATGTTTTAGTCATTCCAAAATGTGAAGCCGTTGAATTGTCGGATATGCCAGCAGATTACATTGCGGCAGTGTTTAGCACCGCGCAAAGAGTCATGGCAGCGCAGCGCAAGATATTTAACCGCCAAGGTATTGTGCAGATGCAGTTAAATAATGCAGAGGCAGGACAATCGGTATTTCATTACCACATTCATTTGATTCCAAGCAGTATCTATCATCTTGGATTGCATGAAAATCGTCAAGGCGATCATGAACGCCTAGCAGCATTAGCTAATCAATTAAAATCAGCGATAGCAAATTAACTAACTGCTTGTAAGTAGCAAATGGTTAAAACCTAACCGCCTATTTGCAAGCAGGTAAGATGGTGGTAGAGGTGCAAATAGGTAAAAACCCCGCATCGGTTAAAACATCTTGTGCTTTTGCTGATTTAAGATAATCCACAAAGATTTGACTGGTTTCAGGGTGATTCAAAATTATCCCATCTTGCAGAATTGGCGGATAACTATCTTTAGGCAGTATTAAATAGTTATTGCTTAGCGTATTCACATTTTGAAGGGCAATGTTATTGGGTTTATTCAACACTTGCGAGAGACTTACAAATCCAAAATCTGCTTTTCCACTATCCGTTAACGCAAAAGTTTCATCTAGCGTATTGGTATAGACAATCTTAGACTGGATATTATTATAAAGATTTTGATTGACCAACCAGGCTTCTGCTGCCACGCCATAAGCTAAATTCTCTGGATTGGCTATCGCTAAACTAAAGGGTTTATTGTCGAGCATCAACTGATCGAGCGTGGTTGTGGGGCTAATGTCCATGGGGTATTTATGGCTATAAAGCACTAGTTGACCCCGGGTATAAGTGAAGGGCGATGATTTAGCACCCTTAACACTGGCAAGCATTTGCTTTGGGTAAGTCTGATTACCCGATAAATAAATATCAAAGTTTTGGGGATTGGCATTTACCGTATTATAGAGCGCAGCATTGGGCTCAAAGGTAATTTGAATCTTTATATTCGGATAATTGTGATTAAAATCTGATACCAAAATAGGCAATACCATGCGAAGATTGGAAAAAGCAGCTATATGTAGATCCTGAATCACTTTAGGTGAAGGGGTAGCAGGCGCATTGTTTGAAATAGCTTTGGTAGATTCTTTGGTAGATTCTTTGGTAGATTGGTTATTGGCCGACGTTGAATTTTGATTGTTATTTGATGAATTACAACCTGCCATTAATGCTGTGATAATACATAGCATTGTATTCAAACAGATCGAGGCAGTTTGATTAAAAGTCATAAATTAACAAATTCAACCCGAGTTTTTAGCGATATTATGATTTAGAGGCGGACAAGAATACTATACAAAGTAGTAAGTGAGTGTGTAAAAAACGTATCGATTTTATTGAGAAATTATTTTTTAGGTATTTCTTATTCTGAGGGAGAAATAATTGAAAAAGTTGTTGCAAAAAAAAATAAAGTTGCTAAAATACCACCCCACATAGCCAATTACAGATAAACTAAAAAGCTATAGCCATCTATGCCAGTGTGGTGAAATTGGTAGACACGACGGATTCAAAATCCGTTGCCTTTAAAAGCGTGTCGGTTCGAGTCCGACCACTGGTACCAAATTAAAGCTCCTAATAACAGGGGCTTTTTTTTTGAGTTAAAATTGCTGGATAAAAATTTAGCGTATAAATGATTTAGGTATTATTATTAATTGTTTATCAAGCAAATCTATAATGCTATAATGGATTAATTGTTACTCAGTCGCAGTACTAATACTTTTGTTAGGGGCTAATAAAAAAATTAAGTGGTGATGACGGTCATATTGCTTACTTAAATTTACAAAATTTACAAGCGTGTAGCATTCAACTTTGATTACAATTACGCACTATTATTGGTTTACTGTTAGATTTTGCCTTTTATCCTACGAGCCTTTTATCTTACGAGATTGTCACATGTTAGCAAAGCTCATAAAACTATCGCCTTTATTATTAGTTATATCTATTAGCGCCTGTAGTTCTAAAACCGCTATTACTAGTGGAATGTATTCGGGTAAACTGCCAGAAGTCATGACGCCAGATCAACCTGTTTCATTTGTTGCAGATAATGGTATACGATTTAATGTGGCTGAGTTAAGTGTAAACAATATACCCGCTCCTGATATTTTTGCTAAAAAAACGGTCTCTTTTCCTCCATTGACAAGAGACGGGGGCGTATATAATCGTATTGCTAAAGGAGATGTATTAGGAATTAATCTTCCGGGATATCCTGAAGTTGTTGGTACTAGTTCAGCAGCAGGTAATAGCATTTACGGTAATGGCTTTTTAGTTGATCAAAGCGGTTATATTCAATTTCCAATGATAGGACGAATAAAGGCAGAGGGGCTTACAGTAGCTGAACTCACTAGTCAATTAACTATTCGTTTATCACGTTATCTTAAACATCCAGATCCACAAGTTCGTGTACTTTCCTACCGTGGTAATAAATTTTATGTTGATGGACAAGTAAAATCGCCTGGGCAATTTGACATTGCTGATCAGCCCATCAATCTTTATACCGCTATCAGTATGGCAGGTGGCACCATTAATACCTCAGATACCAATAACATTCAGCTGATACGCGACGGTAGAAGCTATAACTTTGGTTTTAAGTCACTGCAAAATGCTGGGTATTCTCCTAATCAAGTGATAATCCGTAATGGTGACACAATCAAAATCGGTGATTTGACCGAAAATAAAATTACTGTCATGGGCGAGTTTAACAAAATCAGTAATATTGAAATTCCTGAAAACGGTATCAATTTGGCGGGCGTCATAGGGGAGGCGAATGGATTAATTGGTACTACTGCAAATGCTAAAAAAGTTTATGTATTACGTGAAAATTCGTCGAATAATGCTAATATCTATTATGTTGATATGACTTCCCTAACAAATTTTTCTTTAGCAAATCGCTTTAAAATGCAACCGGGTGATGTGGTGTATGTAGACCCAACTGGTTTAACACGCTGGAATCGTATTCTTAGTCAAATCCTTCCTTCAGCGGCATTACCTGGAGTTGTAAGACAATTTTAATAGCTAGGTTTTTATTATGTCATTTAAAAAAATTTTAGTGGTATGCGTCGGTAATATCTGCCGTAGTCCTATCGGTGAAGCGCTATTACAGAAGCAGCATCCTAATTTGACTGTAAAATCAGCGGGATTAAGCGCATTAGTGGGCGAAGGGGCAGATGACAAAGCCATTCAAGTGATGGATGAATGGAATGTTGATATGCGTAGTCATCGCGCCCAGCAGCTTACCCAAGAATTGATGCAAACCTTTGATTTAGTACTCTGTATGTCCAAAGACCAAGAGAATTGGATAAAACAAAATTACTCAAGCCAACGTGGCAAAGTATATCGGATTGGTCACTGGATAAACGAAAATGTAGCCGATCCTTATAAACTACCTATCGATAAATTTTATGAAAGTCGACAAGTGCTTAGTAGAGCCGTAGAAAGTTGGAAGGATAAATTAGCGTAAATTCTGACGCTAGCCAGTTTTTCGAAATTATAAGAAAGATTTATTTATTCTGTAACAATTAAAATGTATTTTATCGTAGTTTAGCATCAAGTGAGTAAGCATGGATCAGAAAGTGAATGATGATGAAATTGATTTAAGAGCGTTAATCGCAGTTTTGTTAAATCATTGGAAATTAATTTTATCAATGCTGTTACTTGGTTTATTAGGCGGTATTTATTATGCCCAATCGGCAACGCCAATCTATAAAACAAACTCATTGATCCAAGTTGACAAAAAATCCTCAGGCGTTTCTGCGTTAGGTGAGGATGTTGTAGGTCTTCTAAACGCTCAGGATAGCTCTGCGCAAACAGAAGTAGAAATCATCAATTCTCGCATGATTCTGTGGCCTGTCATTAACCAATTGCACTTAGATTTAAATGTCAATCAGCTTAAAGACAGTTTTTTAGACAAATTACTTACCAAGAAAAGTTCTTTAGTTAGTCATACAGACAATGGTGTGGGTAACTTAAAGGTGGGACTTTGGATAGCTGAATTTAATGTACCATTAGCTTATCAAAACAAGAATTTCGTGTTGACAGCAATTGACAGCCAAAATTTTAAACTGATTTCGCCTGATGGCGCTGAGTTTACCGGTAAAGTTGCAACAGCATCGCGTTTCAAAACGAGTGCGGGTAATATAGATATTCAAGTCACCTCATTAGCACCCGGTTACTCTTACAATTTAAGTAAACTTACACCTGCTAAAGCGATTAGTAATTTACGTACTACACTTGCAGTCGCTGAAAAAGGCAAACAAACTGGCATTTTAGACGCTTCACTTACAGGCGCTAATCAAGATGAAATCACCCATACATTAACGCGCATTGTTAAAATGTATGAAACGCAAAATCTTGATAAAAGTAGCGCGGAAACGACTAAAACTCTCGCGTTTATGCAAGAGCAACTGCCTAAACTCAAATCAAAACTTGCCGAAGCTGAAGCAAAATTTAATAATTTTCGTGAACAAAATGCAACCGTTGATATCGATAAAGAAGCGGAATTGGCTGTCACACAAAGAGCGACAATTGAAACTAATCTACGTGAGCTTGAGCTAAAACGAGCCGAATTATCTGAGCGTTATACGGATGAATATCCGGTATTAAAGCAATTAAATATGCAAATACAAGAGCTGAAAGACAAAGAAGATGCTCTTAAACAAAATATTACGCGTATTCCAGAGGTTCAACGTCAGTTTTTAGAATTATCGAGTGACGTTAAGATTAGCAATGAGATTTATTTAAATATGCTCAAAAATTACGAGCAATTACAAATTGTCAAATCTGGACAGTTGGGTAATGTACGCATTATAGATTTACCTATTAATACCTATGAACCTATCGCACCAAAAAAAGCACAAATTGTCCTAATTGCGACACTGTTAGGTTTGATGTTAGGCATCGGGCTAGCATTCTTAAAATCATTGCTGTTCGCGGGCGTGAAAAATTTAGAAGAACTAGAGAACAATACAGATATTCCGGTGATTGGTGTCATTCCTCATTCGCCTCGATTAACGCGGTTGTTAAAAAGTAAATCAACTAAAATTCCGTTGGTTGAGCAAATTGAACCTGAAGGGATGGTCAGTGAAGGCTTTAAGTCCATTCGCACTCATTTATTGTTTAATGCAACAAAAACCGATGGCAATACGTTATTGATAACGAGTGCAGGCCCTGGTATTGGTAAGTCATTTATTTCAGCAAATCTTGCCGTGGCAATGGCGATGACAGGCAAACGGGTACTGTTAATTGACGCGGATGCTAGGTTAGGTCATCTGCAAGATCGATTTAATTTGCCAAATATCAATGGATTGGTTGATTATTTGGTTGATGATACGATTGATGCGGCTAATAGCAGCTATATGATTCAAACCACACTATATGAAAATCTTCATTTTATACCTAGGGGCAAAGGCCATAGCCACGCTTCAGAATTATTATTAAACGGAAAAATGAAAGCGCTTCTAGATTTTTATCGTCAGTTTTATGATTATATCATTATCGATACTTCACCTGTAATGGGTACTTCAGATGCGCTATCGATAGGGCAATTGGTGGATGCAGTCTTATTTGTCGTAAGATATGAGGTATCAAACCTAAAACAGGTAAATTATGCGATCGAAAAACTACAACGTGCGAATGTAAAAGTAGAAGGGATTATTTTCAATGATGCTAAGCAGTCTTTAATTGGTGCGTATAATTATCATTACGGTTATGAATATAAATCAAAAAATTAACGATATAAAGATGAATAATAGCCATATCATCTACTAGGTTTTATATGAGCAATACAACTAGCGCTACTAAAGCGCCTTTAGCTTTTACCGTATTATCCAATGCGATTGAGCAGCCTCGCTGGCTAAAAGTAGTAAGTCTGTTTGTGATAGATTATATTGCATCTATTATTACTTTGATTTTAGCGATTGCCCTAAGGTATGCAAAATTTGATTTTCATACCAATATCTTGTCAATTATGCTACTTGGCGCTTTACCTGTTATCTTTTTAGCGGTTACTAAGTTTTACTCGCATGTTATTCGAGTTTTTCAAGATGAGCGTATGCGCTGGGCGCTCGTAGTTTTGTTAGGTTATCTATTAATTAGTCAAATACTGATTTTTTTAGGGGTAACACCTGATATTCCTAGAGCGGCGACCGCTATCCATGTTTTTTTGCTTTATTTATGGATATGGAATAGCCGAATTGTTTTGCAATTTATTATTTCAAGAACATTGCATCCTGAATTCTATGCACAAAAAAAAGAAAATGTATTGATTTACGGTGTGGGTCACATAACCAAAGATTTGATGCATGTACTTCATCAAACTCACCAATTTAAAATAGTTGGGATTATCGATGTCAATGATAACTTTATTGGTGCTAGGGTACTAGGGGTTAAAGTCTATCCTAAAGATAACCTTGAGTCTTTAATCACAGACTTAGAAGTCAATCATGTATTTTTTGTACTCCCCAGCCATCAACGTCATATCCAAGAGCGTATTGTTAAGCAATTAGAAAATGTACCAGTTAAAATTAGTGAAATTCCAAGTTTGGAAGAAATCACCAGTGGTCGTATCAAATTATCAGATATTAAACCGGTTGATGTGCTAGATGTACTACAACGCAATACGGTTAAACCGGATACATCGCTACTTGCCAAAAACATCAAAGATAAAGTTGTGATGGTCACAGGGGCGGGCGGTTCAATCGGCAGTGAGTTATGTCGCCAAATATTAAAGCAGCAACCAAAAGCCCTGGTATTATTTGAACTGTCGGAGTATGCGCTGTATGCCATACATGGTGAACTACAAAAACTTGCCAAAAATATACAGCAGGAAAGACAACTACTAACTGTAACGCCGCTCTATGTTCATCTAGGCAGTGTTACCAATCAAAAACTTATTGAACTGTTGTGCAACCAGTACAAGGTTCAAACCATCTACCATGCAGCCGCTTATAAACATGTCCCTATCGTCGAAAGTAACGAATACGAGGGTGTAATTAATAATTTTGTTGGTACTTACAATACTTTAAAAGGCGCAGTGAGTGCGGGCGTGGAGACTTTTGTGGCCATCTCAACTGACAAAGCCGTCCGACCAACCAATGTTATGGGTGCGACCAAACGCATGGCAGAGTTGGCATGTCAAGCGATGGCTGCAGACCAATCAACAACTACCATCAGTATGGTCAGATTTGGTAATGTATTAGGGTCATCAGGTTCTGTCGTACCGCTGTTTAATAAACAAATTGCCGCAGGAGGGCCTATCACCTTGACGCATCCAGACGTGACAAGGTATTTCATGACTATTCCTGAGGCTGCTCAGCTCGTTATCCAAGCAGGTGCGATGGCGCATGGTGGCGAGGTATTTGTGCTGGATATGGGTGAGCCAGTCAAGATTATGGACTTGGCCAAACGTATGATTACGTTGAGTGGACTTAAAGTTAAAGACCAAAATAATCCGAATGGTGATATTGAAATAGTCATTGCAGGCCTGAGACCGGGTGAAAAGCTGTATGAAGAGCTTATTATTGATGGTGATAATATCGAATCCACCCAGCATCCATTAATCATGCAAGCTCGAGAACGTAGTTTTGCTAAGATTGAACTTAATGATTTCATAGACCATATTATCGAACAATATAATAATGAAAAAGACTTATATTGGCTAAGGCAAAAATTTGAATATTTTGTTGAAGGATATAGGAATAGAAGTAATCCTTAGCTAATAGGCATCTATAATATAAAAAATTAGTAATAATTTTAGCTTATTTAATTTAATGAAATCTCTATTCACATCTAAAATTTTATATATTTAATATGGCTTAACTGCAATGAATAAGACTCAACTATTAAAAAATTTAGGTATTTATGACTTTGCATTATATTTTCTTTTTTTAAAAGAAAGGATGACATTTAATTTCAATGAATCTTCTAAATTAACTTATAAAGACCACTTAGAAAAAGATATTGTTATTAGAAATCATAATAAAAAAAATGCTGATATACCAAAAATAATTTGGATGTTTTGGGACAGTGAAAGTATTCCTGCAGAAGTTAATCTATTTAAAGAACGTATAAAAATTGATAATCCTGAATATGAGTTAAATTTAGTAACTTTTGAAAATTTAAATTCGTATGTGGATGAGTTAGTATTTGACGAAAACGTCGAAATACCTATAGCAAATAAAAGCGATTTAATTAGATTGGCACTACTTTATAAATATGGGGGTATTTGGCTAGATATCACCACTATATTGTTAAAACCGCTTTCTTGGTTTTTACAAATTGATAATATTAATAATTTTGATTTGATTGCTTTTTATCGTGAAAAATCAACAACTGATTTTTCTCGACCCATCATAGAAAGTTGGTTTTTAGCTGCCCCGCCCAATAATGAATTTATAAAAAGATGGTATGAGGCTTTAGCACCTTTATTGACTATGGGAGCAAAAAAATATTTTTTTAAATTAAAGGAACATCCAAATTATACTCAAATTTTACAATCTATAGATAGGCCTGACTATCTCTTAGTTTATTTAGCTGCCCAGTTATTATTATTAAATTACCCTAATCAATACAATTTTTATTTAAGAAAATGCGAAAATAATGCATTTTTGATTCATGAAAATGTGAAATGGAATGCTATTAAGATAAATAGCTATTTAGCATTTAAAAACATAGATAAAATCAATGGATTACCAATCGTAAAAATCACTTCCTTTGAACGTATATTTCTAAATGTTTTATTACAAAATAACTTAGTAAGTAATAATAGTATTTACGGCTCATTATTAGAGAATAAAAAACACTAATGAAAAATAGCCTAAAAAAAATATTAAATGAACGATTAAAAAATTCTTTATGGATGGTTAGTGAAAAAGGTTTAAGTTTCTTTGGCTTAATATTTGTCACTTCATTAGTAGCTAAATATATAGGTCCCTCGGTATATGGAGAGTTAGCATTAGCAGGCACTATTTTTGCTATTATAAGAGCGGTAGCAATATTAGGGATAGATCAAATTTATTTTAAGCAGGCAAGCAAAAAATCTTATCAAAATAGCCAATTAATTGTAAATGCAATTTATATTATAAGCAGTATCTATATACCTTTTTCTGTCTTAACGTTGGGCTGGTTTTATTTTTATGGTAGTGGTCAGCATACAGTGTTTTTCGTGGCAACCTGTTTAGCAGTGTATATTGGTGTAATTGATATTAGAGCTATTCATTTGGATGCTATTTTGCTTTCTAAGTATAATGTAATGGCAAATTCAGTTGGTATCCTAATTAGCTTGATTTCACGATATTTGATAGTAAAATTTAACTTGCCTATTGAATTATTATCAATTCCAATTATTCTTACTGCTTTTGTACCGTTTGTATTACGACAGTTAATCTTTAGTTCTAAAGTTAAATTGCAAAATCCTAAATTAAAGCTTATTCATTTTATTAGTTATTACAGATATTTTTTAAAAGTTGGAATTCCGTTAGTTGTATCGAGTTTATCAGTCACAATTTATACGCAATGTGCTAACTTGATTTTAGCTTCTCTCGAAGGTACTAAGGAAGTTGGTTACTATTCAATCGCTTCAACGCTAGCAGGTTGTTGGTATTTTGTACCTGTTACTCTTATGATGTCTTATCTATCAGGCATTTATAATGAAAGGGATGAGGAAAAATCACTAAAAAAATCAGTAAGATTGTTTAGAAGCATTAGTATTTTTTGTATTTTTATTATTACAATGTTAGCTTTATTTGGTAAATTCATTATTACTAAATTATACGGCGATGCGTTTATCCCTTCAATTGAGATATTTTACTATCTACTCTTAGCAAATTACTTTTCAGTCATGGGATTTTTCTTCTTTAGATTGACATTAAAATATGGAGGTTATAAATTTTTGGCAAATAAAATGGTGTTAACCTGTATTATTAATGTGCCTCTTACATATATATTAGTAAGATTATATGGTGTTATTGGCGGTGCTTATGCAATTGTTATTACTGAGTTCATTTCAAGTTTTATAATTAATTTGCTTTATAAACCTTTAAGAGCGAAAGAGATTCTTTTAAGAACAATTGGAATCAATATAATCAAATAATTCGAAATTTTACTATATGAGGTATAAAGATGTCATGGATTAAATTAAGCTTGATAATACCAATGTATAATGTTGAGAGTTATATATCTGAGTGCATTAATAGTATACAAAATCAAATTACTGATGAAGTTGAAGTTATAATCATTGATGATGGTTCAACAGATAACTCAAAAAAAATACTGGATGAATTAATTTTTAATTTACCAAAAAATAAAGCTAAACAATTTAAAGTTTTTAGCCAAAAAAATCAAGGTCAAAGCGCTGCAAGAAATAAAGCACTGAATATTGCATGTGGAGAATATGTGGGGTTTATTGACTCAGATGATATTTTGGATGGAAATTATATAAAAGAATTATTTAGGATAATAAATGGTTATGAGCCAGACATTATATCTATCAGAGCGGCAGGATTTAAAAAATTAATCAATGACCAAGATGTAATCTCTGAAATGAAACTACTAGATAAAGTGGGATTATATGACTTAACTGATGAACTGAAAATTGAAATTTTTAATAGACATCATTGGTATATATGGTCATATATTGTAAAGAGGTCCATTATTAAAAATAATAGGTTTATTTCAGGAATTTATTTTGAGGATGCAGTGTTTTTATCTTCATTGGTACTTAGATTAGATAACATTTATTTTTCTGATAAAAAAATTTATAACTATAGATATAATATGAATGGCAGCCTCCTTTCAGCTTCTTCGAAGAATGTTCAGAAAAATATTAATAGCTATAAATTTATAATAAATTATTTTTATAATGAAATAAGAAACAATAATTTTTATTCTATATCTTATGTAATTTCATTACGAACTTATTTAGCATACTTAAAAGATAAAAAAGGTATTTTTGCAATGATAAAAGCATATTATGAGTTTTCTGATTATCATAAATATGTGAATAAAAAATTACTGTTAAATAGAGGCAATTTTTTATTTTATAAATTTGGTGTTTCTTTTCTTATTTTTCTAAGTATTTTTAGGAAGTTAGTAAATGGTTAATTTAAGTTTAATTGTTCCTGTTTATAATGTGGAAAATTATATTATTGAATGCTTAAATTCAATTGTAAAGATTATTCCTAGTGATGGTTCAACTGAGGTAATTATTATTAATGATGGTAGTCCAGATAATTCTATTAATTTGATAGAAAATTATATCTTAAATTTAAATGATAATATAAAAAATAATTTTCATATTTTTAGTCAAGAGAATAGAGGTCTTAGTGGCGCTCGTAATACAGGAATAAATAATGCTAAAGGTCGATATTTAGCGTTTCTTGACTCTGATGATGTACTTCAAGGTGATTTTTTTAATGATATTTTGGCTATAATAAAGAAACATAATCCGGATATTGTTGAGTTTAGAGCTATTCGCTTTGATGATAATGGCAATACATCAAATAACTTTTTCCCAAAATTATTTAATGATGGCTTTTATAATTTAGATCAAAAGATATGGAAAAAACTGTGTAATAGATCTGCATGGTTCTCATGGTTAAGAGTTTATAATAAAAATTTATTTGATGATATTAAATTTCCTGAAGGAAAGAACTATGAGGATGCTTATACTACGCCTTATGTTTATTTAAAGGCAAAAAATATTTATTTTTGTAATAATGAATATATAGGTTATAGAATTAATCCGAATGGAATTACTGCAATTAAATCTATAAAAAATATAAATGATATAGGTGGAGCTGCTGAGAAGCTAATAGGCTTTTTTAACTATAGGCCCGAATTGAGCTCAAGTTTTATATCTTTAGCGCAATACTATATAGCTAATAGCTATGAAACGGAGGGCTTTTTTGTAGCAAATAAGAGATGGAAAGTTTTAAAAGAGCAATTATATACATCATCATTTGATAAAAAATATATAGTAAATCGCGGGAATAAATTTTTTTTTCTATTTGGAATATATTTTATCAGTGCAATGTTTTATTCAAGAAAATTTGGTATTAAAAAATGAAAAAAAAATAAGTAATGATAAAACTGTTAAATTTTATTTAGGTCAACCTCTATCTGATATTGAAGAAAAATTTGATCATAATTTTGTGGAAGAAAAGCTAAAAAGAATAGAAATTGATTACTATTTTCCTCATCCTCGTGAAATAGAATACCCTAAAGGTAACTTTGAGACAGTAGATAGTATTTTGATATTTGAAGACTTTATTATTAAATATTTAGTTGAAAATCCAGAAGTTAAAATTGAGGTTTATAGTTTTATTAGTAGTGCATTATTGAATGTTAGCTCACTCTTAAAAGTTCAATGTATATATTTGTATAATGATGATTTTATGATGCGTTATAAAGATTTTTATTTTTTTTCTAAAAGCAAATTTAATATTAAATTGAAAAATGTTGAGTCTATATAATGATAAAACTTAAAAATAATCTTCTTAATTACTTATCTGAAAAACCATTTTTCTTAAAATGGTTTTTCAAGCTTTTTAAAATTTTTTCTAATAAACCTCCAGTTTATGATTTAAAAGATGAAATACTAGATATAAAAAATTCTAGTTCTTTATTTAAACATAAAGTCCCTAAAGTAATTTGGTTATTTTGGGGGGAAGAAAATATTCCTTTTCATATCCAAATTTATGTCAATCGTATCTATGAGCTAAATAAAGAATACAATATAGTTGTTTTAGGTTTTCATAATTTGCCTGAATACTTAAGAGAGTTTAATTTTTCTCCTGATACACCTATTGCTAATCAAACAGATTTAATTAGATTGAATTTATTATATAAGTATGGTGGTATATGGATAGATATATCTACTATTTTAAATAAAAGTTTAAATGAAATATTTCCACTATTGGATGAAGCTCATAATTATGATTTAATAGCTTTTTACAATAATTCATCAACATTAGACTATAACAGACCCATTATAGAAAGTTGGTTTTTAGCTGCACCAAAAAATAATGAGTTTATAGGATTATGGCTGAAAGAGTTTTCTAAAATAGAATTAATGGGTGCTAAAAAGCTTTATACATATATTTCTAGTAGAATTGATTACGAAAAAATAAAGCAAAAGATTTCTAATCCAGAATACCTATTAATCTATCTAACACAACAGATAGTTTTATTGAATAAAAGTGATTTTAATTTTTATTTAAAAAAATGTGAAAATAGTGCTTTTTTTTATCAAAATCATTATGGTTGGAAACCTTTAAAAATGCATAATTTACTTATTAATTATGATGTTTTAGAAATTTATCCATTGCCACCTATAATTAAATTGGTTTCTGGTGATAGGAAATTATTACCTCAATTAATAGAAAGTGATTTAGTTGGTAAAAACAGTATTATTGGTAAAATGGTTAAGGATTAATAAATGTTTTCGATAGTCATTCCTGTTTACAATAAAGAATATAGCATAGGTCGAACATTAGAATCTATCAGTGAGCAGAGTTTTAAGAGATTTGAGTTGGTTCTTGTTAATGATGGCTCGACTGACCAATCACTTAAAGTGATTAATGATTTTATAAATACGCACCCAAATTTAGATATTATTTTAATCGATCAAAAGAATCAAGGTGTTTCAGTAGCAAGGAATGTAGGTGTTGCAAATAGTAAATATGAGTTTATTTGCTTTTTAGATGCTGATGATAATTGGGAGACTGATTTTTTAAGTATGTATAATAAGTATATAGATAAATATTCAGATGCGGGACTATGGATCTCAGGCTATAAAATAAATAATGAAAATTCAATAATGCATTTGAGTGAAGGATATATTGATAGTTTTTTTGATATTTCATCTCGTAAAACGATCTTGCATACATCCGCTGTATGTGTGAGAAAGTCTATTTTATTGGATATTGGAGGGTTCCCTGCAGGGGAAAAAGTAGGTGAAGATCTATATGTATGGGCAAGAATAGCTGAAAAATACATTTTTTGTTATATTCCTTATTGTTTAGTTAATGTTGTTCAAGAGGAAGACTCTTCAAGGGGGGGGCGTGATAATGTTAATCCATATATATTAGAATATTATTCTGTTAATAAAGATAAGCTAAGGAATAAAGAATTAAAAAAATATTTAATATACATTTATTTTGTACATTTAGTCGATTTGTGTCGTAAAAGAAACTTTCGTGCATGGGTCAAAAGATGGTTATTTGGGTTTAAGTTATTTCCTTTGGTAACTTTGATAATTTTCATTCCCTCACTTATTCCTGTTAGTCTTTTAAAGAAAGTTAAAAGTAAACTATAATCTATTTTTTGGTGAATTGTGAATATTTTAAATAGGCTACCTAATATATTCTTGCTGCTATTATTTGCAATAATTTTGTTTTTAAAGTTGTTGCTTTTTATATTGGTCAATAGTGGTTTGCTTGAAGTAGGTTTAAGTGGTGGTGATGATTCAGATTACTACGATGCCTATGCACTAGGTTATGTTGATCTTGCTGTAAATATTTGGCCTGTCATTCTAAGGTTTTTTAATGATCTTGGCTTCTATTCTCGTGATGGAATTTCTTATTTATTTTTATTTATAAATCTATTTATAATTCCTTTTATAGTGGCTAAGTTGTCTGGTCTTAATTTCCAAAACAGTCAGAAGTATTACCTTTATAGTGTTCTGCTGTGTTTAATCTATCCAACACTTTTTTTTTATACATTTGATATTTATCGTGATGTATTCATGGTTTTATCCTTTTTAGTAGGTTGTTGGGTTGTAAGAAAGTCTTTAAGCAGTTCGAGTTTTTTCATTTTTTCATTTTTTTATATACTGGCAATTTTAATAGGGTTGTTTTTGTTGGCTTTGCGCCCTTATTTAGGGTACGCATTTTTACTGGCTTTAGTTTTATGGAAAATTAAGCTAACAAAAAAACGTATTTTTTTATTTACTATTTTATATTTTTTTGCATTATTTATAGCTAATTATATTGGTATTTTTGAAAGTTTAACAGAATATCGTTCTGGTTTTGAGGAAGGTGAGGGTGGCTCTACATTAGGTTTAGACTTCTCTAATCCCGTAATGTTTATCCCTAATTTCATTCTAAGTACATTAGGGCAGCTTTTTGGTTTATATATTACTAACCCCTTGGCTATAATTTTGCTTTTGATAGAAACTTTCCCTTTTTTCATTATGCTAAAATATGTAATTAAAAATATTAAAATGGCAGATAGTTTTATACGATTTTTGTTAATATTTTTTGTAATTTATGGCAGCGTGTGGCTAATTGGTAATGATAATTTAGGTACAGCCGTAAGACTACGTATGTATAATTATTTTGCTATTTACATTAGCTTTTTTTATATCTTGAATTTGAAACGACAACAGGGGATTAAATGAAAATTATTATTATTGGTACTGTTGCCTCTAGTCTTTACACCTTTCGTAAAGATTTAATTTTATCTTTAATTGATAGAGGCTGTAAAGTTTACGCCTTCACTTCAGATAGTGATGAAAAAGAACTTACTAAAATTTCATTATTAGGTGCGATCCCTGTATTTTATAAACTGAGTCGTGGCGGTCTTAATCCTTATGAAGATTTATCTAACACGATAAGTCTTTACCAAAAAATCAAAAAAATTCAGCCCGATATCGTCCTTAGCTATTTTATCAAACCTGTCATCTATGGCACACTCGCTGCCAAACTTGCCAAAGTACCTAAAAAAATCGCTATGATAGAAGGCTTAGGCTTTGCCTTTACCGAGCAACCAAATGGCTACTCAAGAAAAGCCAAAATCGTACAACGAGTGCAAGTCGCTCTATTTAAACTGGCATTGCCATTAGCCGATAAAGTAATCTTTCTTAACCCAGATGACCCGATTGATTTATTAAAATCACACCACATTGGTGTTAAAAAAATTGAGGTTTTGGGTGGCATTGGCTTGAATCTAAAAGAATATCCATATCAGCCGATTAGTTTGGAATCTCAAACAAGATTTTTATTTATTGCTCGATTGATACGAGAAAAAGGAATTTTTGATTTTGTCGAAGCTGCTAAACTTGTGAAAAAAATCTATCCAAATGCTATTTTCACAGTGTTAGGTGGTATTGATGAGCACGCACACGGGGCAATGACAAAATTTCAATTAGATGAATTAGTCCAATCGAATATTATAGAATATCCGGGGCGGGTTAATAATGTTTCTGAATGGATAGCTAATAGCCATGTTTTTGTATTGCCGTCATACTATCGCGAAGGAGTGCCACGCAGTACCCAAGAGGCGATGGCAGTGGGGCGTGCCATCATCACCACAGATGTGCCTGGTTGTCGTGAAACTGTGATAGATGGCAAAAATGGCTTTATTGTACCAAAGTGGAATCCTGAAGCTTTGGCGGAAAAAATGATTTATTTCATCGAAAATCCAGAGCAAATTCAAGTAATGGGTGAAGAAAGTTATAAAATAGCCCAAGAAAAATTTGATGCTCGCAAGGTCAATGAGCGACTACTAAAAATTTTAGGAGTGTAAATGCTAAAACGTGCCTTTGATCTCGCCGCTTCTGCGTCTGCCCTTGTGCTACTATCGCCTGTACTTGCGATTACGGCGTATAAAGTCAAAAAAGAACTTGGCTCACCTGTGCTATTTCGTCAAATTCGTCCGGGTTTACATGGCAAGCCGTTTGAGATGATTAAATTTCGCACCATGAAGGATGCGACTGATAAAGAAGGTAACGCGCTGCCAGATAGCGAACGCTTGACAGAATTTGGTAAAAAACTGCGTGCCAGTAGCCTTGATGAGTTGCCCGAACTTTGGAATGTATTAAAAGGCGATATGAGTTTGGTTGGTCCTAGACCTTTACTTATGGAATATTTACCTTTATACAATGCCGAACAAGCCAAACGTCATAACGTGCGTCCAGGGGTGACAGGTTACGCCCAAGTCAATGGTCGCAATAGTTTGAGTTGGGAAGATAAGTTCAGGCTTGATACATGGTATGTTGAGCATCAATCATTGTGGTTAGATATGAAAATCTTGCTAAAAACCGTTATAAAAGTCATTATCAAAGACGGTATTAACCAGTCTGAAGAAGTTACCATGACTCGTTTTACTGGAAAAAAAAATGAGCAGTAATAAAATATTGTATGCTATTTATGGGGCAAGTGGCTTTGGCCGTGGTGTTATGCCCTTAGCTAGAAAACAATTAAGCTGTCTTGCTGCACCAGGTTATGAACTTGTATTCATTGATGAGGGAGCAAGCAGTGCCTTAATTAATGGTCATAAAGTATATAATTTTGAAGAATTTATAAATTTAGCAGCTCAAGATAAATATGTTGCTGTTGCCATAGCCAATAGTAGAATTCGAGAAAAACTTGTGTTGAAACTCGATTTACTAGGAATAAAACCTTGGTCTGTTTATGCAGACACAATGATTAAGATGGATGAGGTAAATATAGGTGAAGGTGCAGTTGTGTGCAACTATGTACATTTTACCTCAAATATTCAAATTGGTAAGTATTTTCATGCTAATTACTTCAGTTATATTGCTCATGACTGTGTGATTGGTGATTTTGTTACTTTTGCGCCACGGGTTAGTTGCAATGGCAATGTGCACATAGAAGATCATGCTTATATTGGAACAGGCGCGGTGTTACGTCAAGGTACACCAGATAAGCCATTAATAATTGGTAAAGGCGCTATCGTTGGCATGGGTGCCGTCGTCACTAAAGATGTACCCGCTGGCGTAACTGTCGTCGGTAACCCTGCAAGACCTTTGATTAAAAACTAAGAACCTGTATTCATAGATATTAATAATAATTCATAGATATTAATAATAAGTAGCGGAATATATTTAAATTATAATATGGAATCTTTTGAAACCCAGTTTATAAGGCATTTGAAGGACTTAAGATTATAAGATAATTTCGTTCAGTTGCTTATATTTTCTTAAATATATTAACGTATTGTGTAGAAATCTAAGGACAACAAATAAAAGTTACCCTACAGACTTAACAGATGAGCAATGGCAAATGATTGCCCTGCATTTTAGCAAAAAAGTCATTATCAAAGACGGTATCAATGCTGATGGTGAAGCAACGATGAGTAAATTTACGGGCACAACTTAAGAGAAATATCAAATGAATATTATTATAACTTCAGCAGGGCAGCGAGTTTCGTTAGTTCAATCTTTTCAATTTGAATTAAAAAAAATTTTTCCTGAATCAAAAGTATTTACCACTGATTTAAATCCAACGCTTGCCCCTGCTTGTCATATTTCCGATGGTCATTTTAAAGTACCACGAGTCACAGCCGAAAACTATATTGATGAAATAATAAAGATTTGTGAAGAAAACAATATTAAACTTATTATTCCGACTATAGACACCGAACTTTTAATGCTAAGCAAAAATACAGAAAAATTTAAATCGCATAGTATTACTGCTCTCGTTAGTGACCATGAACTGATTCAGAAATGTAGAAATAAACGATTAACCAATCAACTGTTTCAAGACCATAATATTGCAGTGCCGAAGCAATATACGCTTAATAATTTGGAGTTTCCTGTATTTGTAAAACCCTGTGATGGAAGTTTGAGTAAAGGAATCTTTATCGCAAATAGCCAGGACGATATTACACAAGAACATCGCCAAAATGAAAAGCTTATGTACATGGAGCTTATCTCAAACGATGAATTTGATGAATTCACGGTTGATTGTTACTATGATAAAAATTCAACTTTAAAATGTGTAGTGCCAAGGCAACGTCTTGTTGTAAGAGCAGGAGAGGTTAATAAAGCTGCTACTCGTAATAATATTATCGTAGAGCATTTTTTTAATAATATTGCTAAATTAAAGGGTGCGAGGGGTTGCTTGACTATTCAAGTATTTTTGCATAAAGAGCAGCCAATCATTAAAGGTATAGAAATAAATCCAAGATTCGGTGGTGGTTATCCGCTTACCTATTTATCTGGAGCAAATTATAGTAAGTGGGTATTAGAAGAATATTTATTTGATAAGGAGATTGAAGTCTATAAATCATGGGAGCAAGATTTATTAATGCTAAGGTATGACGCTGAGGTACTAGTGCATGACTTCAAAAAATAATGCAATAGTATTTGATTTGGATGATACCCTGTATCCAGAAATTGACTATCTTAAATCAGCCTATCAATTTATATCGGAAAAAATTGCACCAATTGATAAAACATTATATTCCTTAATGATTGAAAAGTATTTTAAAAATGAAAATGTTTTTGATTATGTTGAAAAAACATATAATGTTGATAAATCGCAACTTTTAAACTGGTATCGAACTCATTTTCCCCATCTTAAACTTTATCCACATGTGGAATGTTTTTTAAAAAATTTTAGAAATGATTTTAAATTTGCAATTATCACAGATGGTCGGTCAATAACCCAACGTAACAAAATTAAATCGCTTGGACTCGATTTATATATCGATACAATTATTATCTCAGAAGAGATAGGTAGCGAGAAACCCAGTCTAGCAAACTTTGACAAAGTTAAACAACTATTGAATTGTGAAAGTTATTGCTATATAGCTGACAATACTAAGAAAGATTTTGTTGCTCCAAATATGATGGGTTGGTTAACTATATGTTTAAATGACCAAGGTAATAATATACATAAACAAGATTTTTCCTTGCCTGATGAGTTTTTAGCTGATATTCGTGTTTCAAGTTGGCAAGAAATCGAAAATATCTTTTCAAAAAAGGTTAAATTAATAAGAGGTAAATAAATGTTAAACACCCAATTTTCCCCTTGGCCTAGCTTTACCCAAGAAGAAGCCGATGCCGTTTCACAGGTGCTATTGTCCAATAAAGTCAACTACTGGACGGGCACAGAATGTCGAGAGTTTGAAAAAGAATTTGCCGCATGGGCAGGGACAGACTACGCAGTGGCGCTGGCAAATGGTACATTAGCACTCGATGTTGCGTTACAAGCCATGGGTATTGGCGAGGGTGACGAAGTGATTGTCACGCCCCGTAGTTTTATCGCCAGTGTTTCAACGGTCGTCAATGCTGGTGCGATGCCGGTATTTGCAGATGTCGAAGCTGATACCGGCAATATCTCAGCGCGTACCATTGCCCCACATATTACCGACAAGACCAAAGCCATCATTTGCGTTCATCTGGCTGGTTGGCCTTGCGATATGGATGAGATTATGGCACTTGCCAAGCAGCATAACTTATGGGTCATCGAAGACTGTGCCCAAGCGCATGGTGCCAAGTACAAAGGTAAACCAGTGGGTAGTATTGGTCACGTTGGTGCTTGGAGTTTTTGTCAAGATAAAATCATGACCACAGGCGGCGAAGGTGGCATGGTCACGACCAATGACAAAGCATTATGGCAAAAAATGTGGGAGTATAAAGACCACGGTAAAAACTACGATAGCATTTATCATAAACAACACCCACCGGGTTTTCGCTGGTTACATGACAGCTTTGGCACCAATTGGCGCATGATGGAAATGCAAGCGGTGATTGGTCGTATTCAGCTTAAAAAAATGGCTGAGTGGACCAACATTCGTACACAAAACGCCAAGATTTTGCGTGATGCTCTAACACAATTTTCAGGTTGGCAACAATTTTTACGCATACCAGATATAGCATTTCACCAAGTCATGGGTGGCGATTCTGTCCATGCGTATTATAAATACTATGTGTATGTGAGACCTGAAAACTTGCCAGAGAATATCAATCGAGATAGTATTTTAAATGCGCTTAATGAGAAAAAAATTCCTTGTTTCTCTGGCTCTTGTTCAGAAATTTATTTAGAAAAAGCATTTGACAATCATCCATCGCGTCCCAACGCGCGATTGACAGTTGCTAAAGAATTAGGAGAAACCAGCTTGATGTTTTTAATCCACCCGACATTGACAACAAATGAAATGCAAACGATTGCGACTACCACGGTTGATGTACTAACCACTCTATTCAATGCCAATACATAAATTGTGAGCCTCGTATGACAAATAAAACGGTTAAATATCTCTCATTGGGTGTGCTACTTGGACTCTCACAATTTAGTCAGGCAGGTCAATTAGTTCAAATTGATAGTGATCTACGTCAAACACTTGAGATTTTAAAAATCAATGGTGTGCTAAATGTTGATATATCAACTTGGCCGATTAGTTCAGAAGCCATACAGACCGCCTTGAGTCAAGCGCAGCCCAAATCAGACAATGACAAACTGTTACTGGGTAAAGTTAAACAAAAGCTTGAAGCCAACGATGTATCCAAGCTACAAATAGTAAGCAACATCAATGGTGACGAGCGCGCTGTGTTTAGCGGATTTAATACAGAAGGCAATACGGTGACGCCTTTGGGTGTTAGTGTGTCACATAGCCATGCAGGTGATAACATTGATTACAAAATTCAAGGCACCTTAAATGTCGAAGATGATGAGCCTAGCAAGTCGTCTAATCTTGATGGCAGCTACCTCGGTACCAAATTAGGCAATCATCGCCTTGCCTTTGGTAGTATTCCGGTATGGTGGGGCAACGGCGTTGATGGCAGTTTAATTCGCAGTGATGCGGCTAGACCTGTCACGGGCTTTTTAATGCAGCGTGCTAATAATAGCCCCATTAATTTTCCTGTATTATCAAAATTGGGTAATTTTAATTACCAAATAACGGCTGGGCAATTACAAGACTATAAAGCAGAGCCTCACACCAAATTGATTGGCATGCGAGCGAGTTTTGAGCCGCATGAAGCGTTTCAAATCGGCGCATCGCGTTCATTGATGTGGGGGGGGGATAATAAGTCCGAAAGCCTAAAGTCTTTAGGTAAGGCTTTAATCGGCACATATGATAATGGCGGCGAAGATGAAGATCCCTCAAACCAAATCGCAGGAATTGATGCACAGCTAAATTTAAAACCGTTGGTGAATTTGCCGGCGAGTGTCTATGGTGAATTTATTGGGGAAGATGAAGCAGGTGGTTTGCCAAGTAAAAAGGCGTATTTGGCAGGGTTAAAAGGTACAATCCCGCTGTTTCAACAGCCTTGGCTCTGGCATGCAGAATGGGCGAATACTTACTATGACCTTGATAAAACCAATACTATTTACACCCATAGCATTTATAAAGATGGTTATTATCAAAAGGGCTTGCCGCTAGGTCATCCGATTGGTGGGGATGGTGAAATCATTAGTGTGGGGCTATCAGGTAATATTAACGCTAACAACCAGCTCGGGTTAAAATACGCCAACGCCAAAGTCAATCAATCTAATCAAGTGATTAATGCTGCCTTCCCAACCAAGCAAGATTTGGATATTGTCGAAGCCGATTGGAAACATAAATATAATGACAAAACCTCGGTTAAACTGGGTATTTGGGGTAAAAAAGACAGCATCAGCGATGATAAAGATGCGGGTGGTAATTTGGTGTTAGAGTATAGCTACTAATTTTGAGTTATAAAAAAAGCCCAAGTAGGGCTTTTTTTATGATTTTACGGTTTAACTTTTACTGTTCAACTTTTATTGCTCGACAAAGGCACGTTCAACCACATAATCACCCGTACCACCCATACGAGGTGATGGTTTAAGACCAAATTCATCGAGTAGTGCTGCCACGTCTTTATTCATAGATGGACTACCACAAATCATTGCGCGGTCATCGCTTGCATTGATGGGTGGTAATCCGATGTCTTGGAATAACTTGCCTGATTTCATTAAATCGGTCATACGCCCTTCATTGCGAAACGGCTCACGCGTGACGGTGGGGTAATAGATGAGTTTATCTTTAACGTATTCACCCAGTAGCTCATCTTCAAACAAGTCTTTTTCAAACATCTCACGGTAGCCTAGCTCACTCACATAACGTACGCCATGCACCACGATAACTTTCTCAAAACGCTCATACACTTCTGGGTCACGGGCAAGTGACAAAAATGGTGCCAACCCTGTACCCGTTGCTAGCATATACAAATGCTTGCCAGGATTTAGGTCATCAAGCACCAGGGTGCCAGTGGGTTTTTTACTCACCAATAATTTATCACCCACTTTGATATGCTGTAAAATAGACGTCAAAGGACCATCTTGGACTTTGATAGAATAAAATTCGAGCTCTTCATCATAGTTGGTGCTAGCAATTGAATAGGCACGCATCAAAGGTTTTCCATTGACTTCCAGACCAATCATGGCAAATTCACCATTCCTAAAACGTAAACCTGCATTACGGGTAGTTTTTAGGGTAAATAATGTGTCATTCCAATGATGCACATAGGTAACGGTTTCTTCATAAAATTTTGACATAGCGCCCAACCTTGTATTGGTCATAGAGAAAAATAAAAGTGAATAAAGAATAAAAAAAGCGGGTTAATATTGACATTCTGGGGCGATATGATAGCAAATTTTTGATGATTTAGTCGAATTTGGGCGTAAAAAAATGGCATAATCATAGTTTAAAATATCATATTTTAACGATCCATTATGTTACCACAACAAATTACCCTGCCGATTATCGGCATTGTGAACTCTCCACTTAAACAAAAGTTTGGCACGCCTCGCCAGCCCAATCTTGTCGATATCAACGCTACTATCAGCATGTTGCCGCCCTACAATGTGCTCAGTGCTTTTGAAGGCATTGGGCAATTTAGTCATCTTTGGATTATATGGCAGTTTCATCAAAATCGAATCAATGCAAATCAGTCAAATTTTCAGCCAACAGTCCGTCCACCGAGACTTGGTGGCAACCAAAAGATTGGGGTCTTTGCCAGTCGAAGTATGTATCGACCGGCAAATATTGGATTGTCAGTGGTCAAATTTTCACATATTAAAAACAGCGAGGAGGGCTTGAGGCTGCATATCATCGGCGGTGATATGATAGATGGTACGCCAGTCATTGATATCAAACCATATTTGCCTTATAGCGATAGTATCGATGATGCGATTGCTGGGTATGCCAGCCAAAAACCCATCATCAAGTCGGTGCATTGGCATCCAGATTTATTGCAGGATTTATCCAATATTGCAATAAAAAGTCAGCTGAATCAAACAGATTGGCAAACCATCGAGCAACTCATCGCCCAAGACCCCAGACCTGCGTATCGACAACAAGCGCTTAATAGCACATTTGTCATGCGTTATCAAAATGTCGATGTTCATTTTAGCCAGATAGCGGATAGTGTTTTGCAAATTCAAGCGATTGAGCTATTAAACTAAACCGCGGCATGATGATATGAAAGTTTTTATCTAGCAGTATATTGCTACACTGTTTCAAAAATTTTTACTTGTTCACAAAATACTGACTATCTAGCGTGATTATTCGCTATATTTTTTTTGATTATTTAGTATGATATGGGCTGTATTTTACTTAGATAACGTTAGGACACCGTATGATTAAACTGGGCAAAATCAGTCAAGCTATGATAGGCATGCTGTTAATGGGCGTCACCGTGAGTGGTATCGCTGAAGATAAAAATGGCGATACCATCGCAATCGATATGTCAGAATTATCGACCACCAAAGAAGAAGTGGCGGTATTACAAGTGTTATCAGAAATCTGCCCACCAATGCTGAATAAATCGCAACAAACAGCGTTTAACACTGCTTATAATGTCGAGCTAAAAAAATTAATGCCGACCATCAGCGATCCTCGTTTAGCGGTGCAGTACTTATCCTCTCAGCAAGATTACAAGCAAATTTTGAATGAAACCCGCCAATGGACACTCAGTTATCCAAAAGCGGAGAATCTTGAACTATGCAAAGACCTTGCCAACAGTAAATAATAATTTAAGTCAAGTTATGCTATCCACCCCCTAACTGGTTTAGGGGGTTTTATTTAGGATAAATCGTTGATTTTTAGACCGAATACAGTGTTGAATTACGATTTTTTTTGCTAATATAGGCAATTTGTTTTACCAAGCGTCCAAGCAAACAGGTCGCATTTGATTTGAGCTAAGAGTGAGTGAGATGAAAGCAATCGCAATACCGCAATATACCCAACGTCTGATGGTCGGCACTTTTGTCGCCGCCAGTTTTTTTGCCACAACTGTACAGGCAAATGCCGCCATACAACAGCCTGAACTAGACAATTCTGCTTTTATCTTAATTGACTATGATACGGGTACGGTATTGGCTCAAAAAAATGCCGCTCAGCCATTCCCACCTGCGTCATTGACCAAAATGATGACCAGTTACATCATTGAGCAGCGGCTGCTATCAGGGGCATTAAAAGAAAATGAACCCATCCTCATGACCCCAGAGGCTTGGTGTAAAGGCTCAAGTAAAGAGTCTTGTATGTATGTCCCTGTCAATACAACCGCCCCTGTGATTGATATGTTAAAAGGTATTATTATCCAATCGGGTAATGATGCATCAAAAGCGATGGCACAGCACATTGGCGGTAGCGAAACCACGTTTGCCGATTTGATGAATGAAGAAGCCAAAAAAATTGGCATGACCCATACGCATTTTATGAATGCGACCGGTATGCCACAAGAAGGCCATCAAGCGTCTGCCGAAGATTTGGCGAAACTTGCCCAAGCCATTATTAAGAACAGCAAAAAGTATTATCCCATCTATAGCCAAAAACAATTTACTTATAACGGCATCACCCAAGGCAACCGCAATGCGTTATTGTTCACCGATCCAACGGTAGACGGTCTAAAGACAGGGCATACCGACGAAGCAGGTTACTGTCTAGTAGCGTCGAGTAAACGCGGTGATATGCGCCTGATTTCAGTGATTATGGGTACTAAAAGCGTGCAAGAGCGCGCAGACCAATCGCGTAACTTACTCAACTGGGGGTTTAGTAATTTTGCCACTAAAATTGCCGCCCCGGCACAAAAAAACTACGGCAGCGTGCCAGTCAACTTCGGTGCTGTCGATAAAGTCAACGTCGTCAGCAAAGGCAATTTACAAGTCCTAGTGCCAAAGCTAGATCAAGAAAAAATCAGTACCGTGGTCAATTTGCCAGCCGATGTCAAAGCGCCGTTAGCGCAGGGGCAAGAAGTGGGTAAGCTGGTTGCTATGCTCAATGGTAAACCTGTGGCGTCTGTCCCACTGGTCGCTGAGACCCAAGTTCAAGAAGCAGGAATTTTTAAACGTATGTGGCAACATATCGTGGTGTTTTTTAAAGGTTTATTTTAAGTTACAAAAAAAATTACAAAGAGAAAAACCCTTCACATGAAACGAAGGGTTTTTTTTAACTCAAATTTTAACTCAAAATATGGGACAGCTCTTTAATATATTGATCGGGTGTATCGTCTATTACTTCTTTTTTGACAAAATAATCAACCCCCGCTATTTTTAGCAGTTCGATGGTATGCGGATTTAACGCTTTGCTGTCATAAACACAAATAATGGTGACTCTGCCTTTTTGTTCAAGCTCACGAAATTTGCTGACAAAGTCTAATATCGCTTGATAATGAATATTTCGCGAGATAAACAGCGCATCCACCGTATGAGAGGACAAATAATCTTCAAGAAGTTCGCTACTGGTAAACGTCTCAACTTTAGCACCGGCATTTTCCATGCGTTTGGCTTTTTCGAATAAATCTTCATAGTGATACCAAACGACAATATGTTTATTTATCAATAAATTGCGCTCATAATTGTGTTTGCAATCTTTTAGCAGTAACGATACCTGAAAATTGGTACCCACATCAGGTTCGCTGGTAACTGTGATGCTGCCTTTCATCAGTTCTAGTAGTTTTTTCACTAGAAATAATCCCGCAGAATTATTTGAGGAGGTATGCTTTATTTCAGGATTAATTTGGAAAAAAGGTTCAAAAATCTGCTCTAAATGTTCCTTGGCAATGCCTATACCGGTATCTTCAATCTGCAACATCCACCGTACTTGCGTTTGTAAATGTTGCAACTGCGAGGTGATGGTTATGCTGCCTTTATCAGTAAATTTAATCGCATTTTCTACCAATGAACTAATAATTAAAGTGATTTTTTGAATATCGCCTTCTAGGACATAGTCGGCGTGATAGGGCTTTGCTGTTAAGGCAATATTTTTCTCGGCAGCAAAAGGCTGGTAGTCATTGACAATTTGCGTGATTAACGCCGTTGGACTAAATTGGTAGGCGCTGACGCCTGTTTGACCTTTATCGATACGGTTAATTTGGATGATTTGATCCAGCTTAGCGTTCAAATCATCTTTACCCAAACTAATAATTTCAACGGCATCTTTTTGCTCAGCGCTGATATATTGATTGTGTAATAGCTGTAAACCCGATTCGATACGACTCACAGAGGATTTGAACTCATGAATCAAAATATTTTCAAATTTTGAGCTATGCTCAAGCTGCTTAATTTGGGTTTCTTCAAGGGTATTTTTTTCTTGGCGCAGGGTGTCGATTTGGGCAATTTGCGCCTTGCGCTTGTTGATCAAATACACCAAGGCTTTTTCAAATACCCAAGCCTCATTACTCTTTGGTAGCCGATACGCCTCTGCCTGTGAAAACTCATCTTGCAAAATTTGATGGCTTAAATTTTCAAGTTTCGGCAAACGATGGGTTAAATGTTGCACCTTTTGCACCACAAACCACAAATTTAGCAGCGCAATAAATGATAGCACAAACATTAACGGCAAATGTTGCCAAAACCATTGCTGGCGAATAGTTTGTAGGTCAAGGGTAAGATTACTATAGCCAATTAGCTGGTCGACTTTAGTGTTTCTTTGATTGGGCGTTAATTTTAACAAATTGATTTTAACAGGTTCGCTCAATCCGTAATAGCGCTCAAAAAGCACTTCAGTGACTTTAATTGGACGGTTAGTCGGATGCTGCTGCTGATCAAATGGAAAAAACACAATGCTTTCGTACTGCGGCATTTCGCTTAACAGTTTGTCAATGCTAGCGGTTGTCACACTGTTAGGACTGCTGGCAATAGACTGGGCAAGTAGATAATTTATCTTACTCGCCTGTTTGATTTCAGATTGCACGGTTTGGGTCAAGTCGACTAAGGTATAAATCGCAAGGCAAATAAATAAAACCAATAAAAAGGGTATCGCAATGATACGCTTTACCCCAATTTGATAACCTAAAGTGTTCTGTACCATTCACTCATCCCTTAAAACGCCAATCTTAACATCGCCTTAACGTTTTTTGCCGCGTTTTTTGAATTTTTGCACCTCTCGACGTTTACGTTCTTTTTGCGCATCCGTCATGGTATTGGTGCGACCTGCGTAAGGGTTGGCGTTTTGTTTAAACTCAACCCGAATCGGGGTGCCTTCAAGCTTGAATACTTTGCGAAATTCGTTTTCTAGGTAGCGACGATAACTGTTTGGCACCTGGCTGGTTTGATTGCCATGAATCACAATAATTGGTGGATTATGACCGCCTAAATGCGCAAAGCGCAATTTAATGCGTCGCCCACCTATCATAGGGGGCTGGTGTGCAGTAACCGCATCTTGCAGAATTTGGGTCAAGCGACTGGTGGAAATATCAAACATCGCCGCATCATAGGCACGGTGAATCGATGGGTAAAGATTGCCAACGCCTGTCCCATGAAGCGCAGAGATTAAATGAACCTTTACATAAGGGATAAAGTTAAAACGTCGATCCATTTCAATTTTGACAAAATTCTTTTGGTCTTGGTCAAGCCCATCCCATTTATTAATGGCAAGTACCATCGCGCGACCTGCTTCTAAGGCGTAGCCCAACAAGTTCAAATCCTGATCGGTAATGCCTTCTTGCGCATCAATGACCACGATGACCACATGGGCATCTTTGATGGCTTGCAAGGTTTTTACCACAGAAAATTTTTCAACTTTTTCATCAATACGTCCACGGCGACGCACGCCCGCGGTATCAATCAACACATAATGTCTGTTGTCACGCTCGTAAGGAATATAGATACTATCGCGCGTGGTACCTGGCATATCAAAAACCACCACACGTTCTTCACCAAGCAAGCGATTGACAAGCGTAGATTTGCCGACGTTGGGTCTGCCAATGATGGCGATACGTAAGCCATCAGGTGCTTGTTCTTCTTGGTCATCGGTGGGCATATTAGCAGTGACGGCTTCTAATAAATTGCCCACCCCACGTCCGTGACTGGCTGCCATAGGAAATGGTTCACCAAAACCTAACGCATAAAATTCATGAATCGCCGCTTCATGGACGCCATCCATTTTATTGGCGGCTAAAAACACGGGCTTGCCAAGGGTATGAAGTTGTTTGGCAATAACTTCATCAGCGCCCGTGATACCCACGCGGCTATCAACCACAAACACAATGATATCTGCTTCATGGATAGCGGTATGCGATTGGTGCGACATATAATCATCAATGGTGCCGTCACCTTCATCCACTTCGCCAATACCACCGGTATCGATGACGATAAAGGATTTTTCTTCAAAGGTTGCGTCGCCATATTGACGGTCGCGGGTAAGACCTGCCAAATCAGCAACCAAGGCTTGACGACTGCGGGTCAACTGATTAAATAGGGTGGACTTGCCAACGTTCGGACGGCCAATCAAGGCAACAACTGGTTTCATAAATTTAATTTCCAAAATTTTCAAAAAGCAAGATTTTCAACAAGCAAGATTTTAAACACGCTTGAAAAATTCATTATTTCTATAACTTAACAAACCCAACATCGCGCTGCAATGCTGGGTTGTCATTTAAACTCACACTTTTATCAGTCTGGGCTGCTCATCCACTCGCCAAAACTGCCAAATGCGTGAACAGTTTAACAATTAACGATTTACTTGCCAAACACTAAGTGCGCCATTTGCGCTTTGGGCAATCAAACGGTTATTGATAAACTGTAATACCGCCACGTCGGATTTGGCTTGTTTTCTGTCAACCAGTGCCCCTGAGGTGCGGTCATACACATGCAAATAACCCATAGCATCACCAACCACCACGTAGTTGCCGATACTCACCGCGTTACTCAAACCACGATAAGACAAATTATCGGTTTGCCAATTAACCGTGCCTGTCATTTTATCCATCGCTACCAATTCGCCATCAAGCGAAGTGGCGTAAACTTGACTATCATCTGTGCCGACTGATTTTAGGCTCGCCAACTCTTTGACAAAACTTAGCTGCTGTGAAGCCATATCGGCAGCGACTAACTGACCGCTATAAGACACAACGTACAGCATATTGCCATCTAGTACGGGGGTGGCATCCACATCAGAAATTTTTTCGATATCACTACTGCCTTTGCTAATACCAAAACGTTTTGACCAAATAGGTACGCCATTATCGATATTTAAGGCATGGATACGACCATCGGCTGTCGAAACCAGCACCGTATTGCGATTGAATAAAATCGGCGTGGCACTACCGCGAACGCTTAAATTTGGATTTTGGGTGTTAAAAGTCCAAATAGGCGCGCCAGACTCTAGCGACAGCGCACTAATTTTACCATCATTGCCAAGGGTAATGACACGGTTTTGGCTGATTAGGGCAGGGGATAGGGTTACGGTGTCTAAAGGCGTTTGCCAAATAACTTTGCCAGTCATTCTGTCTAACGCAATGATGACCCCTTTGCTGTCACTAACCACGGCTACGCGAGATTGTTCATCTAGCGCCACCCCTGACATTAAGCCTTGTTTGAGTTTGGTACTCCAAAGCACTTTGCCTTGCCCATCAAATGCTTGCACACTACCGTCTACTAACGCATTCACATAGCCATTGTTGTCATACGCCACGCGAAACGCGGTAGGTTGTTGGCTGATGGTGGTTTTGTTGCGCAAATTGCCAAAGCGTTGGCTAACTTTTGTATTACTGCCTTGACTAAATAGCGGAGAAATCACATTTTGACTGCTAGCAAGTTTTACAAGCGCGGCAGGTTTATGGACATTGTCAGATTTTTTAAATTTGTCACAACCTGTCAGGGTCATCGCTACCACCAAGGCGGTTGCAAATACGGCAGGTTTCATTAAGTTTGTCGATAATGGGGTCGATTTTGTTGTTATGGTAGTCATTGTTTATCTCGTAACGTATGATAAAGTTTAAATATTGCCATTTAAAAGTGTTGCCATTTAAAAGTATTGTCAGATTAAGATTTTTTGCCTATTTTGTACTTGAGGCAACAGCGGGCGCAGATGCGGTTGCTGCAGCAGGGGCAGCATTTTCAACTTGGGTAGGTGCTTGGGTAGGTTTAGCGAGTACGCCGCCTGTTAAATCAGGTTGTTTGACGCTTAGGCCTAGGCTTTCCATTTTGATACGCAGCAATGCACGGTCTTGTGGGTTTGGGTTGTTTTGATTACGTTGTTCAATCAATTGCCAAGCCTTTTGATAATGAGTAGCAGCCGCTTTTTTATCCCCTTGTTGGTTGGCAATGTCCCCCAAAATCTCAAGTTTACTGGCTTCAAAGGCAGCGGGTAAGGGGCTTTGTAAGCGCTTTTGTGCCGCATCTGCTTGATTGTCCGACAACAGCACTTGTGCTTGGCGCAAAATGGCAATGGCTTTTAGCCCATCATCCTTGAGCGTTAACTGAGATGCTTTTTGTAGCGTTGCCGCCGCCGCTTTTAAATCATTTTTATCGGTTTGCTGTTTGGCTTGCAGCATCAAGGCTTGCCATGTATAAACCGAATTATCATGGTTAGCCACAAATTCGCCCAAGTCTTTGTCCAAATTGGTTTGCGCCGTAGTCAGTTGCGCTTGTGCTTTGGTATCGCTGGCAGCTTGGGTGGTTAGGGTCTCAATGTTGTTTTGGTCGCTTTGAATTTTGGCAAAATCGTTCGCCGCTGCGGTATCTATATTGCCGCCATGCTTTTGCCAGTAAGTCCAGCCAAAATAACCCGCTAATACCAATATAATAGCGGATAAAATATAGCCACCATATTGTTTAAGCGCGCCTAAGGATTGCTGTTCATCATTTACTAGCTTAGGTTGTACGTCTTTAACCATTACATAAAGCCTTTCAAAAAATTACTGATATAAGTTACCCATCAAATTTGGCTCAATCGGATAGATTAGATAAAATCTGGATTCTCGCTAAAAAGCATGTCACTCGCGACCGTAATTTGGTCACCGGTTGCCATTTTTTTGATGGTAATTTGCTGATTGGCGACTTCATCTTGCGCGATGATCACTGACAATTGCGCACCTGATTTGTCGGCTTTTTTCATTTGCGCTTTTAAACTCGTGGCACTCGCCATTTTCACGCGAAGATTTGAACGTCGTGTACGCAGCTCATGGGCAAATTTGATGGCATCGGTGTAAACATCAGGATGGGCGACCACAAATACATCACAGGCCGGCGTTGCCTCAAACGGCTGTACCTTTTGCATGAGTAACAACAAACGCTCAAGCCCCATGGCAAAACCTACTGCAGGCTCGGAAGCGGCTGGTTTATCACTGCCAATGGATTTGATTTGTCCGATAAGACCGTCATAACGACCCCCAGCACATACTGTCGCTTGGCTACCCAACTGGTCAGTCGTCCATTCAAATACGGTTTTATTGTAATAATCTAAACCCCTTACCAGTTTTGGATTAATCACAAAATTGATGCCGACTGCTTTAAGATAGTGTTGTAAGGCTTCAAAATGCTGCTGGCTTGCTGCCCCCAAAAAGTCAGCAAGCTTTGGGGCATTCTCTAAAATTTGTTGGGTGTTTTTATCTTTACTATCCAAAATACGTAGTGGGTTGGTGGTTAAGCGGCGCTGACTATCTTCATCTAATTGAGATTTTTTATCGGTTAAAAAATCCACCAAGGCTTTGCGATACGACAGTCGTTCGTCTATCTCACCCAAGCTATTAATCTCAAGTTGCACCACATCTAAAATACCCAATTTTTGCCACATTTGGTAGGTCATGATAATGAGCTCAGCATCGGCATCCGCCAATTCACTGCCAAAACTCTCAACCCCTAATTGGTGAAACTGACGATAACGGCCTTTTTGCGGTTGTTCATAGCGAAACATAGGACCAATGTACCAAAGTTTTGGATTGTCACCCCGCAATAAGTTATGCTCCACCACGGCACGTACCGCGCCTGCCGTGCCTTCAGGGCGTAGCGTCAATGCCGTGGGTGGGTTGGATTTGTCATAAAAACTATACATTTCCTTATCGACAATGTCAGTGGCATCGCCAATCGCACGGGCAAATAGCTGGGTTTCTTCAACGATTGGGAGGCGTATTTGCTCAAAGCCAAATTGATTGAGCACATCGATAAGGCTGCTTTCAAGTTGGCGCCATTCGCTCGATGGGCGCGTAGATTCTGTCTCAATATGTAAGATATCATTAAAACCTTTAATGGATTTTAACATGGTCAATTTCCCAAACAATGCAAACTAAAAAAATAAACGATACAAAAATTATTTAACCCGTAAGATTTCATTGGCGCGCTGGGCTTCACGCTCAGCCACTTTTTGACGGACCATGGCTTCAATCTCGTCAGCAAGCTTGGTGGTATCAATCAAATGTGATTTTTCCCCATTTTTATATACTAGGCTATTTGGACTGGCACCCACCACGCCGATATCCGATTCTTTGGCTTCCCCTGGACCATTGACTTTACAGCCAATCACCGATACATCCATTGGTTCACGGATATCCTCTAGGCGTTTTTCTAAGTCCATCATCACCCGAATCACATCAAACTCTTGGCGTGAGCAGCTGGGGCAGGCGATAAAATTCACCCCATTACTACGGATACCCAGTGATTTTAAGATATCAAAACCGATTTTAATTTCTTCTTCTGGCTCAGCAGCTAGCGAAATACGCATGGTATCGCCAATACCTTCTAGCAGTAGTCCGCCTAAGGCGATCGCAGACTTCACGGTACCGGTGCGGTACACCCCCGCTTCTGTCACACCTAGATGCAGTGGATTGTCAACTTGTGCAGAAATCAACCGATACGCATCCATGGTTAAAAACACATTACTGGCTTTGACTGAGATTTTGAATTGATCAAAGTTATTACGATCTAAAATATCAATATGGCGCATCGCCGATTCAAGCATGGCTTCACCCGTGGGTTCACCATATTTTTTTTGGATATCTTTTTCTAGTGACCCCGCGTTTACGCCAATACGCATACTAATCCCATGATGTTTGGCGGCGGCAATCACTTCACGCACTTTTTGTTCATTGCCGATATTACCTGGGTTGATACGTAAGCAGTCTGCACCTGCATCAGCCACCGCCAGTGCAATTTTATAATCAAAATGAACGTCTGCCACTAGGGGCACAGAAACTTGTCTTTTGATTTCGGCAAAGGCTTTTACACTTTTCATCGTTGGCGTTGAGACGCGCATCAGATCAGCACCGGCATCGACACAGCGCTGAATCTGTGCCACAGTGGCATCGATATCACAGGTATCGGTATTGGTCATACTTTGCACACTAATGGGGGCGTCACCGCCTACTGCGACATTACCGACGTAGATTTTTTTGGTGAGTTTACGTTTGATGGGGTTATGCGCTGACATAGGCGTTCCTATTATTATAACTGTTATAACGAATGGTTTAGCGTATTTTTAAAGTGATAAGCCGTTAAGGTTTTAACGTAAAATTGGCTTTATCGTTTTGGGCATAATTGCTTAATTTAATCGGTTGTTTGTTCAAATCCAAGCTCACGTTGCTGGCTTTGTCGATATTGACTTGAAACGGCGCTTGACCTGTCAATTGGTAACTACCGCGCGCTTGATCACCATCTAAAATCGTATTGCCTGTCGCATCGACAATGGTAATTTTGGTGGTATCTTTCACAAAAATGTCAATCGAAGCTTTAGCACCAGCTTGCCCGGTCGCTGCTGTACCACTGGCGTTATCAGCACTCACCGCAACACCGGTAATGGCAGAGCCTGTAGCGGGCAAGCCACTGGCAGTCACCGTGTTTGTCACAATCGCTGAGCCTGCATTGTTAAGCGACGCACCGCTGACTTGGTCTTGGGTTGGCATACTGGCAACAGCACTAGCGGGCGCTTGTTCAACCGAGTCATTATGTGCTTTGCTAACTTTATTAAAAATAAAAATCGCAAGCCCCAATACCAATAAAATTCCACCAATGACAAAAGGGTTAATACGCACACTGGGACGCGCTTCACGATTAAGCGTACCCATCGGCTGCATCGGGGCATTGATGACCGTGGCATATTTTTGTTTGAGGGTAGCGGGGTACTGGGCATCAAAACTTTGCGCGACCAGATTTTTATCCAAACCCAAAAAACGCCCATAGGTAGTGGCAAAACCGCGCGCAAAGGTAGGCTGTGGCAAGGCGTCAAAATCATTGGCTTCAAGCGCCCGAAGATGACTTTTTAAAATGAAAGTTTTGGCAGCCACATCGTCAATCGATAAGCCTTTTTTCTCACGGGCTTGTTTAAAACGCTGACCCAACAGTTGGGTTGTGTCATGAACAGGGGTAGAGTTTTGTTGATTGTCGGTGTTATTGCTGTTTTCCATCTTATTTCCAAGTTGACGTTGGGGTTAAAAGTCCAGAACGAATCTGCTTTGCTTCATCGCTAAGTGGATAGCGGTCTAAAAGCTGCTGCGCTAATTTTTGCATTTCGATAGGATTGTTCGCAAGTTTGGCAAGCCTAATCCCTTGCGATAAAGTGCGCGGGTCAAGGTTGGCTTGACCAATAATTTTAACCAAATCATTATACAGTGCCTGCGCCTCCAAAAATTTGCCATCGGTCAATAAAATATCAATCAGCTCTGTACGGGCGACGATGCTTTGGCGATTGGCATCGAGTGCTTTGATAAATGACTGTATCGCCAGTGGTTTGTTTTTGACCTTTAATGCTGTACGCCCTAAATTCTCTAACGCACTGGCACGACCGTCATACCCTAACGCAGAACCGGCAATTTGAAACTGGGCAATCGCTTCTTGGTTACGACTGAGTTGGGCGAGATAGACGCCATAATTGTTGTTTGCTTGACTAAAGTCAGGATTGAGGGCGATAGCATTTTTAAAATAAGCTTCGGCTTTTTGCATATTGCGCGGGCTGCCTTCTTGCTGCAATAACACGCCCATCATATCATTGGCTTCTGCTGACTTTGGATAAGACTTTAATGCACTTTCTAACTGTCGTTTGGCATCGTCTAATTTACCACCACGAATATATTCAGCGGCAATCGCGGTGCGAATTCTGGCGATTTCTTCTGGATTTTTTTCCCAACGACTGGGGTCACTGGCAGTAACTGTCTGCGTGGTGACTTGTCGGGTAGTGGTACAACCGGTTAGGCAAAGGCTGAAGCTTGAAAGGCCAATCATACCTACCGCAAAAACCTTCGATAAAAAATTTGATTTGCCCGGCATTTTATCGTCATCTATATCGTTGTCGTGTAATTGACAAAAAATAGCAGGTTGGCTATGGTATAAATGAGTTTGACGTGAGTGACATGGTGGCATAACAAACTTACTCATAATCAAATGAACTAAATTGAATAATTAAAAATTTTGACAGTCGATAACAATTTTTAATTGTCGATAAAACCCAATAGCAAAAACAAGCCTATTACTAAAAATGGCTATTACTATAGCAAAAAAACCGTGATAACACCAACCGATAAGGCTAACTTGCGCCTTTATCACGCCAAACTATTATAATGATAAAAGATTTAATGAGACGCTTTAGATTGTAACGTTTTGGACACTTTTTCTTGCCATTGTTTTGCACGGCGGGTCTTATCGGTGACTTGTCCGACCAGTTGTCCACATGCCGCATCAATGTCATCGCCACGGGTTTGGCGAATGGTACAGACAAAGCCTGCTTGGTTCAAGATATTGCTAAACGCATGGATGCGATTGTTACTAGAGCGTCCGTAAGGCGCATGCGGGAACGGATTAAACGGAATCAAATTAATTTTGCAAGGCAAATCTTTGAGCAGATTGACCAGTTGGCGGGCGTGTTCATCCGTGTCATTGACATCTTTTAACATCACATATTCGATGGTGACGTGCTTTTTATGACGGGGGTTTTCGTCATATACATAAGATTTAGCGGCGGCTATCAGCTCTTTGAGTGGATATTTTTTATTGATGGGTACCAGTTCGTTACGCAGTTCGTCATTGGGTGCATGTAGGCTGATGGCAAGTGCCACATCAATGTCTTTGGCGAGCTCATACATCTTTGGCACGATGCCCGATGTTGATAGGGTGACGCGGCGTTTGGATAATCCAAAACCAAAATCATCGAGCATCAATGACATACTGGCTACCACAGGCTCATAATTTAACAGCGGTTCACCCATGCCCATCATCACCACATTGGTAACCCGATTTTCACGTTCAGTGACAGGCACATTTTCCATATAAGACTGGTTGGCCACCCACAGCTGTCCGATAATTTCGCTAGGGGATAAGTCTCGCTCAAAGCCTTGTTTACCGGTGCTACAAAACGAGCAGTCAAGCGCACAGCCGACTTGGGAGGAAATACACAAGGTTTTACGTCCAAACTGTTTGTTATCGTCAGCAGGGATGAGTACAGTTTCCACCAGCGAGCCACCTGCTACTTCAAACACCCATTTGCGGGTGCCATCTTCGCTAAATTGTTTAAACTTTACCGTTGGGGGCGAAACAGTTGCCACTTCATCCAATGTTTCTTGTAGTTTTTTGGACAAATTCGTCATTTGATAAAAATCGGTCACGCCAAACTGATAAATCCACTTCATGACTTGGGTGGCGCGAAACGGTTTTTCGCCGAGCTTGGCAAAAAATTGTCCAAGTTCAGCCTTACTCATGCCAAGTAGATTGGTTTTGTTGGTTTGAGGTTGAAAATGTTGAACAACAGGGATTTTTTCGGTCATAGAAATAGGTTTGGTGGTAGATAATCAAACTTGCTATTATAGCAATATTTAATCAAAAAGTCATGATTAACTGGAGATGAAAATGGGTATTTACCAAGTTCGTGTTGAAGAAAATAAAGATTTTGACTTCATTCAAACATTAATTCAATTTGCGTTTGCCGATGCAGAATATAGCGACCATCAAGAGCATTTTTTAGTGCAAAAATTACGAACAGATACTGCCTTTTTGCCAAATTTAGCTTTGGTTGCGTGTGATGAGCAGGGCAATATTGTTGGACATATTATGTTTAGTGAGGCAATAGTGGATAAAACGAAAGTTTTGGCACTCGCCCCATTGTCGATAGCGCCTACCAATCAAAATCAAGGAATCGGTACAACTTTGATAAACGTTGCTCATGAGCAAATCAAAAAATTAGATTATCCGTGTGTCGTTGTGTTGGGACATCCAAATTATTATGCAAAGTTTGGTTATGAATCTGCCGAAAAATTTGGCATACAAGCTCCGTTTGAAGTGCCTGAAGGTGCGCTTCGAGTATTGCTATTAACGAATGATATACCAAAGGGTGTGATAGAATATGCTAGAGCATTTTTTTAAGATTAGTAAGTAATTGGACTATATATAGTTAAAGAAATCTAGAAGTGCTACAATAACAAAATGGCATACTCAAC
>NZ_DALZOJ010000014.1:0-43862 GCF_032004885.1 Moraxella sp. CTOTU47579
TATTGTATTATACCAATTTAATGAACTTTTGTGTGTTTATTCGTGCAAAGGTTTCTATTAATAATTTTAGTTAATAAATCCCGATGTCGTTTAATTTATCTTGCTAATAACGTATAATACATCAGCTTTTAAAAGTGACTTTGATTAAGTGATAAAATTGGGTGAAATATGCTTGATAATTTAAGAGGCATGGCGGTTTTTGCAAGTGTTGTACGTCATGGTTCATTTAGTGGTGCTGCAAAAGAACTGGGCATAACAACAAGTGCGGTTAGTCAACAAATCCGCTCGTTAGAAAACGATATGGGTGTGGTGTTATTGCATCGCTCAACTCGTAAGTTAAGCTTAACGGAAGCAGGTACTAGTTTTTATGAGAGTGCCAAAGATGTGGTTGCGGCAGCCGAACAAGGTCGTATCCGTGTCAATCAATTACGCGATGAGTTAGCAGGGAACTTACGCATTGCGACCACGCCAGAATTGGGTGTGAATCATATTTTACCGGCGCTGTCGACTTGGATTTCGGCGCATGATGATTTAACCATCCATTTTGAAGCGGACAATCAGTATGTTGACTTAATTGAAGAGCGTATCGATATCGCCCTTCGGATGTCACCAAACCTTAATGACAGTAGTTTATCGGCGTTTCCTTTGACCGAGGTACGTCAGCTGCTGGTGGCTTCACCGCATTTTTTACGTCAAAATGAAAAATTGACCGAGCCAAAAGATTTGGCCAAACTCAATATGATTGGCATTAGTCTTATCAAAGATCCCAATCAAGTTGATATGATCAATGTGGAAACAGGTAAAAAATCACGCGTGCGTATGCCAACGCGTATTCAAACCAACAACATTATGCTTGCCACGACCCTTGCTAAAGAAGGGCATGGCGTTGCCCGTATCATGTCACTAGATATCCAAAAAGAATTGGCAAATGGCGATTTGGTGGAAGTATTGCCAGGTTACCAATTACCAAGTTATATGCTGTATGCGGTAACACCCAGACATGAACAACAACCTGCGAAGGTGACGCGCTGTCTTGAAGTGTTGACCAAGTATTTTGCTAAAGTTTAGCGGTTGGATTGTCAGTAGTAACAATAATTAGTAGCAAAAAACAATTTAATAAAAAAGCGAATAGTGAAGGCTATTCGCTTTTTTATTGATGCTGATAGTGGCTATCAAGGCTGTCTGTCAGGTGGCGCTTGGGTGACACCATAGCGAGTAAGTTGTTGATGTAGGATGCGACGTAACTCCAAAATCGCCTGCGGGCTGGTATGGACATTGTGACGACCGGTAAGCACTTTTTCAGATTCCACGCCTTCTAAATGCGAGCTGTTGTACGGCACAATACCATCGGAGACACGGTCGGTTGCCCCATATTTCACCGATTCTAAGAGTTGCTTTTTCTCATCCAGACTTTGTTTGGCTTGCGCCAGACTCGTGGTGTTATACAGATTGGTCTCTGTGGCGGGTTTCACGGTCGCGGTTGTATTGTCATTTTTCAAAGATGTTATGGATGCCGATACATCATCAGTAGTGCTATTGGCTGCCTTAGCGGTAAACTGATTGAGCGCATTGGACAAATCCTTATCATCAGTGGCGATGATGTTATTGACCGCAACATTGGGCGCGATTTTGACATCTGCCGTTAATTGGTTAAAGTAAGAGTGGCTGCTCAACTGGCTGGCGCCATTTTCCAAAAATAGCTGTGCCAGCGGATTGCTTGAAACCACCCCTTCAGTAAATAACGAATTTAAATTGCTATACACGGTGCGGATAAACCCTGCCGGTAGCGAGATGATACGGCGCAAACTGCGAGTAAACCAGCGATCGGCATAATCGGTACCGCGAAATGGTGAAGAGATAAAAATCGCGCGATCGACTTGCGGCAGCGCTTGAAGTTTAAAGCGGTCACTGAGCGTTTTGTTTTGTGCATGACGGACAAATGCGGCATAGCCTGCTGAAAAATTATTCAGCTGTGAGTAATTGGCAACCAGCGATTCGACTTTGGGCGTCAAGTCATCATTCGATACCAACAACCGCCCAATCACCCCACCCATACTATGACCAATCAGCACCGAATGTTGACTGGCAACGTCCTGCTGCTCAGGGTCGACGGTTTTAAAAGCGCGTTCAATCAAGTCATAAATTTGGTGGCGGTTTTCCAGAATCGGGATATTGGTTGGATAAAAAATCTGCCAAACTTGGAAATTTTCGCGAAGTTTTGGGTCATTAAAAATGTCATTCGTCAGTCCAATCCAAGTTTCAGGACTTGATGCCAACCCATGCATCATGATAATCACGCGCTTATTAGGATTGTAAGGCTCAAGCATAAATAAATGCGGCTGGGTCTGCTGATAGGGCGAGGCGAACAAACTTAGATAGCTGATATTGCCTAGGCGGTTGTCCTGTGACCATAAGCCATAGGCTGCCGAAAAATTCGCCGATAGTGCAAAATCTTTGTTGAGTATAGAGACACTTTTAAAGTGATAGGGATCATAAATATTGAGCGAAAAATCGGTGGTTTTTTGCAACTCATCAATGGTATTGCCTTTGGGCACCAACACCGCAGTCATAGGCAAATGCCCTGTTTGGTGGATACGTTCTTCTAGCGGTGTATCATTGGCATAGTGTTGCAACAAGTCAATAATCACCGCCGTATTGATGCGCCTATTGAGCAGTGCCACATAATTGATGCCAAAGCCATCGCGGCGACTGATGGTGTTAAATTTTGATAAATCAATCTGGTAGCTTGAGATCAACTTCATCGATGCCGATTTATCAGTAAACGGTTGTCCATTGATACTGACACGCAGTTTGTTGCGAGTGATTTGATAATTTTCTGCCATTTTTTGATGATACAGGCGATCACCTAACGCATCGATGGCAGCGTAATACAAATCCTGAATTTGGGTATCGCGTTCTTTTGGCAGATAATATAATTGTGACGGTTGTTGATTGACGACGGTTGGATTGAGGATATCGTACATCAAATAAATGTAAGAAAACCGAATCGATTGCAGCATATCGTCTTGAAAGGCAGTGGTACAAGAGATTTCATCGGGTTTGGGCGCTACAACGTCGGTCTTGCCAACCAAATCTTTGGCATAGTCTGTAGCCAAATCTTTTGGCGGATTGGTACAAGTTTTGGCTTGCTGGCGCTGCTGGGCAGAGGCGTAAAACAGCTCACTAATTGCGCCATAAATCCCTTTATCGGTATTAAGATCCGCTTGCTTGAGCATCACTACACAGGCAGGCATGTTTACCAAGCATTTTTCTTCATCTAAACCTGCCTGCACTAAACGGCTTTTGGTGTCAGAACTCAATCGGCTGCCCGATAACACGCTGACGCGCTGATCGATGATGGCTCTTGCAGTATCGCGGCTACCGATTTTGGTGGTGGCGCAGCCAGTAAGGGTGATGATAGTAACCAATGTCGTCGCTGTGATGAGAGACGTTTGACAAAATCTAGTAGATTGGTTTGTTAGCGGCATGGTGATTTACTCGGCTAAAATAGAGCAAAAAAGGATAGAGCAATAATAGATAGCACAAAAAAAATGCAGCGCAAAAAATGTACCTATCACTGAATGATAGGGTGAAAAAAATCACCATGCTAAAATTCAACTATGATGGTGAATTAGCATGGTGACTTAGCAGTGATATTAAACCACGGCTAGGGTATGAACGCAAAAAATTATTGAACGACTTTTGCAGGGATATCCCAAATATAGTATTTACCGCTATTGACGATGCGTAATTGCTCATCGATATACGGATTGTCTGGGTTTTTGGCTTTAAATTCCGTTAACCGTTGAATGGCGCGGTCTTTTTTGTCATCCAATAAATCCGCTTGCGCCAAACTTTGCGTAGCTTCTAGATAGCCCATTTTTTCGGCTTTTTCTAAGTATTTGGCACCTTCTTTAAAACCGCCACCCTCAGCGAGCATTGCGCCATATAAGAAGTTGGCTTCTGCTGTGTCATTGAGCCTCACGGCACGGGCTATATAATTGCCTGCACGCACGGCATAATCAGAACCTAAATCCAGATTGCGACCCATGGCATTGAGTTTTGCTGCACGCAGTAGCACCTCATAAGAGGCATTTGGATTTTGTGCGTAGGTCTCAATCCATGCGGTCAATGATTTGAGTCGCTCAGTGGTATTGTAGCGCTCAGTACGGCTCGAAAAAACAGGTGGGTAATGACGCGCCATTGGGGTAACATAAGTAATAAAATCGTCTAACACGCTGACATCTAACTGTGTACTATTATCCGCGGTTCGTGGAATCAAAACGGTTTTTATTGTTGAGATATTACTAAGCGTTAAAGTCGGTAGCGGGATATTGGCAAAGTTTTGCGCTGAAATATCCGTGCCTACCAATTGTACACTGTTGGTAGATGGATAAATAACGTTGGCAACCGTTGGGGCGGTCAAAACAGGCACTATCACTGAACCTGTATTTGAGGTGGCTGACGGGGGTGTCGTTTGCGGGGTAGTATTCTTCACGCTATTACTGACCGTATCAGCCGATTTTTCGGTTGATTTGTTGGTAGTTTTGGCTTTGGTCACCGTGGTTTTTTTAATGGCTGTTGTCTGGGTAGCGGGTTTTGCCGTGGTGGTTTTGGTGGTGGTCGTCTTGGTTGTTGTTTTTGCGGTTGCCGTTGCAGCCATCGCTACAGTGGCATTGGTTGCCATCAAAATAGCTAAGGTATATGTTAGGGGTTTTACCATGTGAGTCATTGAAATTTCCTTAAAAAATTGGGTGGGATGGATTGCAAAAATCAGTCAGCTTATCCCATAGCAACAATGTAAAGCAATAATGTAAAAATACTATCAAAAAAAAATAAAGTTATTGTTATATTTTTACGCGAAAACAGCGCGATTAAGCAAGGTTATAGCAATAAACACGCCAGCCAACGATTGAGGCTGTCAGTCGCGCTCATTTAAACACGCTCGGTTAAGCACGCTTAGTTAAAGATTCTCAGTTAAATATGATACGCCACCGTTTTCATGCAGTTAGCCAAAAAACGCATCGTAGTTTTGATGGGTAGTGGCAATGGGCTGGCGCCTGATTCGACTGCTTTATCACGGTGATGTAATTCTTCTTTATCCATTTGGCTTAAAATCTCAGCACTGCGTTTATCGTGTGCAGGTAGCTTACCAAGATGGCTGTGCAAATGCTCGCTGACTTGGGTTTCTGTCTCTGCGACAAACCCCAAACTAAACTCATCAGAAATCAATCCTGCTACCGCACCCATGCCAAACGATAGCCCATACCAAAGCGGACTAAAAATACTAGGATGACTACCCAATTCATTTAACCGCGTCTCACACCATACCAAATGGTCAATCTCCTCTAGCGCAGATTGGTGCATGGCTTTTTTGACTGTTGCTTGTTTGGCGGTAAATGCTTGACCGTGATACAGTCCTTGCGCGCATACTTCGCCCGTGTGATTGATACGCATGAGACCTGCGACATGACGCGCTTCTTCCACGGACAGTTTTGGCACATCGGGGCTAGAGACAGGCAATGGGCGGGTGCTAAGATTACTGTTTGGAATAAACGAGCGAATCGCCCGATCAAAGAAGACAATATTGCGGTCTAGCTTACTGAGTGATAGGTTGTTTTGTGCTGGTTCAATCGACATAGGCGCTCTATTCAAAGTGTTTCTAATCGCTATTATGCGCAGAATATGGCGTTAATTCTACTCAATATCACAACTTTTGACTAGTAAATCTATGTAGCTGATGGGCGATTTGGCTATTTTATAAAAATCCCGTGATGGGCTAGGTAATCACGGGATGTTGTGTGATAACGATATATTATACGGGTGGTAATTGTAAACGGTAAGCTTCTGCAAAGTTATGACCGGTTAAGGCTTCAGTCGCTTTGACCGTGACATAGCTTCCAGGGGCATCGCCATAGGTTGGGATTTCTTTACCTTGGCTATTTTGACCGACAACACGGGCCTTGATTTCGTTGCCCTCAAACGGTTTGATCCAGTCATGCCATCTTGTCCACCAGGTATCTTTAACATAGGTGGCGTCTTTGTACCATTGGTCAGCGTCTGCAGTGTAGTTGTCGTTGGTGTAGTAACCATATTTACTACCTGGGGGGTTCATGATACCCGCAATATGGCCTGATTCACCCAACACGAATACTTTTTCACCGCCAAATACTTGCGTACCTGGGTAACAGCTTTTCCATTTTGCGATATGGTCTTGCAAGGTTGCCACCATAAACACAGGAGTTTTAACTTTTGATAAGTCAATTTTCACGCCGTCAATTTCAACCCCACCCGGTTTACGCAGCAAGTTGTTGATATAGAACTCACGCAGTAAAAAATGGTGCAGGGCAGCAGTCACGTTGGTACAGTCTGAGTTCCAATATAACAAGTCAAAAGGTACAGGGCGCTCGCCTTTTAGGTAGTTTTGGACATAGTAGTTCCAGTATAGGCTGTTCTCACGGAGTAGGCTAAATGACACGCCCATCATTCGCCCATCAAATACACCTTTGTCGGCGTTTTGCTTGTCAATCGCAGTAACGATTTTGTCATCGATAAAGACGCCGATATCACCTGGATCTGAGAAATCAATAATGGTGGCCCAAAGTGTCGCACTAGCAATGCGGCTTTCTTGCTTGGTCGCGGCAAGATAGCCTAGCGTCAATGCTGTCAACATACCCCCAATACAGTAACCTGTGATATTGATGGTTTTTTCACCCGTGATGGCTTCAATTTGGTCCATCGCTGCAAGCACACCGTCTTTCATGTAAGTGCTCATGCCAACATTTTTGTACTCAGGCGTTGGGTTGGCCCAAGAGATGACATAAACCGTATGACCTTCATTGACTGCCCAACGCACAAACGAGTTGTTCTCACGTAAGTCCATGATGTAGAATTTGTTGATCCATGGTGGCACCATCAACAACGGACGTTGTTTTACTTTTTCGGTTGAAGGCTCGTACTGAATGAGCTGCATCATATGGTTTTCAAATACCACTTTTCCTTTTGAGGTGGCGATGTTGTCACCCACCCGGAACGCGCTTTGGTCAGTCATACGGATATTGAGTGTATCGGCGCTGTTGCCCATGTCCTCAGCCAACTGCTTCATACCTTGAACCAGGTTTTGACCACGACTTTCGATGGTCAAACGTAGTACTTCAGGGTTGGTCAATAAGAAGTTGGTTGGGGCCACCGCATTGATCCATTGGCGGGTAAAAAAAGCCAAACGTTGACGGGTTTTTTCATCAATACCTTCAACGCCATCAATCGCATCCATCATCGCTTGGGTAGTTAATAAATAATACTGTTTTAGGAAGTTAAAAATAGGATTGTCCTCCCATTCTTCATCACTAAACCGTTTGTCGCCTTTTTCCGGGCTTGCCACTGGGTCGATTTTCTTACCGGCAAATTGTTGCAGTGTGTTTTGCCACAAGTGCATTTGGTCTTTAAACAACTGCAATTGGTCTTCAACCATCGTGCCTGGGTGATTGGTCACCATCTGACCCATTTTACGCCAACCATCCATTAAATCCATCATGATGGAAGTATTGGTATACTGCGGCGCTTGGTTGGCACGCATCGATTGCTGTGCAATCTGTTGGCTCAGTTTGGTCATATTGCCAAAAAATTCGCTATAGAATTCACCGACCGCAGCATTGTAAGGTGGAATACTAGAGGCCATGTGAGCAAATGGATTGGTTTTACTCAAAAAATCCAGCGGATTTTGAGGTATGCCAAAAGCATTGTTACCAAAAGCATTATTGCCAAAGGGAAAATTGGCGAATGGGTTATAACCAAAAGGGTTGTTATTGGTGTTGTCTGAACTTTGGCTGTTGTCATTGGCTGAGTTAGCGTTCGTTCCTTGATATTGGGTGTCTTTATTGTCTGCCATGATAAGTCCCGTTATTATAATGTGCTTGATAAAAATTCGCTGTGAATATGCACGTCTACTTAAAAATATGGTGGATTAGGCATCTGTCTAATCCACCACTTTTATAGATTCATAAGCCGCTATTCATCTATCAGGTAAAACATAAATAGCGGTTTATAAATGATACAGTCTTAAGAATGACTACGATGCACCAAACCAATTATTTTGCCGCAGGGGTTGTTTTTGCTGCAGGTTTTGCCGCTTCGCTATTTTGTGTTTGTGCTGCATCATTAGTGGTGCGGGTTGCCGCAGCAGTCACGTTAGTCGCAGCTTTGTTCATGTTTTGGGTGGTTTGTTTAACCGCTTCTGACATTTGGTTTGCCGCTTTATGCATGTTTTCGTTCACTTTGCGGTTAAAGTCTTCTGCCGTTTTTGATGCGTTGCTAGCAGCGCTTTGCATCGCATCTTGCATACTGGATGCATTTTGGCTATAGATTTCATTCATCGCTGACATGACTTCATTACGGATTTCATTGCCAAGCTCAGTCAAACGCTGTGCATCTGACAACATTTTTTGACCCAATTGGTTGAGCAGCTCAGTTTGTTTTTGGTTGAAGCTTGAAGCCGCTTCTGGAGAGTCAACAGAAGAAACATTGCGAAGTTGCTCAAGACCCATTTCTGAGTAATGGCGCATTGTTTCTAAAGAAAAGTCAGTCATTTTTTCCGCATTTCGTAACATCGCTTGGTTGAAGCGAGACCATGGTGCGTACATTTGACGTGAACCATCTTTCATTTTATCCATAAAATCGTTGTTCATAATTGACCTCATTAGGCTACCAGAAAAAACAAGAAGGGTATTGAAGAATACCAAGTTGCGATACATTTTCTAATCAAAAATATGACTAAAATGAATGTGATAAGCTTTAAGCATAGTCTATTTGCTTGATATTACAATATCATGAAAGATGGCTAAATTAAACCTTGCGAGGAGCTTAAAAGTAAAAAACAATCGCCATTTATGTTAATATTTGTAATAATATAATCAACTAGACAGTAAGAGTCGGTAACCGATAAAAATCGGTTATATCTTACCATTCATCCTAAAAATAGTTGACAGGTTTGTCACTCTTAATTATTGGTTTCTATCGTGATTGTATGCTCAAGTGATAAAGCTAATTCGAGCTGTTCATCGGTCAAGATGACATAAATTTGTTTGTCATCGTCTGAGTTGATTCGTAAAATCGGAACGTCAATACGGCCATCGATATTTTTATCCGCATCCAAACTAAAACCTAAAAAATCGAGTTGTTCGACAATCATCTGACGGATAATTGCCGACTGTTCACCTATACCTGCGGTAAAGATAAGCGCATCACAGCCTTTCATACTAACCATCAGGCTTGCGATTTCTTTGGCGGCATGCGTGGCAAAATACGCCAATGCAAATTTGGCGCGTGGGTCATCGCTAGCGAGCAAATCACGCACGTCATTGCTAATTTCAGATAAACCAAGCAAACCCGACTCTTTATATAGGCATTGGTTCATTTGCTCGAGCGTCCAACCTTGCTCGACCATATATAAAATCACCCCAGAATCCAAATGACCCGGACGGGTACCCATTGGTACGCCATCTAATCCACTAAAGCCAAAGGTACTGTCTTTCGACTCGCCATTGTCGACCGCGGTGATACTACAGCCACTACCCAAATGCGCGATGATTAAGCGTTTTTTGGCAATCTTTGGGAGATAAGTTTCAAGTTTACGCATAATCGCCTGATACGATAAACCATGAAAGCCATAACAGCGCACGCCTTGATCACGCAGCGATTTTGGCAGCGCATAGCTAGACCAAATCTCTGGGCGATGGTAGTGAAAGGCGGTATCAAAGGCAGCGATGTGCACCAGTTTTTTATCCATGGCTTGCAGCGCGTTGACCACAGATAGGGCAGGAGGCTGATGTAGCGGGCAAATCGGTGACAGCTCCACCAAATGCGCCATCACTGTCTCGTTGATCACCACAGGAACATGATAGCGTTTGCCACCATGAACCACTCGGTGGATACAGACAATCTCACGCGCGGGAAAGGCCTGTCTAACACGAGTAAACAGGCTTACCGCGGTGTCTGTCAGGCTATCTTGGGGTTCCCAGTCAGACAAAGATTGTGGCATGGAGTGCCAGACTTTGTTTTTGGTTTTTAGGTTGATATTGACATCAAACAAGGGGGACCACGCAAGGGGGGATGAGTCGACTGCCTTAGCCGTGTCGTACGCCGCCATTTTGATAGTCGCTGAACCCACGTTGAAAGTCACCGCGATCGGGTGAGTTAAGTCAATATGCCTCATGACAGAATCGTTCATGCTAGTAATCTCAATTAATCTCAAGTAACCTGAATTAACATCAAGCTTGTTTACGCTTTTGCGCAACGTAGGCGCCAAGGGCAATAGAATACAGGCGGTCGAGTTCGTCATCCGAACGGCTGGTCAACACAATCGGCACTTTTGAACCCATGACAATACCAGCGGCTTTGGCTTCGCCCAAATAAATTAACTGTTTACCTAGCATATTGCCCGCTTCTAAGTCAGGTACCAGTAAAATATCGACATCGCCCGTGACAGGTGAGTGGATATGTTTGATATCCGCAGAATGTTGGCTAATCGCATTGTCAAATGCTAGTGGTCCATCAAGCAAGGCGCCGGTGATTTGCCCCCGGTCTGCCATTTTGCATAACGCGGCGGCATCAATGGTCGATTGCATTTGCGGTTTGACTTCTTCAACCGCTGCCAAGATGGCTACTTTAGGCTGCTCAATATCTAGCGCGTGCGCAAAATCAATCGCATTTTGCAAAATGTCTTTTTTGGTCAGCAAATCTGGCACCACGTTGAGTGCACAATCGGTCAAGGTCAAAAGCTTGTGATACGTGGGACTTTCCATTAACCACACGTGGCTCATACGGCGCTCGGTGCGTAGGTTTTGGGTTTTATCGATCAGCACACCCATTAACTCATCGGTATGCACTGAACCTTTGATGATAAAGTCGGCTTGCTGTTCACGAACCATTTTTGCGGCGATTTCAACCGCGTCGTGGCTATGCTCAGCATCCACTAACGTAAAGCCTGAAATATCTAAATTGGCGTCAGTAGCGGCTTTTTCGATTTTGTATTTTGGACCGACCAAAATCGGGGTGATGATGTGGTGCTGATGTGCTTGGATACAAGATTGCAAGATGATATCGGTAGTAGGGTGCACCACCACGGCAGGGACAGGGGAGACAAAGCGCCCTTGTGCTAAAAGCTGCGAAAGTTTGGTTAACATCGTGTTGCCCTTATGAGTTGACATAAATAACATTAAGCACTTAGGTTTTGATTAAGCGAGCGGTATAGATTGACATAAAACAGTATGAACCAATGACATGACAGCAAGATGAATCGGTTGTTACGGTGTGTTTGCCGCGCCGCTTAACTTATTAGCTTAGCTTATCTTAACTTAATTTGGCTTAACCAAAGCTAGCCTGAGTCAACTAATCTTGGTAATACCGGCACCGATAATTTTACTGATGCCCCCTGTTTGCGGCACTACTTGGATTTGACTGCTGATTCTATCTTTGAGCGCCTGAATATGGGAAATCACGCCAATTAGCTTGCCCGATTGCTGTAGGTTGGTTAGGGTGTCGAGCGCTACATCGAGTGCTTCTTCATCGAGTGTACCAAAACCTTCATCCAAAAACAGCGAATCTACTTGCATGCGGTGACTGGCCATATTTGACAGTCCCAATGCAAGCGACAAGCTGATAATAAAACTCTCACCACCTGATAGATTTTTGCTGGTGCGGATTTGCCCGCCTTGGTAATTGTCCATCACGTTGAGCATCAAGGGCTGCTCGCTATCAGCTATCAACAAATAACGGTCGCTCATTTTTTTGAGCTGTTCATTGGCATGGGCAACCATGATATTAAAGGTCAAGCCTTGGGCAAAGTTACGGAATAGTTTGCCATCCCTTGAACCAATCAACTGATGCAATACCTTCCATTCTTCAGTATGGTTGCGCTGTTGGTTGATGGCATCTAATAGCTGCTGCTGGTTTTGCTTAAGGGCTTCATTGGCTGCTAGCTGCTGTTCAACGGCGCCCAATTGTTTTTGCTGCTCGCTAAATTGCTGTTGCAATTGCCCAAGCGCATCGAGCAATTGCTCAACTGACAGCGCAGTTTGGGGATGATCAAGTAACTGCTGCTGTATGCGTTTGGCTTCAGACAGTAGGTTATGATTGCGCTGCTGGCTGTCATGGAGTTGATTGGCAAGCTGTTGTAAGCGTTCCCGCTCGGTATCGACCAACACCGCAGCGCGATAATCCGCCTCATCCACAAAACCCAATGTCGCAAAACGCTGCTGGATGTCGTCTTGTAGCGTTTGCTGGGCAGTTTTTAGATGGTTAGTGCTAGTGGTCAAAGATGCGATTTGTTGTTGCAAAATTTGCAGCTGACTTAGCTGCTCATGAAAGGCGGTTTGGCTGATTTGATAGTCCTGCAAAGCCTGATTTTTTGCTTGGACTAATGCGTGAGAGACGATGTCTACCGCTTGTTCGCCAAACAAGGCGTATCGCTGCGCCTGTAGCTCGCTAATCTCTTGCGCCAACGCTTGCTGTCGCTGACGGGCTTGGTGTTGATTTTGGGTTAAATGGTGCTGATCTGCCACCAATCGGGTGAGCGCTTGCTCAATTCCTGTGATGGTGTCATTGATATGGCTAAGCTTAGTTTCTAATCCTTGATAGTGCTGTAAAAGTTGCGCAAGGGTATCGATATGCTGATTTAATTGGGCATTCACATCCTGTGTGGTAGCAAAGCTAAAAGTGCGTTCGCGCGTTGCAAAAGGCATCAGTAACTTGTCAATGCGCTGTATTACTTGATGTTGCTTATCGGCGATAACCAATTGCTGGGCATCAATACCGCGGATTCTGTCTTGGCGATGTTGCTGCTGATTGTGTAGCAGGGTTTGTTGCTGCAAAACGTCATTGTATTGCTCGCTCAATGAGGCTAATCGCTGCTGAGTTTGCTGCTGCTCGGATTGTACGGCTTCGATTTGCGTCAGTGAATCTTGCAGTGCTGCCAAAGACTGCTGATTGTTGGTTTGTTGAGCCTGAATTATCGTCACCAATCTTTGAAGGGCTTGGTGGTCTATATCGTCATCGGTGCTGGGGGCTGCAACGGGCGGTAATGCTTCAATTGCCTGTTGTACAGGTTGAGCATGTATAAGGTGTTGGCTGGCAAGCTGTAATTGATTTAATAAACGTTGGTTGTGTGCCTCTAAGTGCTGTAAATGCTCATTGCGCTGTTGCTGGTTATTTGTGAGTGCATGCTCTTCAAGCAATAACTGCTGTAATCGGCAATTGATGTCATCAAGCCGTTGTTTGGCAATCGCTAATTGTTGCTCTGTATCATCGGGCGTGTAGGGCTTATGGGTGGCGAAAGGATGTGCGGTTGAGCCACACAGCGGGCAAGGTTCGCCATGGCGTAATCTATCGCGCTCCTCGGTTAAATTTTGAATTTTTGCCAATAAAATCAAGTTGCGGTTTAACAATTCGACAGTCTGCTCGGCGGCTTGTTGCTGCTGCTCGCTAGTTAGTCGTTGGCTAGCAATCTGAGCCAATTGAGTTTGACCATCGGCTAATTGCTGCACAAATTGTTGATAGTGTTGTAGGTTGGTTTGCCAAGTCTGCACATCGCTTTGCATGGCGGCAAGCTGCTGGTCGGTTTGCCAATAAATTTCAACCTGCTGTCGCAATGCTGCTGCCGACTGCCCTTGTGTCAGATGATGTAAGTGACTGGTTTGGCTCTCTAAGTTTTGTCGATGCTCAGAAATTTGTGATTGCAATTGCGTGAGCTGTGATTGCAGAGCGCTGGCTTGCTGCTCATTGTGCTGAAAATCACCCTGTAGCTGCTGCTGTTCGTTGACTAAAGCCTGCGCTTGTTCACTGAGTGCTTGGCTAGATTCCTGTAGTTGGGTGAGGGAGGCCAATGTTTGAGGCAAGGTTGTTGCCTCAGGGATTTGCTGCTGCGCTTGGATGAACTGCTCACGCTGTGTTTGCTGGCTAACAAGCTGCTGCTGCTGACTATCAATGCTTTGGGCATTATGCGCCAATTGCTCACCAAGCTGTGACAACTGCTGCGCAATCTCTTGGGCGTACTGATTTTTTTGCCCAAGGGTAGTGTCAAGCTTGCGCACTTGGTTTAATAACGGTTGGGCTTGTTGCCAGTCGTTTTCGGTTTGCTGGGCTTTTGCTTGACGCTCATCTTGGTTTTTTTGAGCAAGTTGGCAATGGTGTTCGGCGGTGGGTAGCCGGTGTTGATAACTAGCAAGATCACTGAGCTGTGTGCTCAACAAATCGCGCTGATAATCAAGTTTTTTAATATCACCCGACACTTCAAGGGCTTTTAGTGCGCGCTGTAGTTGGATTTTTTGTGGGGCAAATTGGCTTTCTTGCTCGGCAAGGTCGCGTGCTTCATGCTTAAGCTTATGGATTTGGTGCGTGTATGCGTCAAGGTTTTGTCGCCATAGCTTATCAGACTCGATTTTAGTCATGGCGGTTTTGGTTTCATTAACGATGTCCACCAGGGCGTTTTTTTGTGAGGTTAGGCTGTGTACTTCTTCATCAGATAACACCGTCATGCCTGATAAGCGATCGGTAAGCGTCTTAAGTTCAGCGTCTGATTGGGTTTTAAACTCGTGTACTTTTTTTGAGATATCGCCATAGATTTCAGTGCCGGTGATTTCTTCGAGCAGATTGGAGCGCTCATCGCTATTGGCTTGCAAAAAAGCGGCAAAACTGCCTTGCGCTAGTAGCATGGCACGGGTAAAACGGTCAAAATCCATGCCGGTGAATTCAGCGACCAGTTTTCTAGTTTTTCTGGTTTGGGTTTCAAGCGGTGGTAAATTTGTAGCGTCATCGGTAAAAGGGGCGATTTCATGCGTCGGCGATTGCAAATTGCCTTCGGGGTTTTTTCTGGCGCGCTTTTGTAGCCAAGTACAGCGATAAATGCCATTTTTGGTGGCAAAAATCACTTCACTCAAACATTCGCCGGTATGGCGTGACATGAGGTCATTTTTGCTTTGGGTAATCTCGCCCAAGCGTGGCGTCGCACCATATAAGGCAAGACAAATGGCATCTAAAATGGTGCTTTTGCCCGCACCTGTCGAGCCTGTGATGGCAAAAATACCTTCATCGGCATACGCGGCATGGCGAAAGTCAATTTCCCATTCGCCTTGCAATGAATTAAGGTTTTGAAAGCGAAGCTTTAAGATTCTCATTGCTGCCCCCCTTGCAAACTTTCAAGCACTTCAGTATATCTTGACCATAACATGGGTTTTTGCTCTTCTAGCACTTGATGGGCAATTAGACAGCGTTCAAACACTTGTGTTGGGTTTAACTCTTCAAGTGACTCATCCATGCGCTGGCTTTGCATCACCTGATCGCGTTTTTGCTGATTTTTGATGCGTAGTACTTCAAGCCTAGAGTCTTTAACCAGTTCTGCAATTTTTTCTGATAAATCACCCACGACTTCTTGCCCATCATACACCACTTCAAGCCAAACTGATTGTTGGGAATTTTTTAGGCTGTGTAAGCTAGTTTTGATGGTTTGCCAATCACCTTTGAGCGTTTGGATGGGTTGGAACACAGGAACAGGCAGTGATTGCAGGAGGGTAGTATCGCTAAGCTTGGCTATATTGTAAGGCTGTCCACTAAGTTGCCCACTTAGATGATAACTGGGTGTATCATATCCTGCTTTATGGCTCGCTTGAGCATCAACCTCTGCGTTAATCCCAGTTTCTGCATTTATCGCGCCAAGCATGGATGATTCAGGCAATTCTTCATCCGCAAATAAATCCATCGACGCATGGCTCACACTTTTGCGTTTTTTGACAGGGGTTGGCGCAGAGACAAGCGGTTTTTTTTGAATGGTTAAAGTCTGTAATGGCTGAGACAGTAAGTCAGGCTTGGCATCAAATCGCAGCAAATGCACTTGTTTTTGCTGGCGACTTTCACCAAAACCCATGGCAATGGGTGAGCCAGCGTAACGGATGTGTGGTTGTCCGCCAACCACTTGCGGAATATGTAAATGCCCAAGCGCCACATAGTCAATCTGTGGGTGAAAAATCTCTGCACCGATACTACCGAGTGAGCCGACATACAAATCACGCACCCCATCGCCTTCCATCGTTTGCCCGCCCACAGTAAATAAATGCCCCGTTGCCACAATCGGAATGCTACGCTTATATTTGGCTTTGAGCTGCGCTTGTTGCGCAATCGCAATATCGGCAATCTGTGCATAATGGGCTTTGATGCCTTGGGCAAGTTTGCGTTCTTTATCATCCAATCGTTCGCCATGCCCGACGGTTCGTACATCACGGTCACGCAAGTAGGGAACTGCCATGACAATGAGCTCAGGTTGCCCTGATTTATCTGATAACGTAATCACTTCATCAGTCGGCGTATCTGTCATACTACCGATGATATGGATGTTAAAGGCTTTGAGTAGCTGTTTGGGCGCCTCCAAAAAACTGGCTGAATCATGGTTGCCCGCTACGATAATCACATGGCGGCAATCGGTATGGCAAACTTGACTTAAAAAATCATAATATAAATTTTGCGCTTGGTTACTGGGGGCGGTGGTATCAAAAATATCCCCTGCAATCAGTAGCACATCGACTTTTTGCTCACGCAGCGTCTGTAACTGCCAGTCTAAAAACTGCTTAAATTCATCGTAGCGTGGCTTACCATAAAGCCTACGACCCAAATGCCAATCTGATGTATGTAATAAAGTGAGCATAAAAAATTATGCCTCTGTGGCGGGCTTCGCTGAAGTCATGGACTCAGAATCTGCGGTGGCTAGCGAGGCAGACGCCAATTCGCTATCGTGTAATCCTTGGGCAAACAAGCGACCCAATAGATTAACATCATCGACCCGCGCATAGTTGAGACGGGTGACAAACGCCAAGCGGCGATGCGGACCGGCTTCATTGAGCGGCACTAACGACACATTGGCAGTTTGCTGGCGCACTTGCCCAGCTGCCATTTGCGGGACTAGCGTGGTGCCCATACCGCTGATAGCCATTTGAATTAACGTATGCAGGCTCGCTTCACTAAAGGCGTGTTTGACGCGGCTTTTATCGAGGTGACACACCGATAGCGCATGATCGGTCAAACAATGTCCTTCGCCTAGCAGCATCAAGTTACTGTTGGCTAACTCATCAGCATTGATGCTGGGTAAGTTGGCATGTTTACTGTCTTTAGCAAATACCGCCAAAAACGTCTCTGACCAAAACTCAAATGATAGCATGCCGTCAGTATTGTAAGGCAGCGCAATAATGGCGGTATCAATCGCGCCATAACGGACTTTTTCAAGCAGTCGCTCAGTTTGTTCTTCTACCACATTGAGCTGAAACTGTGGGAATTGTTGGCGCAGTAGCGGCAATACCTTGGGCAGCAAAAACGGCGCAATGGTTGGGATAATACCAATCGTCATCGGATAGGCGAGCGGGGTTTGGTGCGTCTGGGCGCGGGTCACCAAATCATTGACTTCGGCAAATATCCGCGTGGCTCGCTCAAGAATTTCCTCCCCAATCGGGGTGATTAGCACTTGTTTGTTGTTACGCTCAAAAATTTGGGTATCAAGCTGCTTTTCCAGCTCTGCAATCCCTAAGCTTAACGCAGATTGTGAGATATTACACTCTTCTGCTGCCCGTTTAAAATGCTTGTATTTGGCAACTGCCAATGCAAATTCTAATTGTCGTAATGTAATCATGGTTTGAATTTTAACCTTTAAAATAGCGTAAAATTTTCGCTAACGCGTTTTAGTTAAAGATAAATAAAAAGATAAAAAGGTAAAAAAACTGACGGCTACCCTAGCAAACAACACGCAAAAGATGCATGCTAAAAACTTCAATGAACCGAATCATTTCAAATTTAGTTTACCATTTTTGTGTGCTTTTACGAGTGGAATATTTTTTAATCTATCATTAATTTGGTTTTGGTATTGAATTCATTATCGAGTCTTTCAAAATAATTACAAGATAGCCTAAAGATTGAAACTATAAGGCAAAACTATCAAGGTTAATTTAAAAAATTAATCAATAAATTAAAAACTTTAAACTAGACTCAATCTTAAATTGTACTAAGATAAACCCATCGATAACAACGTTTGATGGGTAAAAAACAGCAACCGACTATAGCCTAACAAGCTAGAAGCCTAAAAAGCTAGGTTGCCAATGACATCAAATTTGTGTTATCAATATAGCACTCACTGATTTGGTTTTGCCAAGTGGTGATGTTGCTAAATTTTAATCACAACAATAGCTTATATAAGGAAAAATCCATGGCTGCAATTATCAACCAAACCATTCCAGAATTCAAAACTCAAGCATATGTGAATGGTGAATTCAAAGAAATATCATCAGATGACGTTAAAGGCAAATGGGCAGTGTTTTTCTTCTACCCACATGACTTTACTTTTGTTTGCCCAACTGAACTTGAAGACATGGCAGACCATTACGAAGAAATCAAAGCATTAGGCGCGGAAGTTTATGCGGTATCGACAGACACCCATTTTGTACACAAAGCATGGGCAGATGCGTCACCTGCAATCGCTAAAGTAAAATACCCAATGCTTGGCGATGGTACTGGTAAAATCACTCGCGGCTTCAACGTGATGATTGAAGAAGACAACGCTGCCCTTCGTGGTACTTTCTTGGTAGACCCAGACGGTAAAATCAAAGTGGCAGAAATTCATGACTTAGGTATCGGTCGTTCTGCCAAAGACTTAATCCGTAAAATCCAAGCCGCTCAATACGTGCGTGACAACGACGGTGAAGTATGTCCAGCGGCATGGGAAAAAGGTAAAGAAACCTTAAAACCAAGCCTAGATTTAGTAGGTAAAATCTAATCTTGATGGTCTAATGTTTCATTGACTGACAATTAGATAAAATTAAAAACCTCAAATTGAAAGATTTGGGGTTTTTTTATTCAACTACTGTTGTTAACAATGATAAAATCAGCTTCTTTGAAGCTTGAGAAAATAACCATGGATAGCGCACAAACCACTCACCAAACTGGCAGTCAGACCACAAGTAGCCATTATGCCTTGCTGTGGGCAGGGGCAGCTGTGTCAATCGCTGAGATTTTGACGGGCACCTACCTTGCGCCATTGGGGTGGGAGCGTGGCTTGTTAGCCATCGTCATTGGGCATATGATAGGCGGCGTGCTATTTTTTTTAGTCGGCTATATTGGGGCAACCCAACGCAAAAGTGCCATGGAAACAGTGAAGGGTAGTTTTGGTTTTCAAGGGGGGATGCTTTTTGCTTTGCTAAATCTTGTGCAATTGGTCGGTTGGACAGCCATCATGATTTATGATGGGGCATTGGCGGTCAATGGGATTTGGGGTATCGGACAAGCGGCCTGGTGTGGCGTGATTGGTGCGCTGATTGTGCTGTGGCTATGGATGGGCAACCGCTTCTTTGGCAAAATCAATGCGTTGGCCGTAGCTGGGTTGTTTATGTTAACGCTTATTTTGTCGTATAAAATATTTGAATTGAGCACGGGACATACGACAGCGACAAAAGACATGGCAGCAGCGATGAGCTTTGGGGCAGCGGTGGAGCTCGCGGTCATTATGCCATTATCATGGTTGCCACTGGTGAGTGATTATACTCGCCATGCGCAAAAACCTTTGCAAGCGACACTCGTGAGCACCGTGAGTTATGGGGTGATGAGTGCGTGGATGTATGCGATTGGACTGGGCATGGCCTTGTATACCCAAACGTCGGATTTTGCCCAAATGCTGTTACAGCTTGGATTGGGCGTGGCAGGGTTATTGTTGATTGTGCTCGCGACAGTGACAACCACGTTTTTGGATGCGTACTCGGCAGGTGTGTCGGGTGTCTCGCTGTGGCAAAAACTTCCAGAAAAAGGCTTGGCAATTGGCGTTACCCTCATCTGTACTATCGCAGCGATGTTGTTTCCCATGGATGATATCACTGAATTTTTATACTTTTTAGGCTCGGTGTTTGCGCCAATGGCAGCCATTCAAATTGTGGACTTTTTTATTTTAAAAAATACCGATATTAAACAGCGTTTTAATGTCAAAAATTTGATTGTCTGGGCGATTGGTTTTTGCTTGTACCGTTATTGGCTTGCCCATCCACTCGATATCGGGAATACCTTGCCGGTGATTATGGTGACGATGCTATTATGCTTCTTGGTTAATGTATTCACAAAAAAATAATGCCGTCAGCCACGCTTAAACCAATTTTTTTACAGTCCAATTTTCTTAAAGTAGGGTTGATTAGTTGATTTAAGCCTTACACTCGCTATCAATAGCAAAAGCCCTGTCACAACGAACAGGGCTTTAATCAAAAAATCGAATTTAGCTTAGAACTTATTTATTTTTATTGTCTTCTAAGATTTTGTAGATTTCATCTTTTAATTGCAGTTTTTGTTTTTTTAATGCTTCAATTTCGTCGTCACGGCTGCCTGCTGCAACAGGATCTTTTTCTAGGTTAATGATTTGAGCATCTAATTCGTTGTGTTTATCAAATAATTTTTCAAAGTGTTTATCAGAAGTTTTTAGTTTGCTAATAAGTTCGCGATGTTCTGGAAACATAGTCCTTTCCTTTTTTTGGTTGTATGTGAAAAATAATGCAAAGGGGTCAATACATAAGACAAATTTGATTGAGTTTGTTTATTGCATTTGTCTTATTAGCATTGTAACGAAAAATTGTAGGGTTGACTATACGCTAATCGGTAACAATTGGTGAGGGGAAAAAGCCACACTATCAATGCACTTAAGTAATTTATGTATTAATATTTTGTTATATAAAATAATAAACGTTTTGTTTTTTAAAACATAGCTATCAGCTTTCTTAGATTGTCAAAGCCCACAAAAATCACAATAATAAGGTTAACACAATGACTTACCCAATGACTAGAAGGAAAATACTATGTTAGATCAAGGTTTATTAGATGCAGTAAAAAGTTATAGCGAACGTATGACTCGCCCGATTGAGTTTGTGTTGGGTGAGGGTGAACATGAACAGCGCGCTGAACTGGTGGATTTTTTGACCCAAATTGCAGGCACTACTGATAAGATTAGTTTGAGTCAACAATTCGATGCCAATCTATCACCGATGAGTTTTAAAATCCGTAGCCAAGACAAAGATACGGGTATCATTTTTAGTGGTATTCCAGGTGGTCACGAGTTTACCTCATTGATTTTGGCTATTTTACAATCAGGTGGCAGTGAGCTCAAACTTGACCCAGGTATTCAAAATATCATTAAGGCGATTAAACAACCGCTAAAATTTGAAACTTTCGTCTCGTTGTCTTGCCACAACTGTCCAGACGTGGTGCAAGCGCTAAACCAATTTGCGTTACTCAATGACAACATCAGCAATGAAATGATTGATGGTGGTGTGTTCCAAGACATGATTAACGAGCGCAATATCCAAGGCGTACCTGCGGTATATTTAAATGGCAAACCTTTTGCCAATGGTAAAATTGACACTGCCAAACTCATTGAGAAACTGCAACAGCAATATCCAGATTTGATGAGTGGTGCCGCAGCAGCCGAACAGCTTGAGCAGCAAGATGTGACCATCATCGGTGGCGGACCTGCGGGTGTGGCGGCAGCCATTTATGTGGCACGTAAAGGCTTAAAAGTGACCATGGTGGCTGATCGTATCGGTGGGCAAGTGAAAGATACCCAAGATATCGAAAACTTGATTTCAATCCCATTGACCAATGGTAATGAATTATCTGCCAATTTTGTCAAACATATTACCGCTTATAGTATCACGGTCAAAGAAATGGTAAGCGTGACATCCATCACCGAAAATTCTGCACAAATAAATGAGCAAGGCGAGGATAAGCTAACCTACCAAATTACGCTCAATACCGGTGAAAGTTTTAGCACTCGTGCGATTATCGTAGCGACGGGGGCAAAATGGCGTAAGCTTAACATCAAAGGTGAAGATGAAAATATCGGTAGCGGCGTCGCATACTGTCCGCACTGTGATGGTCCGTTCTTTAAAGGTAAGGACGTGGCAGTTGTGGGCGGCGGTAACTCAGGGATTGAAGCGGCAATTGACCTAGCAGGCATTGTCAAACACGTGACGGTGTTAGAATTTGCTGACACGCTCAAAGCAGACCAAGTATTGATTAATAAAGCCAAAGAGCGCGATAATATCGATATCATGACAAGTGTAGCGAGCCAAGAGGTTAAAGCAACTGATGGTAAAGTCAGTTCGCTGATTTATCAAGACCGTACCACCGGTGAAAACAAAGAATTGCCATTATCTGCTATCTTTGTGCAAATCGGACTGGTGCCAAACTCGGAAGTGGTCAAAGATTTGGTACAGGTGACCAAATTTGGTGAAATTGAAATCAATGAGAAATGCCAAACCAACAAACCCGGAATTTTTGCCTGTGGTGATGTCACTACCGTGCCATTTAAGCAAATTAATATTGCGATGGGCGAAGGTAGTAAAGCGGCACTCAGTGCGTTTGAATACCTCATGTTGCAATAATTTTTTAATTATTTTTCAAAAAAAGCCAAACGTCATAGTTTGGCTTTTTTTTTGGCGGCTAATTTTTTTTGGCGAGTAACTTTTTTTGGCGGGCAATATGGTGTTGCCTTGTCAGTCTATATTGGTGAGGTAGGCATACCAGCCAAAATCCGCTACAATAACTTGCAAACTATCATAGCGATTTAAAGGAATAAATCATGACAACAGCAAATACGTCATCCATCAAGCAGGTGACGGTAGCGGGCGGCGGCGTACTGGGTTCTCAAATCGCCATGCAAAATGCCTTTTTTGGCTTTAACGTCACAATCTTTGATAAAGAACCCGAAAAGGTGAAAGGGCGCATCGTAAAACTCATGCCCATCTATGCCAAATTCTATGACAAAAGCCCAGCACAAGCCCAAGTAATCACCGATGCGATTCGCTATGTGACTGACTTAGGCGAAGCGGTGGCACAGGCTGATTTGGTGATTGAAGCCTTACCAGAAATCCTTGATATCAAAAATGAATTTTATAAGGCCCTGGCAAGTGTAGCCCCAAGTGACACGATTTTTGCCAGTAACAGCTCAACGTTGATTCCTAGCCAAATGGTCGAAGCCACAGGTCGTCCTGATAAATTTTTGGCGTTACACTTTGCCAACCGTATCTGGGTGAACAACACCGCAGAAGTCATGGGCTCAGCGCATACTGACCCGGCAGTATTTGACAGCATTGTTGCTTATGCCAAAGCCATCGGCATGGTGGTGTTACCCCTCAATAAAGAACAGCCTGGCTATATCTTAAATACCCTATTAGTGCCTTTTTTAAATGCCGGTATGCACTTGTATGCCAATGACATTGCCGATCCCCAGACCGTCGATAAAACCTGGATGATTGGCACAGGCGCACCGATGGGACCGTTTGCCATGATGGATATCGTAGGGGTTAATACCATTGTTAATATCAGCCAGCAAAAAGCCAAAACAGGCTCAAAAACTGCCGAGCGGTTTATCCAAAAACTGCAAACCGAACTGATCGATAAAGGTCGCACAGGGTTTGAAGTGGGGAAGGGTTTTTATGATTATCCAAACCCGGCTTATAAAGACCCTGATTTTTTAAAATAAACCTCAAAAAAGTTTAAAAGTCAGTATTTAAAAGTCAGTAGATGACAAAAGCCTATTGACCTAACATGGGCTTGGTTTTTTTATTGCGGCAGCACCCACGGCTAGCACTTGCCAAAGCCAACAATTTACCCCAAAATGATAAAAAATTGTTGCCAAAAATCCCCGATGAAGCCGACCACCGCCCAACAAGTCAACACCTTATTATATTATTTGCAGACCAAGCAGACACCGCCGTTTGAGATACTGTTTTGGGAAAACTTGCAAAAGATTGACTTTGATTATTCAGCCAACAGCCTACAACAACTCAGTCGGTTTTTTGCAGCAATGGCAAAACGCCACATTCAATTGCCACAATTATTGGCACACCAAAGCGGGCAAGCACTTATAGTAGCGCTCGCCGCTTATATTGCAGACTATTTAGCCAAAACCACCGGGCAAGCGATTGCTTGGTATGACTATGACAGGATGTCAGCACAACTGGCACGGCAAAATAAGTACCCCGCCCAGTCACAGTTACCTGCCAATTTTTACGCGTCACTCACGGCGCGTATCGGGCACAAAGTCTATTGCCAACCGCTTAAGCTATTACCAGATTTGCTGCAGGGTAAAGATGTGTTGCCACAGTTTATTGCCCAGATGACGCAGACCCTCTATCAGCAATCGCAAGTCAACTTATTGCAATCGCCTGAGGCAGTGTGTCAGGGCTACTTGGCAAAAGTGAAAACAGGCAAACTACAAGACGACGCTATCGCATTTTCTACCTATTTGGCAGCAGTGAATTTTGATTATAGCCGTGATAGTTTGGTGCAAATTGATGAGGCATTATCGGCTATCCAGCAGGCGTTTGGGTTTACGCAAGCGGATTATCTGGACTTTTTGCAAGATGCCTCACGTCAAGCATTTTGCTATTTGCTGGGGTTTTATATTGGCGTGACCAGCAGTCGCTTGGCAAATGCGCCCGTGCGCTGGGTATCTTTTGCGCAGATGTATGACAGCTTGGGCGAGGCGTTTGCTGAATGCATTGAGCATAGTTTTGTGCTGCTGTTTGAGGACTGCTATCGCACGCCGATGCTGGTAGTGACCAATCGCTTATTTGGACTTGCTAGCAATTTTCCGACCACCGCTGCTGAGTTTGCGGATATTGTGCAGCGGCAAAATGCAGGTCACCTAGCGGTTTATCCTTATCAAGACGCTGTGAGCGCTACCGCTGACTTGCCAGCGCCTTGGACGTCAGCCATGCAGGCGGCGGGTGCGTTGGTGGCGTCTGTGCTATCAAGGCTATCACAAGGTGAGCCGATTTTACCTTGTGTGTATCAAGCCCATAGCAGCGACAATACAGGGGGTGAATTAACCGCATTTAATCCATCAAATATTGCGCTGTTATCACTTAGTGATACGGATTTAGATACAGACATAGACAAAAACACAAACATAGAAACAGATACAGACACGCTGATTGATAGCCTCTACCAAACGCTGCATCAAAATCCACAATTAGCCACCATAATCGTTGGCTGTTTTGATAGCTATACCAATTTGCCGATGGGGCGCACTGAAGGGATCGTGATTGAGATATGGGTGTATGAAAACCCTCGCTTACAGTTGCAGCTTGTGTTGCCGTATCAGTCCGCGAATGATTGGCACAGTCTAAAAATTTATCCGTTAGTCAGTCATCAAAACGGCGCACAAACAGCGCTTACCTCGGAACAGATAACCGCGTTAACCACGCACTTTTACCAAGCACTGCTAAGCACACCTTCAACACAAAATACCGCGGTTAAAACGCTGTGGCAAGATGCCTATGTCAATCAACTTGATAGCTGGGTATTACCGCCCAAAGACCAGCGTATCCAGCAACAAAACGCGCAGCTAGTGACGCATTTTGATTTTGCGCTATTGCCGGTACTTGATAATCAAACCAATGTGAATATTGCAGATTTTGACTATAGCAGCATTGATTGGCTCAGGTTTGATTTGGCCAAACATATTTTGCAAGCCAGCCACCACGAACAAAGCTATTTGCAGGTATACGTCAGTGATAAATTGATTAAAGATGAACTGTATCGGCAAGTAGAAGCGACTGAGAATTTATATCGCTATGGCAAAGTGGTGTGGGGTGTTGTGATAAAATCTGATGTGGCGTTAACCCAGCCTATGTCAGAAGAAGAACGCGACACGCCTTTTACCAACCATCGGATTAGTTGTGCCGACATTTTGTTTGATCCAAGCGGGCAAGCAAGGGTAGAAGACTTGCAAGCCAAGGCAAGTCAATTAATGGATGCGATTGGCACAGTCAATCAGCCGACAAATGCTGCACCGGACGTGGCGTTTTATCAATTACATTACCAAGACGACACATCTAGGGTGTTTAATTTGGCTTATCCAGCCAGTATCGCAGCGACAAACTATCGGATAACTACCAGTTGGATTTGGCGGCGTCATTTGCCCAATGGCATGTTATCAAACAGCATAGTGCCCATTATCATTCATACTACTGCTTACCAAAATAAAGCCGAGCAGGGCGAAATTATGGTATTGCCTAGCCAATTATGGGATAAAGCCTATTATCATTACTGGCTAAGCTTGGCTTATGAGCAATTTGGGCAAGATTATGATTTACTTCCCTATATCCACTGGCAGCAAAAATACGCACAGGATAGCACCGATGCCGCAACCCAAAAGCGGCTATGGCCAAAATTTAAACCCAATCGAGCATCCAATCGAGCACCTAGCCGACAACAAAGTTCAGCTATCGTGTTGTCAGACAAGCTAGAAAACCCCATGTCAGCTACTGCTAAGCAACAGGGCAGTATGCAACAAGCGACTATTCAACAAGCCACTATTCAACAAACGACTGGGCAAAAACTTGCTGATGTGAAGCCAACTTTACAGCCATCGATAGAGTCAACATCACAGGTAGCCCAGACACCAAAAGCGCCGCCACCAGCCTCACTATCCAATGAATTGACGCAGCAACTCATGAATGACAAGCTGCGCTTACAAACCCAATTATCCACCAAAGATACAGCAAAAGATAAAAAACTCCTGGTGATTGCTCTCGGTGGGATGCTTGTTTTGATCATCTTGGTGATACTGGTCAAAATAATGCGATAAATTTGCCCAATTTTTATTTGAAAAAAGTCAGCATACACATCAAAAGGTCATAAAAATTTGTTATGCTAACGGTCTGTAAGTTGGATTATGACAACAAAAAGAAAGATAGGGATACAATATGAAAATTATTGCTGATGGCAATATTGCTCATTTAAGCGATTTTTTTAATGAACACACTTTAGGGCGACCCATCGAATTGATTGCGATGGCAGGGCGTGAGATTGACGCGGCTGTGATAGATGAGTATCAGCCTGATATTTTGCTGGTACGTTCCGTCACGCCTGTCAACAAGCTGTTATTAGACAACAATAAAAGCGTCAAATTTGTCGGTAGTGCCACCATCGGCATCGACCATGTCGATGTGGAGTACCTCGCCAAGCGCGGTATCATTTTTGCCCATGCCGCTGGCTGTAGTAAGCATTCGGTTGCACAATATGTGGTGGCAGCGATTGCCAATTTGCGCCCTGATTATTTATTCAAACCCATCAACCTTGGCATTATTGGGGTGGGCAATATCGGTAATACGCTAGCGCAATATGCGATTTCCTATGGCTGGAATGTGCTGGGCTATGACCCACTCAAACCACCGTCGGTGGTGAACAACGCCAAACTTGAAACTGTGCTGCAAGAAAGCAATGTGATTAGCTTTCACGTACCGCTGACGCATGCGCACAACAGCTCATATCCCACCCATCACGACTATCTGATGACCCAAGCACGCTGGCAAACCGTATCCGACACTGCCATTATCATCAATACCTCGCGCGGTGAAGTGCTCGGTCGTGATGATATTGTTGCAAGCCCGAATGTGTGTGTGCTCGATGTGTTTGAACACGAGCCCAATATCGATGCAGAGCTGCTCAAAGCCTGTAGTATCGTCACCCCGCATATCGCAGGTTATACCCTAGAAGGCAAACTTAGGGGCACACAGTTTGTCTACAATGCCTTATGCAAATATTTACAGGTTGCCCCAACCGTTGATTTTCATACCTTGATGCCAGCTGAAGTGCCGCTGTTTCAAAAAGTGCATAACCCACTCAAAGACCACGAGCGCCACCAACTGCTCAATAAAATTCCTGTGATGTATGATATCAAAGCCGATGACAAGCGTTTACGTAGTGTGGCAAATGCAAACGGTGATATTGAAGGCAAAGACTTTGATAACCTGCGTAAAAATTACCCGCTGCGCCGTGAATGGCAATCATACGTGTTTAAAATTTGATAAAAATATTCACCGTGAGATAAAGCAAAAATAGCAAGTATGGGAAAATACTAGCTATTTTTTTTGGGTCTGCTAATATTGTCGCAAATCCACCTATCCAAACTGCTATGTCAACCACTTATCAACCTACTTGCACCCTACAAACCGCCCAAGCCCGTGCTGCGATGTACGCCACCATTCGCCAATTTTTTGCCGAGCGACAGGTGCTAGAAGTGCAAACCCCAGTGATGTCACAGGCGGGCAATACCGATATATTTTTGCAATCCGTCTCTAGCAATGTCACTGTGGCCGACCATCCAACAACCTATTATCTGCACACCTCACCCGAATTTGCCATGAAGCGTCTATTGGCAGCTTGGCAAGTACCGATGTACCAAATTTGCCCCGTGTTTCGCGACAACGAAATTGGCAGCCGCCACAACATTGAATTTACCATGCTCGAATGGTACCGTCCCAATTTTAGTTTGGATGAACTGGCAAAAGAAACCAATGATTTGGTGTCCGCGGTACTCGGCTATCCGGTGATTTTTGACCATTATCGCTATGTGGATGCCTTTATGGATTTTGTCAAAATTCATCCCTTCAATGCCAGTTGCGATACCCTCAAAGCCATCGCCAAAGATAATGATCTTAACATTGATTTGGGGGAGGATCACCAAGGCTGGTTAGATTTATTATTTAGTCATTTGGTGGAACCTAATTTGGGAAAAGCGCTACCGACACTCATCTACGATTATCCTGTCGCCACTGCCGCCCTCGCCAAGACAGTCACAGACAAAGATGGCAATCGGGTGGCGAGACGCTTTGAGCTGTATATCAATGGTCTTGAAATCGCCAACGCGTATGATGAGCTGGCTGACGGACAGGCGCTGCGTCTGCGCTTTGATGAAGATAATGTGGCGCGTAAAAAACGCGGGCTACCTGTGATGCCAATTGATGAGAACCTGCTGGCAGCTTGTGATGCCCTGCCAGCTTGTAGTGGCATTGCGCTTGGCATCGATCGACTGCTGATGATTAAAACGGGCAAAACCCATATCCGCGATGTCATCGCTTTACCCACCCCTCACGCCTAACAGCAGTGAACTCAAAAAATAGGAATTGATATGAAACTTTGGCATTTATTTTTGGGGCTGGTGGCAGGCTTGGGCATCCCGATTCAAGCAGCGATTAATACTAGATTGGGCGCAATGTTTGGTGGTCAACCGCTAATGGCCGCATTCGTATCGTTTACGGTTGGCGCACTATTATTATTGGTGTCTTTGCTATTTGTCGATTGGCAAGCGGTGCAATCGGGTCTATCAGACATGCAAATCAGTGACTGGTGGAAATGGCTTGGCGGTGCGCTGGGCGCGTTTTTTGTCTTTGCGTCGATTTTTTTAGCGCCAAAAATCGGTGTTACCAATACGGTGTTTTTGTTTATTTTAGGTCAGCTGGTCATGGGCATGGTGGTGGATAGTTTGGGTTTATTTGGTATGCCTGTGAAAACCCTACATTGGAGTAAATTTTTGGGGATTGTATTGATGCTGGTGGGCGTATCATTTTTTATGTTTGGACAAAAATGGTTTGCTAAGTCGTCATAAGGCTATTTTTAGGTCAATGTTCAAATCCAATTGCTAATTGATGGATGTAGTCATTGAATTTGTGTTCATCTTGCGAAGCAATCATAAAGGCATTGGGAATAGACTCATCTATACTCAATAACATCACCACACCGAAATCCTCTGCTTGAAAATAGCGCTCATGCGGCTGCCGCAGTTCGGTGATTTCGCTGGCTAAACTTTGTAGTTTTTGTGCCAAATTCTGTGGGATTGTGATCCCATCAAAATCATAAATTTGGGCATGGTGTTTTAATCCCCCATTGACGCCATTAATAATCGCTTGTGCCAGTAAGAACTCCGCTAACGGTAATTCATCAAACCAATGAATTTCGCTTTGTTCAATCGCATCAAAATTGCGGCTCATTTGCACCATCGGGTTATGCTGCTTTTTTGGGCTTAGGGCATCTATATGAATGCCCCAAACGGCATCATCATCGCAGGTTTTGCCAATGACGAGATGGTCGCCCAAGCGTTCTAACGGCAATAAGCCAAGGTGATTAAAGCCACTATTGAGACTAGCAATATTGCCTAAAGCCAATAAATAATGATACAAACCTGCAGGTAATTGAACGCCCAAGGCCTGCTCATTTTGTTCAATCATCGCCTGACTGACACCCAGCGGTTCGGAGTGATTTTCCAGTTGATACAATAACTTAATAGCACTAATAGGGTTTAGCATAATCAACTAGCGAATCCAAGCATTCAAAATATTGGCAAAGGCTTGTTTGTCTTTGTTGCTATAGGGCGCTTGTCCACCTTGTTGACTAGGCTCAAGTACGCCTGTACTACGCATGGTATCCATAAAATCGCGCATATTAAGCTTTTGCTTGATGTTGTCTTTGTCATACACAAAACCGCGAGACGTGACTACCTTGGCGCCTTTTTCAATGCAGTCATTGGCAAGTGGGATATCGCTGGTGATGACCACATCACCCGCCACACAGTGCGCTGCGATATAGTCATCCGCTTTATCAAAACCGCCTTCGACCACTGTCATTTGCAAAACTGGCAAACGCGGCAAAGCAATGCCGCGATTGGCGACAAAAATCGTGGTCGTCTGCGTGCGCTCCGCGGCTTTGATGATGATTTGCTTGGCAATATTGGGAATTGCGTCAGCGTCTATCCACAGAGTAATTTTTGCTGTCATGGCTTTCACTAAAAAGGATTAGTCATCTAGCAAATCAAGCTGTTTGGCAGACTGGAATAACACGTTTGAGCGGTTGCCCGAACGGCAGAACATAAACACGGGTTTTTCTGCTTGATTAAAAATCTCGGCAAACTGCTCAACTTGCTCACGGGTTAATTGACCACCAACGACCGGTAGATAATGATAGGCGAGCCCTGCTTGCTGTGCTTTAGTAGCGATATCTGTTTGCAGCGGTTGGTTGGGTTCTTCGCCATCGGGGCGGTTATTGATAATGGTTTTAAAGCCCTGCGCGCCGATTTTGTCAACTTGCTGTGGCTCAATTTGACCATAAAAAACAGTATTTTTTGGCATGTTGTGTTTCCTTATAAAGTTAGCGTTGATTATTCATGTTTTTACTGACTACGACAAGTATATTTATTGGGTTAATTGTTTAACGGCTTGTTGCGTACTTAAAAATACCTTGCCGGTTAATTTTTGAATCACATCGGTTTTTTCAATCACATCCATCACAGGCCCTTTGACTTCCGAAAAATGTAGGGCGATAGCTTGAGCCGCCAAATTTTGGTTCAAATTGATGAGCATATCTTGTGCCGTCAAATCGATATGATTGACTGCCGACAACATCAGTACCAGATTTTTAGCCTGTGAATGACTGGCAATCGCTTGCTCAATAAACTGTAGTACGGACTGGGCATTACCATAAAACAGGCTTTCATCAATACGAATGATCAACAAATCATCAAACTGGGTCACTGGATGGCGTGCAACATTACGAAAATGCCCGGTATCACCAATTTGACCCACAATCGCCATATGCGGGTGGCTGGTTTGCCAAATCAAGCCTGCAAATGAGGCAAACAGCCCCAGCACCAAGCCAATATTTAGCCCAAACAATAACACACCGGTGAGTGCCACGCCAAATGCTAGCGCATCGAGTTTGTCATAGCGCAGCGCTTGCTTGAGCGTTTGTACATCAATCAGGCTGATAATCACTGACATGATCGTAGCGCCCAATATAGCATAGGGGAGTGGCTCTAAAGTCTGGCTAAAAAACAGCAGCGCCAATGCCATCACCAGTACCGATAACATACTGGCAAGGGGACTTTGCGCGCCCGCATCGACATTTACCGCGGTGCGTGAGAAGCCACCGACAATGGTAAACGACTGAAAAAACGCCCCTGCGATATTGGCAAAACCCAACCCTTTGAGTTCCAAATTGGCATCGTAAGCTTCATGGCGTTGTCGGGCAAATGAGCTGGCAACCGAGTTGCTAGAGACAAACGCAATCAGCGCCATCAATCCTGCTGCAGGTAATAAATTGATGAGTTCAACGGGCGAAATCTGATAAAACGGCAGCACAAAATGCGGCAAACCACTGGGTACATCCGCCACCGTGCGAATACCGATAGCGGCAAAGTTGCCAACTTGACTGGCGATAATGCCGATTGCCAGTACCCCAAGGGGTAACATACGCGTGATGACCTCAATGACTTTGGCAGATAATAAAGGCTTGAGCCAAGTTTTAAGATAATAGCGGTTGATAATTAGTACGGTGAATGCCGCAATGCCAACCATCAAGGTGGGCACGTGCAACTCACGGCGATGAAACAGAAAAGTTTCAACATTCTCTAGCAGTGAATTGCCACTGATCGCGATACCCGTCACATATTTGATTTGCCCGACCAAAATCAAAATTGCCGCGCCACTAATAAACCCTGCCGTCACGCCACGGCTAATAAACTGGGTAATCCAGCCGAGCCGAAACACGCTTGCTAGCCACAATAGTGCCCCTGTTATCAGCGCCAAAAACGACGCCATAATAGCGTAATGCATGGGCGGCAACTCGTTATAGGGCTGCAGCGCTTGTGCGGTCATAATCGCCGTAATCGCCACAGGACCGACGGCATTGACCGAGCTTGCGCCAATCCACGCATACACCAGTACCGGCACAATCGCTGAGTATAAGCCATATACAGGGGGCAACCCTGACAGCATGGCATAACCCAAACTTTGCGGAATCACCAAAATACCCACGATAATACCCGCCAACAAATCTTGACTGAGATTTGCCTTGTTATAGTGCGTTACCCAGTGGGGTAAACATCGCAAGTTGGCTGCATGTAATGGCAAGGTGGTTATCCCGATACAGTGGTTATTCCAATAAATTAGCGTCCGATAAATTGGCAGGCTGGTTATAGCTTTAGACTTAATTATTTTGTCTGACAAAAGCGATCATACAGTACATTGAGGATTGCTAAGGCATCCTCACTGGCGACTGAATAATAGATTTGTTTGCCCTCGCGGCGGGTGTTGACCAAACCATCTTTACGCAAAATCCCCAATTGCTGCGACAGACTTGGTTGACCCAGTCCCACTTTCTCTTCAAGCTGGCTCACACAATGCTCACCTTGTGTTAATTGACACAGCAGCATCAAGCGGTCAGGATGAGATAACGACTTTAACAAATGGCTGGCTTTTCCTGCAGCAGCGTGCATTTGATGGAGCATGGTTGCATCCATCGATACAGGCGCATCGGGCTGCGGTTCGGCAATTTCAGACATGACTTTTCCCCCAAGGTGTTTTGATGGCTGATACGCAATGCCTGATACTAAGTGCTGCTACCATCAAACTTATCACATAATTTTAAAATAAATAAACGTTTGTGCCAATACAATATATTGAAAAACATATTATAAAATAATATAATGAATTGAGCAACGCCTTGCAATGCGGCTATTATACAAAAGTATAAAGTGTTTTTTCAGTTGAAATTGCCATAAAGATATGCCAAAAGCGTTTTTAGATAACAGGAAAACTTATGAACATTCATTCTTTTTTAGACAACGACACTGAAACTTTTACCCACGTTCTAGTTGATGAAGCTAGCAAACACTGTGCCATCATCGACCCAGTATTGGATTTTGACCCTGCAGCCGGCAAAATTAGCTATGACAATGCCAATAACGTTATTGGGTTTGTCAAATCACAAGGGTTGACCTTGGACTATATCATCGAAACCCACGCCCATGCCGATCATTTATCGTCGGCGCCTTATATCAAAGCGCAATTAGGCGGTAAAATAGTGATGGGTAAATATATCGATAAGGTGCAAAAAACCTTTAAAACCATTTTTAACTTTGACGACCTAGCCACCGATGCCAGTCAATTTGATATTTTGACTGAGGAAGGCAGCGAGCTAACACTGGGTGATTTGAGCATTATAGCCATGCATGTACCGGGTCATACCCCAGCCGATATGGCATATAAAGTGACGGATAAAAGCGCAGGCACTGAAAAAATCGCGGTATTCGTCGGTGATACTATTTTTGCCCCTGATGTCGGCTCTGCACGCTGTGACTTTCCTCATGGTAGTGCCGAGGATTTGTATGATTCGATTCAGCGTTTATTAGCCTTGCCCGATGATACCCTGCTGTATCTTTGCCATGATTACCCACCCAAGGGCGGGCGTGAGCATATCGCAACGGTTTATGTCGGTGAGCAAAAATTACGCAACATTCATGTCAAACAAGGCACACCTAAAGCAGAATTTGTACGAATGCGTAACCAACGTGACAAAACACTTGCAATGCCACGTTTGATTTTGCCATCGGTACAAGTTAACATCAATGCAGGTGAATTGCCAAAACCAGAAGACAATGGCGTTCACTACCTTAAAATTCCCTTAAATCAATTATCATAAAATAAGGAAAATAATAAATGAAAACCAACGTGGGAAACAAAGAACGAGTCGTGCGTGTTGTGGCAGGTCTAGCTTTACTAAAATCAGCGAAAAGCAAAAAGATGAAAATGCTTGGCTTAATACCCTTAGTATCGGGTGCGACAGGTCATTGTCCTTGTTATAGCAAGCTTGGCATCAACACCGCCAAATCAGCAGCAGATAGCAAAAAGCACGCTAAAGCGCGATCCAAAGACCATGCGAAAGCTAGCGCTGATGACAAAAGCACCGTGATTGACAGTGTCATGCAAACAGCTGAAACCTTAAAAGAAACAGTTCAAGAAAAAGCAGCCACGCTTAAAGAGACTGCTCAGGAAAAAATAGAAGAACTTGTAGACGCCAAGAAAGCTGACCATGCAGACAAGGCGGAAAAGTCAGAACAATCAGAAAAAAAAGAGGCTTAATCTAGGCGGCTTTAATTTAAGCGAATGTGACATTCGTTATAGCCTAATAAAAGACTGAGAAAAGGCATCCGTTTGGGTGCCTTTTTTCGTTATACTAGCTTTTATCATTTTCAAGACAAACACAACTCAATGAAAAATACAGCGGTCAAATTTTGTGGCTTTACCCAACTTGAAGATATTACAAATGCGGTCAATCTTGGCGTGGATGCGGTGGGTTTGGTATTTTATGAGCCAAGCCCGCGAGCAGTGACCGCCGAGCAAGCCTGTGAGCTTGCTAAAGCGGTGCCTGCGTTTACCACGGTGGTGGCATTGGTGGTCAATATGCCCGAGCAAGAATTGGTTTATCTATCGCATCACGTGCCGTTTGATATCGTGCAGTTTCATGGTGATGAATCGCCGCAAGAATGCAAGCTGATGGCGGATAGAATCAATAAACGCTGGATAAAGGCATTACGTATCAGCCATGATGACACCACGGAGACGATTGTCACCCAAATCCAAGAACTTAAAGACTTTGGCGCGTGTAGCGTGCTACTTGACGCCTATCATCCCGATAAATTTGGCGGAACGGGCGATAGTTTTGATTGGGATAAAATCCCTAAAAACTCACCTTTACCGATTATTTTGGCGGGGGGACTCACTGCAGATAATGTCGGCGAGGCGATTGCCAAAACCAATGTCTATGGCGTGGATGTCAGTGGCGGGATTGAGTCAGCAAAAGGCGTTAAAAGTTTGGCGAAAATGCAAAAATTTATTGAACAAACTCGCAAATAAATCCTGTAAGGATAAAGATTGCTTTTCAAATAAATTGGTATATACTAACGTACTAGTATAATAGAACGTAAGAATTTATGATGGACGAATTACTATGAATATCTTGGTCACAGGCGTAACCGCAGGATTTGGCAAAGCGATTGCCGAATTACTCATCTCAAAAGGTCATACCGTCATCGGCACTGGTAGACGCCAAGAAAAACTGGACGAACTACAGACACAATTGGGCGACAACTTTATCCCGCTAAACTTTGACGTATCGGACTTGCCTGCCACCAAAACCGCGCTACAAACTTTGCCAAATGATTTGCTTACCAACATCGACGTACTGGTCAATAACGCAGGATTGGCACTGGGACTTGAACCCGCGGATAAAACAGACTTTGCCGATTGGCAACAAATGGTCAATACTAATATTCTAGGCTTGATTCATTTAACCCATGAAATTTTACCTCTCATGGTCGCCAACAATGACGGCTACATTATTAATTTAAGCTCAACTGCAGGCAGTTATCCGTATTTTGGTGGTAATGTGTATGGCGCGACCAAAGCTTTTGTGACCCAGTTTAGCCTAAACTTGCGTGCCGATTTGGTCGGTAAAAATATCCGTGTCAGTAATATCGAGCCAGGACTATGCGGTGGCACGGAGTTTAGCAATATTCGTTTTCACGGCGATGACGCCAAAGCCGCCCAAGTTTATGACAGCGTGCAATATGTCACCCCACAGGATATCGCCAATATGGTGGCATGGCTGATTGAACAGCCCAAACACGTCAATATCAACCGTATTGAAGTCATGCCTACCGCACAGACCTTTGCAGGCTTAAAAGTCGTTAAAGATTTATAAAATTAGAGAGAAAATAATGAACATTCAAAACCCAACTGAAGTAAAAGACTTCAATCAATACCCAGATGCCAGCGGACATTTTGGCATTCATGGGGGACGCTTTGTCTCTGAAACCCTGATGGCAGCACTGGAACAACTTGAGCATATCTATAACACTGCCAAAGCTGACCCCGAATTTTGGAAAGCCTTTCAAGACGACTTGGTCAATTACGTTGGCAGACCAACGCCACTTTATCATGCCAAGCGCCTAAGTGACGACATTGGCGGCGCGCAAATTTATCTTAAACGTGAAGACTTAAACCACACAGGCGCTCACAAAGTCAACAACACCATCGGTCAAGCCTTGCTTGCCAAAATGGTCGGCAAAAAACGCATCATTGCCGAGACAGGCGCAGGGCAACATGGCGTAGCAACTGCCACCATCGCGGCGCGTCTGGGCTTAGAGTGCGTGGTGTATATGGGCGCAGATGATGTCGAACGCCAAGCCATGAACGTGTATCGTATGCGCTTGCTTGGGGCGACAGTCGTACCTGTCACCTCGGGTACTCGCACGCTCAAAGACGCCATGAACGAAGCCATGCGTGACTGGGTCACCAATGTCGATAGCACTTATTATGTCATTGGCACTGTCGCAGGTCCGCACCCATACCCCATGCTGGTACGTGATTTTCAAGCCATTATCGGCAAAGAAGCCAAACTACAACACTACCAAAAAACAGGCAAACTGCCCGATGCGCTGGTCGCTTGTGTCGGTGGTGGTAGTAATGCCATCGGACTGTTTTATGACTTTTTAAATGATAAAGACGTTAAAATGTATGGTATCGAAGCCGGCGGCGATGGGGTCGAGACAGGCAACCATGCTGCACCACTTACCGTCGGTCGAGTGGGCGTATTACACGGCAACCGTACGTATTTGATGGCGGATGATGATGGGCAGATTTTGGGTACCCATTCGATTTCAGCAGGGCTGGATTATCCTGGTGTGGGTCCTGAGCATAGTTTCTTAAAAGATATCGACCGTGTGCAGTATGTACCTTGTACCGATGAAGAAGCGATGGTTGGCTTTCGTGAATGTACCCAAAAAGAAGGGATTATTCCTGCACTAGAAAGCTCGCACGCCATTGCGTATGCGTTGAAACTTGCCAAAACCATGTCAAAAGATCAGTCGATTATTGTCAATCTGTCGGGGCGTGGGGATAAGGATTTGCACACGGTCATGAAACATGATGGGATTGAGATTTGATTGATGCAGATTAATTTTACGATAGTTATTGCCTATGTTTCAGCCATCATTTTATTTTTAGGAACGCCTGGACCTGTCACGGTGATGGTCGCTAACACCAGCGTCAAACATGGTATCAAAGCAGGTATTGCCACCATTGCTGGTACCAATAGCGCATCACTCATTTTGATTGGCGCATCGTTTGCGGTGATTCAAGGCATATTTGCCATCAGCGAACAAGCGCTACTGTGGCTGACGTTGTTTGGTTCTTTGTATGTGCTATATTTTGCTATCAATATTTTAAAAGACCGCGTTAATTTAGAACAAGTGGCTGCCTTGCCAAGGCAGGAGAGTAAACACCATTTTAAAGATGGGTTTATTGTTGGCATTTCAAACCCCAAAGATATTTTGTTTTTTATCGCATTTTTTCCGCTATTTTTTGCGATTAGCAATGATAAAGTCTTAAGTATAGCGTTACTGGTTGGGATTTGGATGCTGCTTGACTATGGGATTTTAAGTATATATGCCGTAATGTTTTCCAAAATCAAAAGTAATAAATTGGCAAATGTTATCAATAAATTATCTGGACTGGTTTTGACGTGCGTGGCTGTATATGCCAGTGTGATGACCGCATGCAAACTATATCTTGGTACAAAAATAATTAGCCATCACTAAATAAAATTTGTTGAGAGTATATTTATGACAACCCGAATTGAAACCACATTTAACACGTTACGAGAGCAAAACAAAAAAGCTTTAATTCCTTATGTGATGGCAGGCGACCCAAACCCAAGTGTTACCGTCAGCTTACTGCATGAACTCGTTGACCACGGCGCAGACGTCATCGAAGTTGGCTTGCCATTTTCCGACCCGATGGCAGACGGTGAAACTATCGCACTCGCAGGCGAGCGCGCAATGGCAGGTGGCACCAGTACCCGCCAAGCGATTGAGATGGTAAAAGCGTTTCGTAAAACCAACACCACCACGCCAGTGCTAGTCATGGGCTATCTGAATCCGATTGAAATCATCGGTTATGACAAGTTTATCAGCCTTTGTCAAGATGCAGGGATTGACGGTGTTTTGATGGTCGATTTACCGCCACAAGAAGCGGGCGATTTTACCCAAAAACTCGCCAATTCCGCAATGAACGAAATCTTTTTACTTGCGCCAACCACCTTGCCAGAACGCCGCGAGCAAGTGTTAAAACATGGCGGAGGTTTTATCTATTATGTATCGGTCAAAGGCGTAACAGGCTCAAAAGCATTGGATGCCCAAGATGTGGGCGAGCACGTCCAAGCGATTAAAGCACAAACTGCTTTACCTGTGTGTGTTGGTTTTGGTATTCGTGATGGTGCATCGGCAAAAGCAGTCGGACAATATGCGGATGGTGTGATTGTCGGTAGTGAGCTAGTGAAAAACTTTGCGGATGTGGGCAATGATGAACAGAAAATTGCCCATGCCAAAAAAGCCATCTTAGATAAAATGGATGAGCTAAGAGAAGCGATTGATAGTCTTGAGTGATAGAATGGTTTGAGGTACTTGAGGTTAATCATTTCATTTATTGCTAAAATCAGTTAGCATACGCATTATAAAATGAGTTTGTACTTGTACACTCAAACAACTACTATTCAATAGCACTCTTAAATTGCACTGTTAATAGGGACTTATTATGAGCACTGATATGAAGCCTCAACCGATGGGACAGACATTGGAAGAAACTTGGTTAAAACGCCCATTACCCACCATCAAGCCGCGTGCCAAGCAAATACTGACGGCGGTTGAGACCGAACCATCGACTCAATGTCCCAACTGTAATTCAATCATCACCAATACAGTGCTGATTTTTAATAATTACGTATGCCCATCGTGTGACGAACATCTTAGCATGACCGCCCGCACGCGTCTGAACTGGTTTTTTGACCAAGTGGATGACGAGCTGGGTCAGCAGTACCAAGCAGGCAATCCCTTAGACTTTGTCGATAGCAAACCTTACCCAACACGGATGAGCGAAGCGCAAGCCAAGACGGGCGAAACCGAAGCACTTATCGTCATGAAAGGCAAACTCCAGCGGCTACCCGTAGTTGCCTGTGCGTTTGATTTTGCTTTTATGGGTGGCTCAATGGGCTCTGTGGTAGGCGATCGATTCGTGCTCGCTGCCGAGACGGCGCTCAAAGAACAAATCCCGCTGGTGTGTTTTGCCGCATCGGGTGGCGCCCGTATGCAAGAGGGCTTGTTATCACTCATGCAGATGGCGCGTACTGCCGCAGCGATTGAAAAACTCAAACACGCCAATATTCCTTATATTGTGGTACTGACCAATCCTGTGTATGGCGGTGTAACGGCGTCACTTGCGATGTTAGGCGATATCCATTTGGCGGAGCCCAAAGCCATGATTGGTTTTGCGGGCAAACGGGTGATTGAACAAACCGTTCGCGAAGTGCTGGGTGAGCCTTTCCAGCGCGCTGAGTTTTTGGTAGAGCATGGTGTGGTCGATCAAGTCGTCCATCGTCTGCAAATGAAAGAAACGATTCATCGCTTACTCAAAAAAATGACCTATTTTCGTCAGGCTCACTAATTCATTATTATCACGGTTTTATCCATGCAACAGTCAAGCTTACCACCCGCACTCTCATCATCCCCATTGCCGCCTAGCGTTTCAAGCTCGTTAACCGAGTGGCTAAACTACATGCAAGGCATCCATGTGTCTGCGATTGATATGGGGCTTGAGCGGGTGATACCCGTATTTCAAGCATTGGGTATAAAGCAAACCGATGCCTTTGTGTTTACCGTGGCAGGCACCAATGGCAAAGGTTCAACCACCGCCACTATTGCCGAGATTTGTCAACAAGCAGGCTATAAAACCGCTTTGTATCAATCGCCGCATTTACTGGTGTTTAACGAGCGTGTCAGAATCAATGGAAAAATGGTCGATGACCAAACTTTGATTGATGCGTTTACCAAAATCGAGCAGGCGAGGTTTGATTGTGGCTTGACGCTGTCATTTTTTGAAATGACGACGCTTGCCGCTTTTTTGATTTTTGCCCAAAACCACTGTGATGTCTGGGTATTGGAAGTGGGGTTAGGCGGTCGCCTCGATGTCGTCAATGTCATCGATCCAAACCTTGCGGTCATTACCAATGTGGGTATCGACCATGTCGAATGGCTCGGCGACACCCGTGAAAAAATAGCCGTAGAAAAAGCCGGTATTTTGCGTGATAACCTGACATTAGTGTACGGCGAAACTGATATGCCATCAACCATCGCGCCCTTGATTGCACAGCACCATGCCCATTTGCTACAGTATGGCAAAGATTACGGCTACCGCCATACTAAGGGTGGAGCGACATGGCAATATAGCAATAGCGCGGTGACTTTATCGTTGCCTATCCCCAATTTGTCTTTGCACAATACCGCAACGGCTATCACCGCCCTCCTAGCCAGCCCATTGACCATAACCCAAGACCACATTCAAGCTGCGTTACCGAAGGTAAAATTGGCAGGGCGTTTTGACAGCAGACGCATGTCAGCTCGCCAATGGGTATTTGATGTTGCCCACAATGACCATGGGATGCAGTTTTTGCTCAAGCAGTTCACGCCGTATGTACATGCTTACCAACGCCAGCATCCAACCGCCAAATTGCATTTGGTGATATCCATGCTCGCTGATAAAGACATCGAGCCCGTGCTCACGCAGCTACAGCAATTCTCCCAGACGGTGATGCCGATTGACAGTGTTCACAGCGGCGTTATATCTCACCCTAGAGCGAGTAGCCAAGAGCGCTTAACTGAGCTGTTACCGCGCTATTTTAATTCTGTATGTGTTTTTGAGGATTTGAGTTTAGCGACCCAATCGGTGATTGACCGAAGCCAAGATAATGACCTGATTTTGGTGTGTGGTTCTTTTTATACCATCAGCGGTGTACTGACCAGCCAATCACTGAGTGAATAACGAATTTGTGCGTCAAATGATTTTACTTTTCAAAATTTTCAGTTAATATCTCAACAATGGTAAAAACTGCTCACGCGAATTTTGCTATGATTAGTCAAAATTCATTGATTTTTATAGGTTGAAAAAATCATTTATCAAGACACATAAACTAGGGTAATTGGCATGAAATTTTCTAAGCAAGCATTATTGGGTACAACGGTATTGTTAGGCGGTAGCGTGTTGTTATATGCCACTATGCACCAAGTCTTAAACGCGCCTGCCAAACCTGCAGCCAATAGCCAACAAGTTATCGCTAAACCCACGACAGATAAACAATCGGCAATCAGCAACGAGCCACTCACTGCGGATGTCGCAACCGAAAAAAATTTGCTGGCACAAAAACAAAAAGAACGGGAGCAACGAGTCGCTGCGCAAGAACAACAAGCCCAGCAATACATGACCGAGCAACAGCGGATTGAAGCCAAAGCTTTAGCGCGTAGCCGTGCTGAAAATCAACTGTATGCCAACAAAAATGCCGCCAATACCAATTCGGTGGTTGCCAGCTCAGTGACCGCGATTACCCAACCTGTGGTAAAGCCCCGACCCGTTGACACGGTCGCCGCGCCACCACAAACGCAAGCTGCAGTACCCAATAGCGCACAAAATACTGCACAGAGCCAAAGCGCTGCGCAAACTAAAGTACAAGCAGCTACGCCAACGCCCACAGTGACAGCACCCGCCGTCGCACAGCCGCAGCCCGCGGCAAAAGCCACCCCTAGCAATCCTGGCACCTATCAAGTCAAGGCAGGCGATGGGTTGATAGGGTTATCACGTCGCTACAATGTGCCAGTCGACGTATTGGCAAGCGTCAATAATCTCAACACCACCAGCAGCTTACGTGTCGGGCAAACTATCACCATCCCGACTGCGGCACAAGTCAACCGTATCACCCAGCAAGCCCAAGCGCGAGAGCAACAACGTCAAAATGACATTGCCCGCAAAAAACAAGAAGCTGAACAAAAAAAGCAACAGGCGCTACTGCAGCAGCAGCAAGAAGTCGCCCGTAAAAAACAAGAAGCCGCGCAAAAAGAGCAGCAAAAACAGCAAGAAATCGCTCGCAAAAAGCAAGAAGCGCAGTTAAAAGAGCAGTTAAAAGAGCAAAAACGTCAACAAGAAATCGCCCAGAAAAAATTAGAAGCTCAGCAACAAGCCCAGAAAAAACAAGCATTCCAAGCGGCACAAGATAATTTAAGGCAGGCGCGTCAGACGGTGAAACAAACGGATGTTAAAGGTACGTTTGGGGTACAAGTTGCATTGGCAACCGACGAGAAAAAAGCCAATGAAATCACCCAAAAATTACAAGCGGCAGGCTATAAAGTCAAAACCACCCAAACGAGTAAAGGGGTACGTATCGTCGTAGGTCCAGAAAAAGGCAAAGTTGCTGCCTTGGCGCTCAAAGACAAGCTTAATAACGATAGCCGTGTGGATGTCAATAGCGGCTGGGTGCTTTACTGGTAAGTCTATTTGACGTTTTAAAGCCAAATTATTCAAACAATGCAAAACTATCCAAATAATGCGACATTTTGTGTCGTATTATTTATTTACGCGCTTGTGAAAATCACCCAATAGAGGAATAATGTTGCCTTGAGGTAGTTATCCTGTTGATAAAAGTGTGTGGTTATTGTGACAATTTTTTTAGTGTTAGCGTTTGTGTTGTTTATCCTGTTAGTGTTTGCATTTCGCAGTAGTGGCAGTAGCCATGAAGAGGTTATTAAGCCCGTTCGGGGAGATGAATTAGCAGTATGGCCGTTTGAGCCGATGCCAATCATGACGCCGACTGAAGTAATATTTTTTAATCGCTTGCAGCAGGCGGTACCTGAGCTGATTATTTTTGGGCAAGTACAGCTATCGCGTATTATTATGCCAAATGACGATGACGATACTGAGCAAGGCTTTTGGTTTAATCGTATTTGTCGTATGAGTGTTGACTATGTGCTGGTCGATCAAGACAAGCAAACCGTACTATTGGCAATTGAATTAGACGACTGGACGCACAACACTCGCCGCCGTCAGCAGCAAGATGAAAAAAAAGACAAAGCGCTGTTGAGCGCAGGCATTTCGATATTACGAATCGATGGGGAAGCCATGCCGGATGCTGCACATTTACGCCGCAAAATCTTAGCGATACTAGGTTAAGATTAAAATCGCAAAAAACTGTAGAAAGTGTTGCATTCAAAAAAAAACTCGCTATAATACTCAAACTCAACATAGGCGATTAGTTCAATTGGTAGAGCGTCGGTCTCCAAAACCGAATGTTGGGGGTTCGAGTCCCTC
>NZ_DALZOJ010000015.1:0-43771 GCF_032004885.1 Moraxella sp. CTOTU47579
GGCACTATCTCGTATTTTTTAGAATGGTGGTAGATGGGATGGTCGGATGCTTACGATTTAGTTATAAAAAAAAGCTGAAATCAAAATTTCAGCTTTTTATTTAGCTTACCTAATATTAATTTTCTTAAAAACCCATTGACGCTTTTAATCATGGTTTTAATTATGCTTTTAACTCGGCAAGGACTTGTTCACTGACTTTATCAATCGCTTGTGTACCATCAAATTTAGCATAGCGCGGCGCATTTTGACCTGATTTTGCCAAGTCTTGATAAAAACCAACCAAAGCTTCTGTTTGGTTATGATAAGTCGCTAAACGATCGCGGATGGTATCTTCTTTATCGTCATCACGCTGAACCAAGTCTTCACCAGTTTCGTCATCTTTATTTGCCACTTTGGGTGGATTGTAGACCACATGGTACACGCGACCTGAAGCAGGATGAGAACGACGACCTGACAAACGAGACACAATGTCTTCATCAGGTACGGCAATTTCTACCACGTTATCGATGTGTACGCCTGCATCGGCTAACGCTTGGGCTTGTGGAATGGTACGCGGAAAGCCATCAAAAATACAACCGTTGGCACAATCTGGCTGCGCAATACGGGCTTTAACTAGGTTGATAATTAAATCATCTGAGACAAGTCCGCCGGCATCCATGATACTTTTGGCTTGTTTGCCAAGCTCAGTACCTTCTTTGATAGCGGCACGTAGCATATCACCTGTTGAGATTTGTGGAATATTAAATTCCTTGGTGATGATTTGTGCTTGGGTACCCTTACCAGCGCCAGGTGGCCCTAAAAGAATAATACGCTTCATAAACCTATTCCTTAAGTCGAAATTATTAAAATCGCCCTATCTCATTACTGCAATAGCAAAAAAGACCCACAAATGGTGTGTTCGAATAACTAACAGTTTTGAAATACTGGGTTAACAATACTCGTTAACCGCTAAAATCTCAAGCAATTTTTGCAAAATAATTTAAATTGATAGGGGTATTAAAAATAAAAATGTGGCAAGCTTTAATCCGCCCCTTATTCAATTAATCCCCTATTCAATCAAGAGATTTTTCATAACGATTTAAGGCACGATTTTATCAATCAATACGGTTGTCGAGTCAGCCGTTTTCTCTAGCGGTACGGGGTTACTCGTCAAGTCACCACTTTGCGGCATGGCGTCACCTGAAGCACTAATCCGGGCAGTAATCACCAATGGCTCATTCGTGCTAATCGCCGAACTTAAGGTCATGGTCGGCATGATGCTATCGTTATCGCTGATGTTAATTGCCATACCATTGATGGTTAAGCTATCTGCTGACAGTTTTTTGGCAGCAACAGGGGGACCACCTGCCATCTTACGCACATTAACAAATAAGCTTTCGCCTTTTTTCACCCGCCCTAATATCTCCGGGGTGACTTTGACATTGACTGTAATCGCCTGTTCGCCTTGGGCTTCCCGCTGGTTGATAGTCTGCTCAAGTTCAGATAAGCTGCTTAAGGCTTGGGTATGATCGCCAGGACGCGCTTGGATTTCGGTGCGTAGCAGTTCTACCCATTTTCGAGACTGCGCGTAGTTGCCCGCCCGCATTTCGCCCATTGCCATCAGCATTTGTGCGCCTTGGTGTTTGGGACTTTTGGCTAGAATATGCTCAACCACTTGACGGGTTTTGTCATCCATTACCCCGCCTTGGGTAAAAAAGCTAGTTTGGGCGTAGGTGATGGCGATTTTTTCATCATCAGGATTGAGACGATACGCCCTTGCCAAGGCTTCAATTGCTTGCTCGGGTGCTTGCAAAGCTACAAACACTTCAGAGAGACGGAACCAACGTAGCGGATCGGTGGCATGATGATGCACATTGGTTTGCATGGCACTAATCAGTCCCACACTGTCTTTGGTCGCCCATTCGGGTGGCGTATCGATTTTTGCGGTCAATAAGTCATCCGCGACTTTTCCCAAACGATTTTGTGCATCCCATAATTGATAGACGGGCGTGCGGTCGGCAATCATCGCATAAGCCATCGCAGATAACAGCGGAATCCAGATGATAACTATCAGACGGCTTTTCCAATTGGGAGTAAAATGGCTGGTATCTTGATTGTCACTGATGTCTAGTAATTGACGCTCTAACGCCAGTTTTTGGGTTTGATAAGTCGCCTCATCGATTTCACCCTCACCAAAATCGGCATCAAGTTCTACCAATCGTTGTTTGAATACTTCAATATTGAGCGTTAGTAGCTGATTATCAGCGCGATTGGCGATGGCGTGATGGTCTTGGGTTTGCAACCATGGTAACAAAATAAATACCGCAAGCGTGATAGCAAACAAAAGCGCGACAATGATAAAAATAATTAGCGTTGACATTAATTTTCCTTAACCGCTGCTTGATTGATTTCACTAGTTTTAGCATTGGCAGCGTTATCATTGGCGTTTAACAAGTCTTGTAATCGCTGTTGTTCGGCGGCTGAAAGTGGCGCATAGCCGTCTTCTATGGGATTGGCAATGACAGCGGCACGTTTTGACGAATTACGGTTACGAATAAACCAAGCCAGCATTACAAACACCAACAGCACAGGCGGAAAAAACCATAAAATCCAGGTAGATGGGCGCACAGGGGGTTTGTAGCTAATAAAATCACCGTAGCGCTCATTCATATACTGGCGAATTTCGGCGTCGGAACGACCGTCTTTGACCATGTCATAAGTCTTTTGTTTTAAATCTTGTGCAATTGGCGCATCGGAACCTGCCAAGTTTTGGTTTTGACATTTTGGACAACGAAATTCTTCAATGAGCGCACGATACTGGGCTTCTTGGCGCGGGTTGTCAAATTGGTAGGTATCAATATTTGCCCAAGCCGATATGGATAACCCTGCGACTAGCAACACCACACCCATCAGGTGACGAATTTTTGCAAATGTGATACTCATTGGCACACCTCACGGATTTTAGCATCAGCGGCTTGTTCACGCAGCGCAGTCATACAAGGCAATACTTGCTTGTTGTAGCGCTCTTCGTTGATTTCACCCAAGATATGCTGGCGCACATTGCCTTTGCCATCGACCACAAACGACTCTGGCACACCTGTCAGACCCAAATCAATGCCAAAATTCCCTTCTTTATCTTGCACATTGAGGGTAAATGGGTCTTCATGGGTGTTGAGATAATCGAGCGCGTCTTTGGTTTCATCTTTATAATTGACCCCAACAATCGGTACACCTGCTTTTGACATTTGCAATAAAAACGGGTGTTCAACTTTACAAGTCACACACCAAGATGCCCATATATTGAGTAGAAATGGCTGTTTGGGTAGCTGTGCTTGGGTAATCATTTGTGATGGGTTACCCAAAGACGGTAAGCTAAAACTTGGCAAAGCGCGATTGAGCGAGGTGTTGGTCACTACCGTGGTATCTTTGCCCAACCGCGTATAAAACAGCGCAATGATAATCAAAAAAAGCACCAAAGGAATCAAAAACCAAAGTTGTCTTTTACGCATTGCCATGAGCACTCTCCTCACCTAACTCACTGTCATTTTTTACTAACACGGGGGCGATTGCCGCTGGGGTGTTAATCGCTGCCAAATTCCCCGACTTGTCATCACTCATATCAGCAAGTCTAGGCAGTTTACGATAGCGTTTATCAAACATACTTAAAATCGCACCGAGCGCCAGCACAAAACCACCCCACCACACCCAGCGTACGCCAGGTTTGATATAGATACGCACCGCCCATTTAGTGGCATTGGCTTCACTTTGATTGGCGTCCAAAATAGGCTCTCCCATTGCCATATAGATATCTCTTAATGGGTTATACTGGATAGAAGCTTCGGTCATGGGCATTTGACTGACCACATAATGGCGTTTTTCTGGATAAAGGGTGGCGACTATTTGGTTATTTTTACGAACACTGACCACCGCTTGGGTGGCATCAAAGTTGGCGCCGCGAATTTTTTTTAGCTCATCCATCGTGAACTGGTAGCCTTGTACTTCAACCGATTGGTTTTTTTGCATGGCAATGTCTTTTTCGATACTTAAGCTTGTGGTAATGGCAATACCCATCACGGATAGCAAAATACCCAAATGCGCCAGCTGCATTCCCCAATAGCCCATGTGCAGACGTTTTAGCCCAGCGCCCAGCGAGCGCGCGTTACGGGTTTTGTCTTTGATATCAATCACCATCCATACCAACACCCATAAACACAATGCCGCTGACATAAAGATATTGATGTTGATACTACTGACCAAGAAATAGCTTAAAACCCCGGCTAACACAAAACAACTGGCTAAAATCGCCAAGCCTATACCTAACAATGGACGGGTGTCTTTTTTCCAACGGCTGACCGGTCCAATGGCTAAAAACAACAACAATAACCAAGTTAACGGCACAAATAACGCATTAAAATAGGGCGCTCCCACCGATACTTGACCCAGTTTTAACGCATCGGCCAGCATTGGATAAAGTGTGCCAATCACCACCACGATGGTTGCGACTAATATAATAATGTTATTGATGACCAATAACGTCTCACGAGATTTGAGCTGATAATGGCTTTCTTGGGTCAAGCGCCAACCGCGCCACGCAAACATCGCCAGACCGCCACCGATGACCACGCCCAAAATCACTAGGATAAACAGACCGCGTGTGGGATCTGCGGCAAATGAGTGAACAGAGGTAATGACCCCCGAACGTACCAAAAACGTACCCAATAAACTTAAAGCAAAAGTGAAAATCGCCAACATAATCGTCCAAGCTTTGAACACGCCGCGCTTTTCGGTAACTGCCAATGAGTGTAATAATGCCACCCCACCGAGCCAAGGCATAAAGGACGCGTTCTCCACAGGGTCCCAGAACCACCAGCCGCCCCAGCCAAGCTCGTTGTATGCCCACATTGAGCCAAACACGATCCCTAAGGTCAAACAACACCAAGCCGCTAGTGTCCAAGGACGCGACCAACGCGTCCACACCGCATCTAACCGACCTGCCCATAATGCTGCCATGGCAAAAGCAAACGGTACCACCGCGCCCACATAGCCCATATATAGCATCGGTGGATGAAAAATTAATCCAGGGTCTTGCAGTAGTGGATTCAAATCTTTGCCATCCACTGGGATGCTGGGTAGACTGCGATTAAAAGGTGACGACACAAAAATCACCATGCTTAGCATCATCATTTGCACAAAGGCTATAATCACCAACACGCGTGCGCGCATGGCAAGCGGCAAGCTTCGACTAAAAACGGCCACCGCCGCGCCCCAAGTCGCCAAAATGGTGACCCACAGTAACAGTGAGCCTTCATGCCCGCCCCATGTGGCTGATAAGCGATAGTACCAAGGCAGCAAAGAATTTGACTGATTGGCGACATAAATCAACGTAAAATCATTGGCATAAAACCCATACATCAGGCACAAAAATGACGTGCCGGTTGCCAAAAACTGCGCAATGGCAAAACTTCCCGCCAGTCGTTGCCAAGCAGGTTGGTGTTTAAACACCCCGACTGCTGGCAAAATAACCTGTAAAATGGCAATCACCAAGGCTGAAATAAGCGCAAAATAGCCCAATTCAGTAATTAACATACCCACTGCTCCTATCGCTGTAGTGGTTATCACACTGTAGAATTTTCACCAAAAAAATGGGTCAAATTAATAAAACACCAATATCAAATGTATCCAGCCCGCCAAAAACCCTGTCACGCCGCCCAAAATAATCAGTGTTAATTCATCTTCACGAAAGGCAGGACGCAACAGATTTTGAAATTCATTGGGCGTCAATGCGCGAATACGGTCTCGAAACAGCCCAAAGATTTTTTCTGCGCGGCTAAGGTTAAGCTCAGGATTACTCATCGGCACCATGGTCGCTGCTATTGACTTATCAATAATCACGTGTCTGAGCTGACCAAACTCTTTACGACCTAAACCAAATTTCAAGCTCGTTTGAATCACCTGTGATTCCAATATTGGGTTTAGGTGTTTTTTAATCAGCTCACGCGTTTGCATCGCACGGCTGCCATACATCATTTCATGCATGATGTTTTTGAGCGTGACCAAATCTTTGACCACAATCTCAGCAAACACCTCAGAGACCTCAGGCTGGCGTTTCATAAAACCACCTTGCCAGTTAAATTGTCCCATGTGCGGTTTTTCAAAGCGAATAAACGGCAGTGATTTGCTAAAACTAAAAAATTTGGGATAGCGATAATAATGCGGCTCAATCGGATTAAATACCATCCAGATGGCAATCCAATTGGTCAACAGCCCCCAAATCGCGGCAAAAAACGGCACCGTCCAATGCTGCGGCACAAACCAAAAAATCGCCATTTGCAAAATACCAAATACAAACCCAATCAACGCACTGATATGCCAAATAAAATTAATCTCTTTTTGACCTACTTTCAAAAACATGCGCACCATCAGCGCACGGTCGCTTTCCATCTTGTTAACAATCATCTCGCGCATATCGACCAAGTTTTCGACATTGTAGGTCAAGTCGAGCACCAGATTTTTCATGATAGCTGGCAATTGCTCGTGTCCATACGCATAGATACGGCGTTTGACAGCAAAAGGCAAATTCGCCCACAGCGTTGCCGAGCGCTCATTCATGATTTCATCAATCAGCAAATCCAAGTTTTGGTTCATGGTTTGGCTGATAAAATCCGCCACTTCTTCAGGGTGCATGGCTTGGAAAAACTCATCGAGCGAGCCAAGCTTGGATAAAGTTTGGTCAACGATAATCCCGGATATTTTACCCGCTTTGCGTGGCACAATGCCCTGCCAGCCGATACCGCCGCCTGGAAATCCTTGAATCTTAATGCCCCAAAAATGAATGGGATAAAATAGCATCTTGAGCGCCATCCATACATGCGCCCAAGTCACGACTGCTGTCACAAATGGAATGGTCAGCATGGCGAAAAATTGCGGATGGATTGCAAGCTTGTGCCAAATTTCTGCAAACATATCAAAAAAGCTCACATGGTGAAAAAGCTAAAATCAAAGGACCATAAAACCGAGATGACATTACAAGGTTTGCTTGACAACGTCTGTAGTATGGGTGCGTGAATATGGGTGCGTTCAAACTGCTAGATTTTAGCACAGAAAGATATATTTTACCTGAAGAAGTTGTATTTTTAGCGGTTTTGCGTCCCTATGTTATCATCCATATTGCCGTCAATGCGGCTATCATAATTTGATACACTTGTTTTGACAGCAGCCGTTAGTTATTTGCGATTTTGACAGGATTTGGGCATGCTTATTTGCCATGTTTTATGCTAGTATATCGCTCTTAAATTTTGATTTGAGCCATCAGATTTAAGCCACCCATACTTAAGCCACCCATATAGGAGCTTAGTAGCTGGGTGATATCCCTATATTTGCATTAAGCTAAACATTCATCGCACCGCGACCCTTTTTAAAACCGTTCTAATTGCTGTTACCCGCTTATGAAACCACCCCATTCTTCAGATATGCAACGTGAAAATCTTATCTTTCGCCGCCGGGTAATTTTGGCATCGGTGTTTGTGTTTTTGGGCTTGGTTGGCTTGATTGTACGCTATGCTTATCTACAAATTTATACCCATGACCAGTACGTCACCCAGTCTGACAATAATCGTATCAAGCTGGTTTCTGCACCGCCCAGTCGCGGCTACATTTATGACCGGAACGGCGTGATTTTGGCAGATAACCAGCCTGTTTTTACCGCTGTCATCAGTCCTGATGAAATTGACAATCCTGACAATACCTTGGCGCTACTCACGCCGATTTTTCAGTTGACACCTGAAGAAATCAGTGAAGCTTCAAAAGCCCTTAAAAAAAGTAAAAACGAACCTGTCACCATTAAAATTGGACTTACCGAACAGCAAGTTGCCCAGTTTAGTGAACGTAAACCGTTTTTTAAAGGCGTGACGATTCAAAGTAAACTCACGCGCACCTATCCCTACAGTGACTTATTTGCCCATGTGATTGGCTATGTTGGGCGTATCAGCGACAACGATAGTAAAAAGTTGGATAAAAAGCTGTATGCAGGCACCGATTTGATAGGTAAAACAGGGATTGAAAAATATTACGAGTCGCTGCTACTGGGCAAACCCGGTTATCAATCAATTGAAACCAATGCCTATGGCGATATCATCAAAAAACTCGATACCAAACCACCCATTCCCGGCAATGATATTTATCTAAGCCTTGATTATGGGTTACAAAAATTGACCAGCGATTTATTAAATGGTAAACGCGGCGCGGCGGTGGCAATTGACCCAAGCACTGGCGAGATTTTAGCCTTTGTGAGCAATCCAAGTTTTGACCCCAATCCCTTTATCACTGGAATTAGTAGCAGAGAATACAAGGCACTGCAACAAGACCCCGACATGCCACTGTACAACCGTGCGCTACAAGGGCAATACCCCCCGGGTTCTTCTATCAAACCGATTGAGGGTTTGGCAGGGATTCATTACGGAATAATGGGATGGGACAGTAGTATTTATGATCCGGGTTATTTTAGTCTGCCTGGCGATAGCCATAAATTTCGTGACTGGAAAAAATCGGGTCATGGTAACGTCAATTTGCATAAATCCGTGGTCGAATCTGTCGATACCTACTACTACAAGCTGTCTTATCAACTGGGTATTGACCGGCTTCATGATTGGATGACGCGTTTTAATTTTGGTAGTAAAACGGGCATTGATTTGCCGGGAGAAAAAACCGGGGTCTACCCTTCTACTGAGTGGAAAATGAAAACCTATAAAAAAGCCTGGTTGCCTGGGGAAACCATTTCTGTGAGTATCGGGCAAGGGTATTTTTTGGCGACACCCTTACAGATTGCCAACGGTATCGCCATGCTAGCCGGTGATGGACAGCATTTAACCCCCCATCTGCTCAAAAAATCCACCGGTGCCGAACATGTCACCCCTATTGAAAAGCCCGATGGTAAAATTCAATACAACGGTAACCCCAATGATTGGCAGCGTATGCACCTAGCCATGGAAGATGTGGTCAAAAAAGGCACAGCGCATAATATCTATACGCCAACTTATCGCATCGCTGGCAAAACAGGCACAGCGCAGGTCAAATCTATCGCACAAGGTAAACGCTATAACGAAGCCGCGCTTGACTCGCGCCACTGGGATCATGGCTGGTTTGTTGGTTTTGCCCCGGTCGAAAACCCGCAAATTGCCATTGCCGTCATCGTAGAAAACGGTCGGCATGGTGGCTGGGTAGCACCGATTGTGCGTAAAATGATGGATTACTGGCTCATTGATAAAATCAAAAAACCGATTGTGCCCCCATCGCCTGAAGAACTTGCCAAAATCAACGCCGAAAAACAAGCCGCCAAATTGCAACGGGCAGCGTTAGTTTTGTCGGGTAAACCTATTATCTCAAAACCCAATACCGCCAAACTCCCTGCGGTGGGTGGCGCTGACTAACGTAATGTAGATGTCCAAACTATGATTTCTAAACCATGATGTCCAAAATTAGCAAACGAGCCAATAAAGCCACCAAATCCCCCCCTATTTCTCACGTCCGTATCATCGGCGGCGAGTATCGGCGGCGTTTGGTAGCGTTTATCGATGCCGATGGGTTGCGACCAACCCCCGACCGTGTCCGAGAGACAATATTTAACTGGCTTGCCGATGATTTAGTCAATGCCAAGGTACTAGATTGCTGTGCTGGTAGTGGGGTGCTCGGTTTTGAAGCCTTGTCGCGGGGTGCCAAGCAGTTAACTTCTATCGAGCCTAACCATGAGCAATGTAGGCAAATTAAAGCCACCCAAGCCCTGTTAGGTATTGCTGATACAAAAATTGTGACAATGGAAGCTACGATACAACATGCCTTACCACAACTGGCAAAGACCGAGCCGTTTGATGTGGTGTTTATCGACCCGCCTTATCAACTAGCGTTATGGGATACAATTTTGCATGGGTTAATCAACCATCAGTTAATTCATCCGCAGACATTACTGTATATCGAAAGCGATCAAGATCATAGCCACCTGTTAGAATCTTTTACCGCGTCACTTGAGCCACTTAAATATAAAAAAATGGGGCAAATTTTTGCCGGCATTTATCAGCTAAAAGCGCTTTAATTTAAAGCATTTCAATTCAAAGCCCTTGAACTTAGCCATTAAAAAACCGACTGGATTAACCCAGTCGGCAGATATAATAACCATTCACGCCTAATAGCAAACCCACTATTAGCTTTTAATGCATATACCCACTTGTACGGCAGAAGCTGACGGACATAAATATTTTGATGACTGTCCTTTTAAGTTGTTGGCTTCATACAGATAACTGACCCCAACCACCATCAAAAATGTCACCACGAGCGCTAACATAATCACCAGCACAACACTATGAATGTTGATTTTGGATTGATGGCGCGTCACTTCTACACTATCATCGGCATCTTTATCGTTCGTATTGTTAGCTTGATGGATCATAAATTGTGTCCTAAAAAATTTGAAATTTAACCGATTAAATTTCATTGTGTTACTTTTTTTAGCAAACAACCATGGGCTAAAGCTATAGGTTGTATTGCCACAAAAGCTATGTACATATGTACAAAGGTAATCAAACATTACATTTATCTTATATTGATTACATTCTACAATGTATTTGTTACTAAATTATAACAATAATAAAAAATTACACAATTGTTTTATCAGAAAAATTCCTATTTGGTCATTTTTTGCGATAAATGGTATAGTGTCATCAAACTTTTGAAAAAATATTCATCCAAACTGGTTAATAATCAATTATCTAGCTAGAATCAATTAGCTAGTTAGTTAATCCCATTCACCCCATTTTTCTGTAAGACTGAAAATAATAATGAAAAAAAATACACACAAGCAATGGCAAGCGCTGTTATCTGCCAAACCTATCTATCATAGCAATCAGTTTACCCAATCCAAGATGTCAAGGACGGCATTTCATAAGGACTATGACAGGCTGGTTTTTTCGCAATCTTTTCGCCAATTGAATCAAAAAACCCAAGTGCATCCGTTAACCCATGAGATGGGTATTCATACCCGCTTAACCCATTCGCTTGAAGTATCTTGTATTGGGCGCTCACTAGGGATGATGAGCGCGGAGAAACTCGGTAATGACTTGCCAAGCGGCTTTACGATTTCGGACATGGGAGTCATTGTGCAGGCAGCTTGTTTGGCACATGACATCGGTAATCCCCCGTTTGGGCATGCGGGTGAACAGGCGATTCGAGATTGGTTTTTTCAGCCTGCCCAGCGCCAGTATCTAAGGCGGCTTACCCCACGCCAGCGAATAGATTTATTAGCGTATGAAGGCAATGCGCAAGGCTTTCGACTGCTGACCCGTAACGAGCATCATCCTGATGCAGGTGGCATGCGCTTGACAGCGGCAACGCTGGGCGCTTTTATGAAATACCCTTATCTTTCCACCCCTATCAACCCAGTCAGTGACAGTGACGCACTGCCCTCGCCCTTAACGCTCAAGAAATTTGGCTGCTTTGAAAGTGAAGCGCCGTTTTTGCATGATTTGGCAGAGCAGCTGCAATTACCCAAAACCCAAAGGGGTTATGCGCGGCATCCATTGGCTTATTTGCTAGAAGCCGCCGATGATATCTGTTATGCGCTGATTGATTTGGAAGATGGGATTTTACTGGGTATGTTAGAGTATCATGAAGTTGAGCCACTACTGCTCAAACTCGTCGGTAAACGGCTTGGCGTACCGCCTGAAGTCATGACCAATGCGCCTATCAGCCAAAAATTAGCCGCGCTACGGGGTCGAGCAATGCGGCGATTGGTAGACAAAGTCACTGATGCCTTTGTTGCCAACCAAGCTGCTTTATTGGCAGGTGAGCTGACGGGCAGCTTATTTGACTACTGCCCGAATAATGTACGCAGTAGTATCAGTGAAGCCAAAAGCCTAGCCCATACCCGTATTTTTCAACATCCAAGCAAAGTACGCGTTGAAATCATGTCAAACCGCTGTTTACATACGCTACTTGATGCGTTTATGCCGCTCGCGTTGACGGGTAATTCAGCAGACAGTATTGCTCAGTTTGAGCAATTACGACTGCTTAATCTATTAAATGCCCATTTAAGCAATGTTAGTCGGCAATTAGGGGATGATGTTTATCAAAATATATTGTGTATTTTAGACATGCTGACTGGCATGAATGATCATGAAGCCTATCGGCTCGCGCAAGCATTAAAGGGCAATTGGTCGGTGAATATTTAAACCTCATCGCTGAGCTTCAATCATCAATCGTCAATCGTCAACGATTGTATATTTGGCGTTTTCGGCTTAGAATATTTTTCCTTATTTAACCCGCTGATTGGATACCTAATGACTAGCCGTGACTTGCAAAAACGCCAAACCCGTCAAGCCTTTTTTCAATCGGTGCTTCAGTTATCGAGGTCAGGGCATGCGTTTTCGTCGATTTCACTTCGCCAGATTAGCCGCGAAGTGGGCGTGGTGCCAACGGCTTTTTATCGCCATTTTCAGGATATCGATGAGCTTGGCACCTGCTTAGTCAATGAAGAACTCGGTCACACGCTGCAAAGTCTGCGCGATCATTTGCAGCTGGGTCGCACCCGAACGCATGAAGGGCAAATTGCCTCAAGCGTGCGTTTCTTTTTAGAAAGTGTGGAGCACGCGTCATTGCACTGGCACTTTATTGTCTCTGAGCGCTATGGTGGCAACCAAGCTGTGCAAAATGCACTTGATGAGCAAATCAGCTTGTTTGCGCAAATCATGACCGATGATTTGGCGATGCAACCTGCCTTTGGACATTTAAATCAAGAAGTACGCTTGTTGATTGCAGATATGGGCGTGAATATGTATTTTTCTTGGGTGTATCAATGGCTCAAATTTGACCCCACCGAGGTACAAGGTAAACAAGATTATCTCAATCGCTGTATCAAACAGGCGCAAGTGCTGTTTTATGGTGTGCGTAATTGGTGTCCTTAACCAAAACTTAAGCTAAAAAACAGTAAAACCAACAAACCGTGAAACCAACAAACAGTGAAACCAAAAAAGGCTGAGCATTAACTCAGCCTTTTTACTGTTTATCAACCCATTAATAGCGCCAGTTATAAATCAAATCGACAGAGTTATTGATGGCAGATTTAGACTCAATATACAAGCGTCTTGTTAATTGATAACGCATACTGAGCTCAGGCTGCGAGGTGAACACGCCTACCCCATAACGTATAAACAAGTCTGGGGTGATATACCCCGTTAGACTGACCAAGGTGTCATTGCCCGAGCCATTGGCATCTAACGTTAAACGCTGCAACCCAAACGCCCGACCAATTTGGTTGGTAAATTGGCGCGTCCCGCTTAAGCCATAACTTAACCCTGCTGCGGCAATGGTATTGTCGACGCGGTTTCTAAAGTCTTGTTCGTTGGTATTTTGACCTGAATTGTTATTTAGACTACCTGTCACCCACGCATTCATCGCCTGCTGTTCACTGAGTCCGCCATTATTAAACACGGTAATATTTGGCGCACTGGTGCTGCCTTTGACTTTGACACCCACTTGTACGCCTTGCACGTCTTTTACTGCCTCTACGTTTAGCAGTGGTTTCATCACTTCACCATTGAACCGAACTTGCGCAAAGTTTAGAGTCAAGCTTTGCCCAAATACTTCGACTTTTGAGCGGCGTGATACTTGTACCACCCCTTCTGCTTTCATGGTGCCTTGACCGCGCTGGGTAATATGCAGCGCACCCGCCAATGGTAACCGCGCCCCAAAACCTTGGAAGCTTACGCGATCGCCGAGATCCACACCCACATCCGCGTTGATGCTCCAGGGTTGAGTGACTTTTAGCACATCATCAATCTGACCCATCAAGCGTCTATCAATCACGTTAACATCTGGGGATTTGCTCACCACATTGCCTGTGGCCTCAGGGGGGCGAATGGTGGCGCGAGGCACATCAATCACGCCGACGATATTCACGTAGCGCTGGCTAGGTTTGACAATCACATCAAAAATTGGATTAATAATGGCAGAAATCGCAGGCGGCTGGCTCACTTGCAAGTCTTTGCCTTGCAGCTTCAGCTTGGCTTGCAACTCACGTGTCCAATCAACTGTACCGGTAATGGTGCCTTGACCATCGCCTGCACTGGCAAAAGACCCATCAATAGAGGCTTGATTGCCTGCCACGTGCGATAACACATTAATCTTATCAAAGCGCATCGGCACGCCTGTGATGCTAAGACCGGCATCTTGTAACTCAATATCGCCCACAAATTTGGGCTGCATTAATGAACCACTGATTTTACCTGCCACCAGACCGTTACCTGTCAAGCGTTCAAACGATGGGAAGAAAGGTTTAAATACCGCCAAGTCAATATCTTGGAAAACAACGGTGCCTGAAATCGGTTTTGACTGTATATAGGGATTGACGGTGGCGTCCAAATAACCATTGCCCGCGCCATTGGCGGTTTTGATATCTGCACGAAGTTTCAGCCCTTCTGCGGTTGAACGGGCGATGACACTGATACGCTCATAGGCAATGGTCGTTGGATTTTCTTCAGGGGTTTGTGCGGCGGTACCAAATACCCCGTTATCGGTAAAGAAGCTGGCATTGATACTGGGTCGTTGGTTCTTCTGCCAATGAACGAGTGCGGTGCCGTTGAGTTTACCTGACCAAGCGATATCACGCGGCATCACCACAGAGAAAATTTGGCTATCAATTTGTTGCACGCTGACATCGACATTGCCTTGCCCATTACTGACCACAAGGTTGTTTTTTAGACATAGACTGCCGTTTTGCCCAACCATTTGCCAGCAGTGTGCCGCCATTTGTACATTCAGGTTTTGCCAGCCAAATAGCATTTGTGCGGGTTGTAGCTGTTGCAACTTGGCATATTTGGTACCAATTTGCCCATTACCGAGCATACCCGACCACTGTTTTTTGGCAAGATCGATACGACCTTTGAGCGTCGCTTGTACTTGTCCTTTGGTGCTATCTGCTTTGACATCCAAGGTGTGATTGTCTTGAGTACCGTTAAAATACAGTTGCAAAGAGCGCAGCGGTTGATTGGCAATATTGATACCCGTTGCAGTCAATTGCAACTGACTGGGTGATTTGGCAAGATTGACCAATTTGCCGGTGACTTTGGCATCGAGTACCACAAAGTTTGGCAGTGAAATGTTACGCCCGACTAAATCCACATAGATGTTAGGCAGGGCTTGGTTGTTACCTTGGGTTAAGACAATACCGCCTTTAACGATACCTTTTAGCTGCGGCATTAGCTGATTGAGTGTGCTGATATCGACACTGGTCACTAGTTGATTTTGGTTGCCATTGGCGGTGATGCGATTGCTGCCCCATTGTACCAGCAGATTATTGGCTTGCAGACTTTCAACAAGACGGCGGATTTGTCCGTATTTTTGATTATTGGCGCTATTTTCAATGACTTGGCGCAGCGTGCTGAGGTCTTTTGGCAAATTCAGTTTTGCGGTCAATTGACCCGTTGCCATCAAAGGTTGATTTTTTAGTCTGCCTTTGAGATTCATATTGGCGATATGAATATACTGAGCGCCTGCCCGCCAGTAGCCATCGGTATTGATGGTGCCGGTGATTTGGCTTGGCAGACTTGGCACAAAATAGCTGGCATCAAAATTTTTCATGTCAGCACTGATATGCCAGCCGATACCATTGGTCATATCAAAGCTACCGTTGGCGTTGATGTAGCCTTCTTTACCTTGATGACTAAATTGATTAATTTTGAGCTGTTGTGGCGTGCCTGCAATATCAAATTTAAATGAGCCTGCGGGTACGTTTGGCGCGTTGAGGCTACCATCAAATTTGGCGGCGATATAAGATAACTTATTGCCCAGTAGATCGGCACGTACTTTGCCTGCGCCTTTTAACGCTAAGTGTTTTTTGCTATTGTTGGCGCCCACTAAATCCCCTGTCATGTCAATTTGGTTGATAGTGACATCATGACGGGTCACAACTGCTCGATTGGCTTGGCGGAGCTGTTGCAGGGTACCGCTGGCAACCACATTGCCTGTCAAGTCTTGCAGCGGGATGCTATTTAAAATGCTGTGGGCATTTAAATGATTGGTTTTGGCATTGATTTGCCAAGCTAACGGCTGATTGCCACTGGCAAGTTTAATTTTACCATTGCCTGCCAAATTACCTGCCACGCCTTGATACAGCAATTGAGTGATGTCAACCAGCTGACCTGTTTTATTGACATCGACTTGGTAATTACCGCTTGGGGCTTGATTGAGCTTTAGTATATTGGCATTGACTTGCGCTTGTACACTGCTGGGTCGCTTGCCGTCTGCCGGCTGAAAAATCACCTGCGCTTTGCCATTGGGACTGTTAAGCTCGCCAATGCTCGGTAAATTGTGACGTATCAGCCGTTGCCAATTGGCATCGATAGTATAAGGTTTATGGTTGCCTTTGGCTTGTCGGATATCGGCATTGATAATTTCACCGTCATCTTGGCGCAGATTTGCCCGTACTTGCATCGGCAATTTATCGGTTGCCACATCATAGACGATGCCTAATTTGCCTGTTAAGGTCTCTGGCGCATAGGGGGCGATGTCTTTTGGCAACAACTGACGAATCTTAAAGCCATTCCCCGTATTCATGAGGGCAATACGGGTGCGGTCATGCCAATCAATCGTGCCTTGACTCGTCAATGTCCCTTGCGCGACTTTAGCCGTGAGATATTCGATACTGAGTTTTTGATTGGCAATCACGCCGCGACCTTGATAATGGCCATCGGGGATATCTTTGGCAGTCAAATCAGCATTGATACGCAGCTGGATATTATTGGTCACCCCGCTCGCAGTCGCTAAGCCATTTTTTAGATGGATGTTTTGACTGGTGGCATAGGGCAATAACACATCTTTCCATTCAAGTTTGGCATTAAATGGCGCGTTTTTATCCATCGGCTGCGCCGTTAAATGCCCAGTAACATCCGATTTATTGTATTTACTCTTTATATCCGCGGTCAAAAATTTCAAACTGCCTGTGGCATGGGTATCGAGCGCATCGACATACACTTTTGACAATGAATTGACGATGACCAGTCCTGTCACATCCAGCGGATAATCATGCTGCAGGTCAATTTTGCCTTTGATTTTATCAACGCTTAATAAATTGTTATACGCCAATTTGCCTTCGCCAACCGTGATTTGGGTATCATACCAAGTAAAATTTTGGACATGCGCTTGTTTAAAATCGATGGGGTCGCGGGTCACTTGCTGATAGCGCACTAAATTTGCTTTTACGTCATCTAAGGTTAAGTTAACAGGCAGTGCGATGCGTGGGTAATCAAAGGGTTTATTGGAAGGGGGTTTTTTGTAGGTGATGACCATGCGATTGATGTTGGCTTCACGCAGATGCACTTGTTTATTGATAAGGGCGCGCCAGCCAATTTTGACATAGGCTTTATCAACGGTGACTTCGACATAATTTTTTGGCGGTTTATCAGGAATTTTAAGATCGTAAACCCAAATGCCATCGCGAAGATTGCCTTTACCATATTTTAGGCTGATACCTGTTTCTTGAACGATGGCATTGATAAGTAACCGTGTACCCCATGGGGTGCCGACGGCATAATAAGCCCCTAACAATATTACAATCAAAATAACGACTAACACCATCACAATTTTGGTGACAAAACCCTGCCGATACCAGTGTCGAAGCCAACCCGCCTCTTCTTTTGCAGGGTCTAAATCTTCACCGTCTGGACTTTTAGTTTCTAGATTTTCAGTGTCTATTTTACCGTCTAGGTCATTATCTACCAATGATTTATCGTCAGGCTTGGTGCCATCTTCGGGCAATGAGTCGTTGTTATTATCGTCTTTCATTAATATCGCAAATCAATCGTTGGCTAACTACAAAAACACAGGTTCTATGCGCTGTATATGGGCGGTATATTGGATAAACCTTCCATACTAGCAAAGTTTTATCCAAAAATCTTAACTAAAAACCTTGCATAAAATAATGCCGTGATTTTTAGCCAAATTATTATAACGGTGAGCCGATAAAGAAGTGTAAACGGACATCGTTGTTATCCCCTGTCAGACCTTTTGCCACATCGAGCCGTACCAAGCCTATCGGTGATTGCCAGCGGATACCTGTACCGATACTGACCGCCGTTGCGTTATCATATTCGCCAGTTGTATCATACGCATTACCAAAGTCAGTAAACACAGCGCCACGAAAGCTCGGTCTAAACTCATAGTTATACTCTGCCGACCCTACCGCTAAGGCATCACCGCCGACTAAGAAATTTTCGCCGCCATAGGTCGGTGCTAAACTATCGGTGTTGTAGCCGCGGATACTAGAATCACCGCCTGCAAAAAAGCGTGAACGATAAGGCACATCATAAAAATCACCGCTATATAGATAACCCAAATCCAGTCGCCCAATCACTTGTTGTTTGTTATCTTTGCCAAAAGTATACATCCCAGTACCACCCGCACGTAGAATGGCCATATTGGTGTCACTCAGTGCCCCTTTAGCACCGACTTCAAGCGAATAACGTTGGCTATAACCCCACATTGGCGTCAGCATATTGTCTGCTACCGTTTTATTAATTGCATAACCCGCTAACAAGGCTTGTTGGGTATAATCCGATGCGTAGTTGTTAAAAGGATAAGGCAAGCTATCGGTGCTATATTTTTCAGGATCGACTGTGAGTTTATCGCCGCGGTAGCGCAGCGAATAGGTGCGATTCCAACCACTATCATGATAAATATTGCGGGCAATACTGGCATAGACCGTGTCCGCCTCAAAGGTGTTGACTAGGTCATCAACTTCTTTGTGTTGATAGCCGACTGTGCCTGTTAGTTTATCGTTGAGGGGATGCTTATAGGGTAAACTGGCAGTAAATTCCACCGCTTGATCGACTTTGGATAATGCTACTGATGCCCCAGTCTGCAGACCACTTCGGTTAACCAAGTTGTTTTGATATTTACCAGTCAAGCGCACGCCTACGTCCGTTTCATAACCCAAACCCACCTGTGCCTCATGCGGCTTGGTGGCATTGAGTACCACATAGGTTGGGATTTGCTTTGTTTCATACACTTGTTGTGGCGTGAGCTTTGGTATGACTTGGTCTTCTCGTGGTTTGATGGGTAAGTCTTTGTCTTTATCCAGTTTTTTTGCCGTTTTACTGACCGCATTGGCAATGACCACCAGCGGATTTTTACTTTTATTTTCAGCCTCGGGTGATAATTCCATATCTTCGGGTGCGGCCAATAAATTTTTGGCTTTTCGGCTGATGGCATTGAGACGTTGTTCGGTCGAGTCATCGACTTCAAATTGAATCGGCGCGATGTCATTGGGGTCTTGCACCTGATTGACGGTTTTTTGCGTCGTGCTATCGACAGTACCTGCGGATTGAAGTTCGGATGACTGACTTTGAGCTGAGTTGCTTTGAGTTGAATTGCTTTGAGATGCGAGACTTTGATCGGTTGAATTGGCGGGTGAAATACCGGCGGCTGTATCAGAAGTGCCAGCGATATTGTCGGCTGTGGTATTGCTGCTGTTGGCATTGCTGAGCGTCGCCGAGCCCGATTGTTCAAATGCGATATCGCTTGCTGCTTCGTCTGATGGCATGACGACATCCACATCCACCCCATTAAAATAACGGGTGGCAGTCAAATTGTTGGTAAATTCGGTAACAAAGGGTTGATAGTAGGCATCGCCTTTTTGGTACGTCATTAAGGCTTTGATCAGCTTTGGCTTTAAAGGCAGTTTATCTGGGTCATCGGTCAAATTGCCTTGCTTATCAATGCTATATATCTTCACATCATCAAAGTGATAGCGAGTCTTTGTGTCATAAATTAGGTCAACATCCGCGGTATTGTCCGGCAAAATAATATCCACCGAGCTATTGAGCCATTTGGCATCGAAGTAACCATTGGTTTGCGCGACGCCTTCAATCGTGGCCTTTGCGGCTTTATAGATACCATGACTGAACACATCCCCTTCTTTGGGCGGGATTTCTTTTTCTATCACGGGATACACCGGCAGCGCGTTATCGCCTTCCCCACCTTCACCACGGATATCAATGATGCGATTTTGCACGATGACGGGCTTGCCAACCTCTAAGCTGACTTGGATATTGTCTTTGCCTAAATGCCTAAAGGCGATTTTAGTGTCATAAAAACCCACCGCCTCTGCCGCATCTTTGGCAATTTGGCGTAATTTGTTCACACTGGCATTAAAATCCGACACCGATTCGACGGTCACTTTTTCCAACGCCGCTTTGATATTACGCGCAGGCTCGAGTTTGGCATCTGCATTGGCAAAGCTGATATCAATATAGTTGAGCCCTTCGCCGCGACCTATTAGTTTGTTTTTCAAACGCGCCACGATGCCTTGCGGCTCTGCTGTCACGGTTGAGTTGGCTTGTGGGGTGGTCAATGCCGTTGTTTGCTGTTGATAGGCGGGCAAGTAATCATTGGGATTGATGGTGTCGGTGGATTTGATATTGCCGGCATCATTGGCGACGCCTTGATTAGTCAGATTCTGATTCGCAATATTTTGGTTAGCGGTATTTTGATTAGATAAATTGGTTTGCTCGCTCACCTTTTGATTAATCGCGTCGAAATTCTGTTTTTCGGTGGTTAGCTGCTCAGTGACTTGCGCTTGGGCATGCGATTGGGATTGAGTATTCACACTTGCAGGCTTGCTATTGTTGATTTGATTGGCAACCGATTGCGGTGTGGCTTGATCTAATGCTTTACTGTAGCCGACACTAGGTTGGTTTTGTTTCAACGTCGCCACAGGTTGGTTAAAATTATTAAAGTCTGCCAAAGTCTGATTATCGAGTTGTTGACCAATTTTATCTTCAACGCGCTGCTGATTGAGTTGATACAGATAAGGCTGAGCGGTATTGGCATCGGTAGTGATGCTATCTTGCGCAGTTGCCGCAGGCGTGGCATTTTGCGTTGCCGTGGTACCCTTGCTGTCATTGGCGGTGGTCTGCGCTGCGCTGCTAGTGGTTAGCGTGCTATTCGTCGCTGAGCTATTAGCTAAAGTATTAACTGTGCTGTGAGCTGAAGTATTAGCTAAACTATTAACAGTAGCTGACATTATTGGCGTTTGTGCCCCCCAAGCAGGCACTACACCCACACTAACCAAGGTAATTGCCAAACGTATGGGGGTCAAGCGAAACAGCGAATGATTTGATACGCTAGAATGGGCGGGGCTCTGGCAAGGATTTGACGGACAAGGATTGGACGATAGTGGAGAGCTGGCATAAAAAAAACTAAACGGGTTATCGGCCAATGCGGTTGACTGACCAGAGGGTAGCAAATTTATTGGTTTCATGATAAAAATCAAATCCTTGAGCGAGCACTAGGCGATTTTAGCATAAACATTTTACTAACCAAACATTTTCGCAACCCTTTGTAAAATATTTGTTAAGATAGTCATCATCAGACATTTCTAGGATTGCTCATGAGTACCCAATTTGCGCTTTTTAAATACAAACGGTTTAGTGCCATGTTTGCCACCCAGTTTTTAGGGGCGTTCAATGACAATGTATTTAAGCAAGGTTTGATTTTAGTACTGACCTTTATGGCAGCGGCAAAATTGGGGATGCGTGTCAGTTTGCTCAACAATCTGGCGGCGATGCTGTTTGTATTGCCGTTTTTTTTGTTTTCCGCCTTGGCGGGTCAAATCGCTGATAAATATGAAAAATCTTGGCTGACAAGGCTGATTAAAATCCTTGAAATCGTGATTATGGTAGTTGCCGCATTTGGGTTTGTGTTTGAGATTTATCCGCTCTTATTTGTTGCGTTATTTTTGATGGGTACCCATTCGACGTTTTTTGGTCCTATCAAATATGCTTATCTACCCCAAGCCATGACCACCGATGAGTTGGTGGGTGCAAATGGGCTGTTTCAAATGGGCACGTCACTGGCTATTTTGACAGGGATGATGCTGGCTGGCGTATTGATGAAATTAGAAAGTCCGCTATTTTGGATATCTGGGGTGACGGTTTTTGTGGCGGTTATGGGCTACTTGGCTTCTCGGTTTATTCCCGTTATGACTGCGCCGCAACCTGATTTGACCATCGACTGGAATATCTTTCGTACTAGCTGGCAAACCATTGCCAATTTATATCGTTTGCCGATTATGTGGTTTACCATTTTGGGTAATAGTTGGTTTTGGTTTTATGGTGCCACGTTTTTGACCCAAGTACCTGAATTTAGCAAGTCTATTTTGCTAGGCGATGAAAGCGTCGTGATATTTTTATTGACGCTGTTTTCTGTCGGTACGGCGCTCGGCTCACTGTTATGTAAAACGTTGACTAAAAACCAAGTGAGTTTAAAGCTGTTGCCCTTTGGGATTGCAGGATTGACGATTTTTGCGATTGACTTGTATTTCACGCTTTCAGCGATGCATTTGCCGACACTCGCCAACAACGCGCACTATAGTATCGGTATGATTTTTGCCACGCAGGGTGCTATTCGTGTGTTTGTCGATTTGTTTTTATTGGGTTTCTCAGGCGGTATTTATATTGTACCTTTATACGCTTATATGCAAGCTTATTCACCGGAAACAAGCCGTGCTCGCATTATCGGTGCCAACAATATTTTAAATGCGGTATTTATGGTGGGTTCGGCGATTTTTTCGATTGTTTGTTTGACGCTAGTTAACGTGAGCCTGCCGATGCTATTTGCGATTGTCGGTGTGATAAATTTGATCATGGGCATTTGGCTATTTTTAAAACTAAAAAAATATAGCCCTGCCAAGCCCTTTATGATTCATGAATAACACTCTATCGCCCTATTTAATCGCCCCGTTAAATAGTCAGTATAAATAGCTAGCAATGCTAGGCAATGGATGAATGGCAAGCAATGGATAAATAAGGGGTTTTGCGCTATTTTTTCATTTGAGTCCAAAATGTTGCTATTTGTTATCGTTTGGCAAAGAAACGTTGTTGTTAACTCCAGTTACTTTGTAAGTGGTTAAAAGTTAGTTACTATACCCTGACTTGTTGTAATTTTTTTTGTATCACTTGCTAGGAATGACTGTTATGTTTGCCACTTATAAAACACTCTGCACGCCCAAACTGGTAAAACTCAGTGCGATAGCCTGTACGGCGGTGTTGATGACCGCTTGTGCTTCACAGAAGATCGCGACCGTGGATAAGCGCCCTGTGTATGTACGGGGTGTCCCCAACTATTATATAGTTAGAAACGGCGATACTTTAAGCAAAATCGCCACCACTTATGGACTAGATTATCGTCGGGTTGGCGCGCTCAATGGGCTCGATAGCAACTATACCATTTATCCAGGGCAACGCTTGATTTTAACCTCAGCAAGTAGTCCCACTTCTTATCGCCCAACGACCATTCGCCCTGTGACGGTCAATCAATCATCCCGCCCGTCTAACCCGACTTATTACCCACCTAGACAAGCCAATAACTTATCAACCCCGTTACCGATGCCAAACCAAGTCATCGTGCCAACCAGCAGCTTGTCACAAGGTTGGTTACGTCCTACGAATGGCAATCTATTGCGGCCGTTTAACCAGCAAACAGGTACGTTAGGTATGTGGTTTGGCGGACAAGCAGGGGCAAATGTTGTCGCCAGCCAGCCAGGTACGGTGCTGTATGTCGGTAGTGATTTGCCAGAATATGGCAAATTGATATTGATTCAGCACAACAGCGACTACATTAGTGCCTATGCGCATTTGGGAAATTTTGCTGTACAAGAGCGCCAAACGGTGCAAGCAGGTCAAACCATCGGTACCGTTGGGACGGACAATAATTTGAATCAACCTGCTGTAGAGTTCCAAATCCGATATCGGGGTACGCCAGTGAACCCTGCCAGTTATTTAAAATAATTAAATAGCTGCTTAAAATAGTTAAAAATCCATTTAAAATATCGCAATAAAAAAGCCAATCCATGACGATTGGCTTTTTTTGTGAGCGTAATTATCGGTGAGGATGATTAGTGGGCAATCGCGGTCGCCATGTTATTGGCATAGTCAATCGCACGATACAGACTATCGGCACTCGCTTTGCCTGTCCCTGCCAAATCCAGTGCTGTGCCATGATCGACTGAGGTACGAATATAAGGCAACCCTAAAGTGATATTCACGGTTTCGCCAAACCCATGTGATTTGAGCGGCGCCAGTCCCTGATCGTGATACATGGCGATAATGGCATCGGCAGTGGCGATATGCTTTTGGGTAAACAAGGTATCGGCTGGCATCGCCAAACTAATATCGACACCTTGGTCGCGATAGTGCTGTAACACCGGATTGATGATGTCAATTTCTTCTCTGCCTAGATAGCCTCTTTCCCCGGCATGAGGATTGAGTCCACAGACCAATATTTTTGGGTGAGTGAGACCAAATTTTTGCTGACAATCATGGATGACAATATCAACGGTTTTTGCCACTTCTTCGTGGGAAATCGCATCGGCGACCGCACGCAGGGGCAAATGGGTGGTGACTAAAGCCACTTTCATCAGGCTATTGGCGAGCATCATCACCACTTTATCCAGCCCCGACTGCTGCATAAAAAATTCGGTATGCCCCATAAAGTCTGGCAACACAGTCATAATCACCGATTTTTGCAGTGGCGCGGTGACAATTGCAGCGACTTGTTTGCTGATGGCGAGCTTATGCGCCAGTTGCAACTGTGCGATGACCATTCCCGCGTTATGAGGATTTAACTGCCCTGCTACCACAGGTTGTGCTGTCGGCACATCCACCACCAAAATAGTATCATGCGCTGAGGGTTGCGCAATTTGCGGTAAATCTTTTAACTCATGTAACTCATGCGTCGCTAATTGTTGAATCATCAATCCGTCTTTTACAGCGCCTTTTTGTTTGAGCTCACTATACCTTTCTTGCAGCGCGTTGATATCTGCCAACACAATGACAGCGCGATTGGGCAGATTTAATTGCTGTCTGTCAGCAAGCATCAGTATGATATCCATGCCAATACCCGCAGGTTCGCCCGAAGTAATCACTAAGGGAAGACTTTGAATGGTCATTTTTATACCTTTTGATAAACACTGATAAAGCTATCAGTTAATATTTTTGAATTCATTATCACATGTGGCGCATTGTTAACTTGATTAAATAGTTTCATGCTCATGAGTTGAACTAAAACCCTGATTACGCGGATGATGGTTAGCGATTACCAATGATTTGATTAAATGAAATCTAATTATTTGCGTAATGTTAAGTAACTATTGTATACCCAATGAGTTTGCTATTATTAACTTAATTTAAATCAGTGTATAATAGCACTACACTTTACTGTCAATCCTGTATTTTACTGTTGTTATCAATGGAGTCCTTATGGCTACCTACGAACATATTAACCAAAAAGTTGAAAAAATGTGTCAGCAATCTGAAGATTTTTCAGTTCGCGTACCACAAGTCATGCAGCGCCGTATCTATATGATAGCGAAACAAAACCCCCTCAACAATGCCAAAGAAATGAAAGAAATGGAGCGTATGGTGACTGAAAAACCCATCGCATTTTTTGAATCTTGGACGCAAATGGCTTGGCAAGCGCTCGTTGCGCAGCAAAATATTGGGCAATTAATGTTTTCAAATTGTATGAAATTAAGCTTGGGTCAACCGATTTCATTGCAAAACTTCTTTTATGCTGTTAACCAAGAAGCGCTGCATGTATTAGAAAAAGGGATGCACCCTATCTATAGCCGCGTGGCCGCTAATGCCAAACGTTTAAGCTAAGTTTTACTTTTTTCAACCACACCCAATAATTTTTTATTGGGTTTTTTTATTTTTATGGGTTTTTTATGTCAAAAAAACTGGTACGCCCAGCGGGACTTGAACCCACGTCGGTCGCTTAGGAGGCAACTGCTCTATCCAGTTAAGCTATAGGCGTAAAGGGCTACTATTTTATCATATTAAATGGTAAATGCTTAGCGTCCACTGATACTTTTTAGGCACTTTGTTGCTGATTTTGTAGGTTCGCAGTTTTGCAATTCATAGTATAATAGTGGGCTAAAGATAAACCGCGATAAAGGCAATCCATGGCATTTGTACACTTTGGTATTCACACCGAATTTTCTATCACTGACTCGATTGTACGCATCAAAGCGCTGGTCAAAGCTGCCAAAGCCGATAACCAACTGGCGCTTGCCATTAGCGATTTATCAAACCTGTATGCCACGGTCAAATTTTATAAAGCTTGCTTGGATGCCGGTATCAAGCCGATTATCGGCTCTGAAGTCTGGCTTGAAAATGATAGTACGACGGTAACGCTACTTGCCAGCAACCAAGTCGGCTACAAGAATTTGACCAACATCGTGTCAAAAGGCTTTGTCGATGGTCAAGTAATGGGCAAACCGATTATTCAGCATGACTGGATTTTTGAGCGCAGTGAAGGGGTGATTGTGCTGTTCACCGAAAAATCAGACGTCGGTCAAGCCATGTTATCAGGTCACCCAGAAAAAGCCGATAGCCTACTACAACACTGGCAAACCACATTTGCCGATCGTGTCTATTTTGCCATTAAACGCACCCAGCGTGCCAACGAAGACCGTTTTATCGAGCAAGCCATTCGCATGTCAAATGCCTTTGATGTGCCTATCATCGCCCATAATGACGTGCGTTTTTTAACAGAAGATGATTTTGAAGCGCATGAAGCACGGGTGTGTATCGCCAATTCGCAAGTGCTTGCCGACCCCAATCGCCCACGTGATTATTCCTCTGAGCAGTATTTAAAAACCCAAGATGAGATGATTGCCCTGTTTAGCGACATGCCAGAGGTGATTGACAACACCTTGGATTTGGCAAAACGCTGTAACGTCATTATTCCTATGGGTCATCACGATTTACCCGAATTCCCCATTCCTGAAGGCGACACCATTGAAACTTTCTTTCGGCGCACTGCCCAAGAAGGTCTAGAAAAACGCCTTGAAAAACTCTACCCCATCGAAAAGCGCGACGACAGCTGGACCGAAAAACGCAAGCCGTATGAGGCGCGTTTGGAGTTTGAACTCACGACGATTTTGAATATGGGTTTCCCCGGTTATTTCTTAATCGTCATGGACTTTATCCGCTGGTCAAAAGCCAATGATGTGCCTGTAGGTCCTGGTCGTGGCTCAGGCGCGGGGTCTTTAGTGGCGTATTCGCTCAATATCACCGACTTAGATCCGCTAGAATACGACCTACTGTTTGAACGGTTTTTGAACCCTGAGCGGGTATCCATGCCAGACTTTGACGTCGATTTTTGTATCGAAGGTCGCGACCGCGTCATTGATTATGTGGCGCAAAAATACGGACGAGAAGCGGTATCCCAAATCATCACCTTTGGTACGATGGCGGCAAAAGCGGTGGTGCGTGATGTCGCGCGCGTTCAAGGTAAATCGTATGGTCTGGCTGATAAAATCTCCAAACTCATCCCTAAAACCCCTGGTATTTCGCTGGCTGAAGCGGTTGAAGCCGAACCGCAACTCAAAGATTTGCTTAACAATCCTGACAACATGGATTATGAAGATGCCAATGAGATTTGGGAAATGGCGGTACGGCTGGAAGGGATTACCCGGGGTGTTGGTAAACATGCAGGGGGCGTACTTATTGCGCCGACCAAAATCACCGATTATAGCGCCATCTATTGTGATGAAGAGGGTCATCCCGTCAGTCAGTTTGATAAAGACGATGTAGAAGCAGTTGGCTTGGTAAAATTTGACTTTTTGGGTCTGCGCAATTTAACGGTGATTAATGCGGCGGTTAAAAATATCAATGCACGCCGCGCTAAAGAGCAACAGCCGCCGCTTGATCTTGAGACTTTACCCTTAGATGATAAGCCCACCTACTCCCTGCTACAAGATGCCCATACCACCGCTGTGTTCCAGCTTGAAAGTACCGGCATGAAAAAATATTTGGCCAAGCTTAAACCGACCAATATTGAAGACGTTATCGCCATGTGTGCGCTGTACCGTCCAGGTCCACTAGATGCCGGGATGGTCGATATGTACATTGACCGTAAACACGGCCGCGAAGAGGTCATCTATGACCATGACCGACTTGAGCCGATACTGGAAAATACCTATGGAGTGATTGTCTATCAAGAACAGGTAATGCAAATCTCGCAAGCGATGGCAGGCTATAGTCTAGGCGGTGCCGATATGCTACGCCGTGCGATGGGTAAGAAAAAACCCGAAGAAATGGCAAAACAGCGCAGTATTTTTGTGGAAGGGGCTATTGGTCAGGGCATCGATGATAAACTTGCAGGCGGCGTGTTTGATTTGATGGAAAAATTTGCCGGCTACGGGTTTAACAAATCACACTCAGCGGCATACGGCGTGTTAGCCTATCAAACTGCCTATTTAAAACACTACTACCCTGCCGAATTTATGGCGGCAGTCATCACCTCGGATATGAATAATACCGATGGCGTGGTGTTTTTTATCAATGATTGCCGCGAAAATTTTGGTTTAAAAGTAGAAAATCCCAGTGTTAACCACTCCAATTGGGCGTTTGTGCCGATTAACCCGACGACCATTGTATATGGGTTAGGCGGTATCAAAGGTGTCGGTGAAGGTGCCGTAGAGTCTATCGTGGAAGCGCGAAACGCGGGCGGTGAGTTTACCGATTTGTATGATTTTTGCCGCCGTGTTGACACGCGAAAAGTCAATAAACGCACCCTTGAAGCATTGGTTAAAGCAGGCTGTTTTGATAGTTTTGCGCCAAAATTACGACCTGATTTGCCTGCGGATGAAGCTTATCACATCCGTGGCGCGTTACTTGCCGAATTGCCAAAAGCGGTACAAGCAGCCGAGCAACAGCGTAGCAATGACAGCCTAGGGATGATTGATTTATTTAGCGATATACAAGAAGTCACTGCGCCGCCCCCATTGCCCCGTGAGCCTGTCTGGACAGATGCTGAACGCTTAAAAGGCGAAAAAGACACGCTAGGACTTTATCTGACCGGTCACCCGATTGATAGTTATCGCGATGAGTTAAAACGCTATACGCCAAAGACATTGGGTGATTTGAGCGAAACCAGCTATGGCGAAACCGTATTTTTTGCAGGCTTGATACTTGATGTCGCAAACTTTGGTAATCGCTCAGTGATTACCTTAGATGACGGTACAGGTCGTATCGAAGTGAGTTGTTATGCCGAGCGCTTTGCACGCGTGAAAGATAAGCTTAAAGTGGAAACCGTGGTAATTATCGACGGCTCTATTCGTGAACGCGATGGCACGTTTTATGCCAGCCTACAAGAGGTAATGACCTTAACCGATGCGCGCAAACGCTGGCTCAAAAAAATCAGCATCAAAATTGCAGGTCATGATATGGCGTTGTTTGAACAGATACAGCAATTGTTAGCGACCGCCAATCACTCAACAATTCACTATTTATCGCATCAGTTTAATCACCCAGCCGACAATGCCCAATTTGCGGACAGTCAGCCCGCCAATGCATCGGGTCAATTAGGGGTACCGATTAACCTATGTGTGTATAACGACTATGCGATCGCCCATCTTAATATGCCAACGCATTGGCAAATTGTGCCGACAGAAGAGAATTTTGGCAAACTCAAAAGCTTGGTCAATGAAGAAGATTTGCATTTACATTTTAGTTAGCGTCTGATTTTGGTGAATTTAGCCGATAAACCCATCATGCGATAAACGTTTGTATCCCTTAAACTGACTTTCATCAAAGTTTTGATAAAATTCAATGAGATATGGGCTAAAATAAGCCAATCAAATTTAATCAATGATGTTTTATTCAATGCCCCATCAACAGGAAACTCTCATGACTCAGCCCTCCCATATCAACTTGTCCCAGTTTGAAGAATTAAGAGCGTTACTTGACGAAGATTTTGTCGATTTGATGCATACTTATATGCAAGATAGCTTACAACGTTTATCGGAAATGGAGACAGCTTATGCCACCTTAGACAACCGTTTGGGGTATAATGCAGCGCACGGCTTAAAAGGCGCTAGCTCTAACCTTGGCGCTACCGAGCTGACCGAACTTTGTTATAAATTGCAAGAAATCTGCCGCACGGGTCATATCCACCAACATGAACAATTGATTGAAGAAATCAAAGCGGAATGCCATGCAGTGAATGACCAAATACAATCGCTTATTGCGTAACGACTGACTAAAATTTGACAACCCATGGTAACGACTGACACTAACGCTTCTCCGCAACCCTTCTCAACCCTTGCGGCATTTTTAGCCGGTATTCGCATTGTGATGGTGAATACCACCTTGCCTGCCAATATTGGCTCTGCCGCCCGTGCCATGCACACCATGGGACTAACGCAGCTCACGGTAGTGGCGCCCAAACTACCGATTGACGAAGATGCCTATGCCCATGCCGCAGGTGCCAAAGCAATTTTAGACGCTGTGACCATTTGTGACACCCTTGAGCAAGCCCTGCAAGATTGCCACTGGGTAATTGCTACCAGTAGTCGCCAACGCCATATTCCAAGACCCGTGTTATCGCCCCGACAAGCGGCTGAATTGATGGTCACTAATTTTCAAAACCTTGACGATTTAATGACAGACTCTCCGCATCGCAATTGGCAACTTGCCATTGTGTTTGGCCGTGAAGATCGGGGTTTAACAAATGAAGAGCTGCAACTGGCCGACTACCATATTCAAATTCCTGCCAATGCTGAGTATGGGGTGTTAAATGTGGCGGCTGCGGTTCAAGTGATTGCCAGCGTTTTTTACGAAACCGCCGAATTGGCATTGACGGCAAAAACAGCGGCTGAAAAATCCATTGATTTGACTTTTCGCCAGCAGTGGGATGAGCCGCCTATCTCAAATGAGCAGCGTTTACAGCTAGAAAATAGGCTGTTGGCATTGCTGGAGAATTTAGATATATACAATCCTGCCCAATCTAAAGTGATGCCTCAGCGTATTAATCGACTTCTTAGTAGATTACAGCTTGATATCAAAGAATATCAGTTACTGCAAGCCACCATCGCAAAATTACTTAAATCCTAAGCTTGTTTAAAATTTTCAAGCAATTGATGAGTTCGTGATATCATAATCACTTAAAATTTTTAAAATCGGTAGTCAGTATGTTGTCCGTCATCCAAAATTTATCCAAAAAAACCCAGACCATCAAAGCAGAATTACAAGAGGACATCCAAGCGGTGTTTGACCGTGACCCTGCGGCACGTAACACCCTTGAAGTGCTGTTGACTTATCCTGGCGTCCATGCGCTTTTGATTCACCGCGTCGCTCACAGTATGTGGCAACACAATAACAAAGGCTTGGCACGGTTTGTATCCTTTGGCAATCGATTTTTGACCGGGATTGAGATTCACCCTGCAGCAAAAATTGGGCGTCGATTTTTTATTGACCATGGCATGGGCGTGGTCATTGGTGAAACTGCTGAAATCGGTGATGACGTCACCTTGTATCACGGCGTCACGCTCGGTGGGGTATCATTAAATGAAGGCAAACGCCACCCCACGCTGGAAGATGGCGTGGTTGTCGGTGCAGGCGCAAAAGTATTAGGCGGATTTACCGTGGGTAAATATGCCAAAATCGGCTCCAATGCTGTGGTTGTCAAAGAAGTGCCTGCCGGTGCGACCATGGTAGGCGGTGCCGCGCGTTTGATTCATGATAAAGCCAAAGCCGAGCAAATGGGGCTTGATAGCTTGGCAAATAATGGGGTAACCCCAGCTGACGATTATATCGAAAAAACCGTCATCGAAAAAACAACCGATGCTGAGCAGATAAAATCGGTTGAACAAACCTCTATCAATACCTTTGCTACCAATGAGGATGATTGCAATAAAATTAAGTTAGAGCAAGCGGGCGTTTTTCATCAATATGGGATTGACCCCAACACCCAAGACCCTGTGGCAATGACTTTTATCAAAATGCTCGAGCACATTCGCCAGTCTGAAGCGCGCCTTGATGAATTGCAAAGTGCGATGTGCAAATTGGATCCAAATTTCTGCAAAAAACACTATACCAAACTTGATGTGCGTGATTTGGATGCCGTCGATCCGCAATTTTTTATGGAAGATGAATTGTAAAATAAATTCCACCCGATGATAAATATGACAGATTATTGGGTGACGGCTTAGGTGATGAGCTTAAAAAGACTGAGGCGTTGGCGTAGGTTTAAGTAAAAATTGGTTGCTTCGTTTGGTGGTTTGCAAATCCGCTAATACCTGATCTTGCCAACTCGTTTCTGCACCCGTCAAAGTCACATCCGGTTTGACGCCTACGCCATCAATTTTGTCGCCTTTACTTGAGTAATAATGCGCGACCGTTAGCTTTACCGCTTCGTTATCATTGATGGGTACAATGCTTTGGATAGAGCCTTTACCATAACTGGTTTCGCCATACACCTTAGCTCGTTGGTTGTTTTGTAGCGTACTGGCTAATACTTCAGCCGCCGAAGCAGAATAACGATTTTGCAACACCACCAACGGTAAATCGGCAAACTGGGCTTTGCCGTGGGTGCGCATCACCTCTTGTATGCCCTGGCGATTTTTAATCTGCACCACCACTTTATCGTTCATAAATAAGCTTGCGATATCATTGGCAGCTGACAACACGCCACCTGGGTTATTGCGCAAATCGAGTACCAGCACGTTAAACGGCTGATTTAATTTGGTGAGCGCCATTAAAAATTGCTGCTGAGTATTGTTTTGAAACACAGGGATTTGCACCACCGCAACACCATTAATGATGTTGGCACTCATGGCTTGTTGTTGTACCAAGGTTCTTTGCACCACCACCAGATGTTTACGACGACCTTTATCCGAGACTAACAAGCGAGCCGTTGTCCCTGCGATGCCTGTCAGCAGCTGATCGACATCTTGTGGGGTTCGCGTGCTGTCCAGCTTATTATCATTGATTTGATGCAAATAATTGCCGCGCTGAATACCCGCTTTTGCAGCAGGCGAGTTGGGCAGCACATCATCAAACACCCAGCTATCTACATCGGCATGAAAACTCACACTCACACCAATACTACCAATATCGCCTTCGGTAAATAACCTTAAGTTTTCAAACGCGTTTGCATCCAGATATTCAGAATAAGGATCGAGACCAGCTAAAGTGCCTGCCATCGCATTGGCAAACAGGGATTCATCATCGACATTCGTCACATAGTTTTGACGGATGATATCAATCATTTTGACAAATTTTTCGACTGTGACGGGTGATACCGCCTCCAACGCCACTTGCTGGATTTGCCCAGAAGCTGGCGCGATGGGCTGAGTGTCTAGGTTTGGCTGAGTAGCTGGATTAGTCACCATAGGCGTGGTTGACGTAATATCCACTTCCCCGCCATCGTCAGCGCCGTCATCCGTCGAATTATCATAATCAGCGCCATCTGGTACAGCATTAGGTGCATTCACCGCACTAACGGGCACGGCAGTAGGATTAGTACTCGCAATCGCCTGAGTGATTGCAGGTTTTAATGCCGTTTTATTGGTTTTTGCCGCAACTGAGGTAGCAGATTTGACCGGTGGTTTGACAGGCGCACTGACAGTCGGTCGGTTAGCAGCATAACCCAATGACCCTATCCCCCACAATGCCAGCGCTATAATGTGTCTTTTGAAAGTAGGGTTGGATAGTGATTTCAGACGCTGCGTTACCATACGATAGTTGTACCCATTAACTGTTAGTTTGCTACAATTAAGCTTTCACCTGTCATTTCGGCAGGTTTGGCAAGGTGCATTAAGTCCAATAGGGTTGGCGCCACATCCGATAGCTTACCACCCGTGCGAATGTGCACGGTATCAGGCGCTTGCTCATTGACATAAATAAATGGCACTAGCTCTGTGGTGTGCTGGGTGTGTACCTGTCCGCTATCATAATCCTGCATTTGCTCAACATTACCATGATCAGCGGTAATCAGCAAATGCCCATGATTGGCCATCACACAATCGGCAATGGTTTTCACACAGTTATCCAACGTTTCGACGGCTTTGACAGCGGCATCGAACACACCTGTATGCCCTACCATATCGCCATTGGCATAATTCACAATCAGTACATCATACGAACCGGAATTGATGGCATGGGTCAATTTTTCAGTGACTTCTGGCGCACTCATTTCAGGTTGTAAATCATAAGTAGCAACCGAAGGCGAGTTGACCAAAATACGCTGCTCCCCTTCAAATTCTGCTTCGCGCCCACCACTAAAAAAGAAAGTCACGTGGGCGTATTTTTCGGTTTCAGCAATGCGCAGTTGGGTTTTGCCTTGCGATTGCAAATACTCGCCTAAGGTGTTGGTTAGCGATGTCGGTTCAAAGGCGATACTGGTCACGCCATTGTTTTGTAACTCATCGGAGTATTTGGTCAGCATCACAAATTTTGACAGCGTTGGCAATTTTTCACGCGTAAAGCCATCGAAATCAGATGATACCAATGCTTGGGTGATTTCACGGGCACGGTCGGCACGAAAATTCATAAAAATCACACTGTCATTGTCTTGGATAGTACCAAAATCAGCGTTTTGGTTAGCATAACGCACCCAAGTCGGTTTGACGAACTCGTCACTTTCACCTGCGCCATACGCTGCGCTAATCGCTTCAGTACCTGATTGCACCACCCGTTCTGCTTTGGCTTGGGTCAGCAAATCATACGCTTGCTGTACCCGATCCCAACGTTTATCCCGATCCATCGCAAAGTAGCGACCAATAAGACTGACCAAATAAGCCGTGCCCTCATATTTTTCATTAAGTGTGGCAAGCGCTTGTTCTAATTGTGCAACATAATTGTCCGCACTTTTAGGCGGCGTATCACGACCGTCCAAAAATGTATGGATAAAGACCTGCTTTGCACCCTGCTGCAATGCCAGCTCCACCATCGCGACAATATGATCTTGATGCGAATGAACTCCCCCATCGGATAACAATCCCATGATATGCACATTGGCTTGTCGGTTATTGGCAAGCTGCACCGCTTCGGTTAATGCAGGGTTGCTAAAAAATTGCTGTTCGCGGATTTCTTTGTGAATACGGGTAGAGTCTTGGTACAAAATACGACCTGCCCCCAAATTCATATGCCCGACTTCAGAGTTACCAAACTGCCCTGCGGGTAAACCCACGTCTTCACCTGATCCTGAAATCAAGCCATGGGGATAATGCTGATACAAATAATCAAGGTTTGGGGTATGCGCTGCGGCAATCGCATTATCACGCTGATCTTCGCGATGCCCAAAACCATCTAAAATCATCAACACATGGGGGATTTTTTTAACCGTCGATTGATGGGTAACCGAGTTAGATGCTTGATTCATTGTTGCCTCTAGAAAAGCTAAAATAAGGAAAATACAAAACTAGTATTAAAAAAATTTTGAAAATTATAGCATAGCTCGCTCCATCTCTTTAACCCTGATTTTGCGTCATTCTGTTAACTGCAAAGCCTGTTAACTGCTAGGCGATATTAAGCAATATGATGACAACAAAAAACCTTGTGATGTGTTTTGACGATTTGAATGGTATTTTGACCGTCAAGTGTGATTAATTTAATCAATCATTGAATTAATGAGCGAGCTTTTGCATCATCCTAGGTAATCTGCTACAATGAGTGCATCTGGGGTATTCGCCAGTTTATGGTTTTACCTGAGCTGATAATTTATATAAGGGTATGCGTTCTTTTCACTTGTTGTGCAAGCCTGCATCCAGCTACGCTGCGATGATTCAGGAAGCCTTAAGAGTGGTTGCCATACCCACCCTGAACGTTACAGTTCATGGGTTCACATAGACAGCGGTACTCTGGACCAAAATTTAATAAAAAACCATCTAACCCAATTCGGCTAGATGGTTTTTTTTGCTCAGCGATTGATTAACTCAAAAAAATCAATTTTGCCAATAAAATCACCGTTAACACCCAAACCGCAGCGCTAACTTCTTTATAACGCCCACTCACCAATTTGGCAATGGTATAGGTAATAAAACCTAACGCAATCCCATCCGCAATTGAGAAAGTAAGCGGCGTCAACAGCAGCACTACCGCGACAGGTGATGCTTCGGTCAAGTCATCCCAATCAATCTCACGCAGCGTAAATAACATCAATACCGCGACATAAAAAATCGCCCCTGCCGTCGCATACGCAGGAATCATCCCAGCCAATGGCGCAAAAAATAACGCCAATAAAAATAACACACCCACTACAATCGCGGTCAAACCGGTGCGTCCGCCCGCTGCCACCCCAGCTGTGCTCTCTACATAACTCGTTACCGATGAAGTCCCTAGCAATGACCCTGCCACAGCCGCCGTTGAGTCAGCAAACAAGGCTTTACCTAGATTCGGGATTTGACCGTCGGTAGACATTAACCCGGCTTTTTTGGTCACACCGATTAATGTGCCTGATGTATCAAATAACACCACAAATAAAAAGGCAAAAATCACGCTAACCATACTCACATCAAGCGCGCCTGCAATATCTAACTGCATAAAGGTCGGTGCAATCGATGGCGGCATTGATACAATCCCTGAGTAATGGGTTTCCCCTGCCAACAAGCTAATCACCGTCACAATTAAAATTGACAACATCACTGCAGCAGGGACTTTACGCTGCACAAATACGACAATCAGAAAAAAACTCAAAATTGCCATCGCAGGACCAAAATCAGTGAGTTTGCCCATCGTCACAAACGTGGCGGGGCTCGCCACAATGATGCCCGAACTTTTAAGCGCAATAAACGCTAAAAACGCCCCAATCCCTGCCACGATACCTTGTTTAAGGGTATAGGGAATCGCGTTGATAATCCATTCACGCAGTTTAAAGGCACTAATCAGCACAAAGAGCAAGCCTGAAATAAATACTGCCCCCAACGCCACTTGCCAACTTTTACCCATCCCCAAGACCACAGTAAAGGTAAAAAACGCATTCAAACCCATGCCAGGTGCCAATGCCACGGGCAAACGCGCAATCAATCCCATCAAAAAACAGCCCAGCGCTGAGGCTAGACACGTCGCCACAAATACGGCCCCTTTATCCATCCCGGCTTTTGCCAGCATGTCGGGATTGACAAAAATAATATAAGCCATGGTCAAAAAGGTTGTCAGACCTGCCAGAATTTCAGTTTTTATCGTTGTATTGCGGCCATCTATGCCAAAATAGCGCTCGATTACATTCATCTATATTCACCCAATTTATTCATCCAATTTATGCGTCTAGGTTACATCTAGGTTGCATGTGTATCCGTTGTGTAGACAACGCTTTTGTGCCCGTTTTCTGCCCCATTGTCATTCAACAGCGCCCAAGCAAACCCCCTATTTTACCCTAGAATACGTCAGCAACAAATAACTGATTAAAATAAAGACAAAATAACTGAGAGTTTTAAAGCCAATTTATTGCGCTGCTGCGTTATTGGGCAAAGGGTAAAAATTGGCGGTTGTAAGTGATGAGTTGCGGCGGCGTATTATTTTGCGTGCCATTTTGCGTATTGACTGGTGCTGGCATGGGCGTCGCTGACACACTAGAAGCAGCTGCTGGGTCATTGTGAGTTTCAGGTAAAATCTTAGCGATTTGGCTATGCAAAAAAAGCTGCTTGTCGTCACTTTTGACGCTGACAACGACGCGAAAACTTTGACTTTGGGTGGATAACAGCTTGGCGATGCGTGCTTTGTTACGCTCGTCAATGTTGGCAAAACTTGGTACTGTCCACAATTGAGTCAAGTTTTGCACCGGTAGATTGTTTTCTCGGGCATTCGCCCAATTGGTGATTGCTGTATCGTCGATTTGGTGGGTAGCCGTCACATTTGAAGCTGCGCTAGTGTCTTGCCCAGATTGTGGGGTGTCATCACTGTCCGAACGGTTTGAGCCTTGCCGATGGTTGCTGCTGGTTACGGTAGGTGAATTCACCAGTATGCTTAATAGTTCGGGCTTCACTGTGTTGATATTCATGGGCAGATAATATGGCACTGCGGTCAGATACGGGGCTAATTTTTGCAATGCTTCGCTATCCATACCGCGCACATATTGCAATTCATTGATTGAGATAAAAGGCTGGTTAGCGATACCCATCGCCATTTTTTTGCCCGTACTTTGATAATACGCTGCTTCTGCGCCACCGTCGGCAAGAGTGTCACTGTCTGGGTCTTGCCAATCGAGCACCGCCATCGCAATATTGGGCGATAAGCCATTGGCTTGTAACAGCGCTTGAAAAAAAGCCAGTGCCGTATCATCCACTTTGCCATCATGATACAGGTTGTTAATATTAAAACGGCTGGCGTCATCGTCGATTTTAATACTGACTTTGGCTTGATTCATGGTTTGCTCTGCCAGCGGTTTTGCCCAAGCCTCTGTTAAACTATCGACTTGGTTGACTTGGCTGTCTTGCGCAATCAAATTGGTCGCCATAGCTTCCCCTGCCAAAGCATATTCTTTAAGCTGCCCTTGACCTTTGGTCAGCTCAAATTCTCGAATCATCACTTTTTGATTGGCAAGCATACTGCCTGCCACGATGGTAATCGCCACCACCAACAACAAAATAGTCAATAGCGCCATCCCTTGTTGCCCATGCCGATATGGGTGGCTTGCTATGGCAACATTTGCAAAAATTTTAGACGGAGAGCGGTTTGTTGGCATGGTGTATTTGCTAAAATTTGATTGAATTATGGGTTGGGCGCGTTTGGCGGAGTACTGGGTAATGCAAATCGCCAAGTAATCGGCTCGCCTTGGTAACTAAAATTAAGCTCGATGCCGCGTGGTAACTGCTGATAAGGCGTCAAGTCTATACTGTTTTGCAAATTGCCATTTTGATCTGTTGTGTTATCAGGCGTGTTAGGAATCGGGTTGGTTGAAGCATTGGCCGTTTGATTGGTGTTTTTTTGCGCTTGTATTTGCTGAACTTTTTGCAGCGTGGCTTCATCTGGAAACACACTCACCGCATCAGGCGTCAATGCTCGCCAACTGGCATCCTTGATACCTGTCAATAATACACTGGTTGCAGGGGTTTCGTTGTTGTCGTCTAACTGGTAAAAACGCCGTTTTGTCAGTGTTTCCCCCGCCACCGAATACTGTATTTTTGCTAGCATAGGTGACGGCTGATAACGCGGATCGGGCGCGGCAAAACGGATAAAACTTATTTGTGACGCATTTAATACAAAAGTTGGCGTCATAGCGGCACTATTGACCGATGCCGTATTATTGTCAGTCGCTGATAGGATTGGCACCGCCACATAATTGCTGGTTTGCGCCAAATCTTGCGACAACTGTAAATAAGCATAATCAAGCTGTGATAATGATTTTTGATGTTGGTAGCCGCGCTCACGACTTTTAGTCAGACTATCCATAATCTGCCATCCCGCCAATGCCAGCATGGCAAAAATCACCAACGCAATCATCAGCTCGATTAAGGTAAAGCCTTGCTGGGATGTTTTATGCGCTGCTGTTGCAGCAGAGCAATCAATAAAAAAACGGCTCACGGCGTTGTCCCCATATCCTTTACCAGCACCGCATCAATATCCACCACGTCTTTTTTTGCGCTGCCATCGACAATAGGTGCCACGCGAATATGAATGGGTTGGACAAAGCCTTGGCTGGTTTGTGTGGTTTTCGGTGAGATAACCACTTGCCATTGACGGCCTTGCGAGGTGATTTGCCGCGTATCGGACGCGGTGAGCCAAGTTTTTTGTAGTCGTAATTCTGCCAGCGTGTTTTGTGCCACATAATAGCCAAAGGTGCGCGTTTTCATGTTATCGACAGACTGCACATAACTGCGACTGGCTTGGCTGGCTGATATCGCAACCACCGCCAAAATCGCTAATGCCACCATAACTTCAAGCAAGGTAAATCCTTGCTGATGCTGTCTGATAGCCAGTCTATTTAAGGTGGCAATAGTCATTTTGCCACCTCTATTGCCCCAGCTTGGTTGACGATGATGGGATTGCCAACCGCAAAGGTTTGTTTGTCGGCATTGGTTTTTTGGATGCTGATTTGCACGGGTGTCGCCTCACCTGTCCCAAACCATACCACAGGCGGTGCTTCGCTGCCGCTTAACCAGTTGGCGGTGGGTTGGGTATTTTGGGCGGCGGTGGTGTTAAATGGGTTATCGAGTGGGCGGATTTTGACGGCAAGGTTGTCTGGCACATCTAGCGGTGGAATTTGTTTTTCTATCACCCATTGGGGTGGCGCAGGTTGCGAGGTTGTTGCGGCATTGGCATTGCCAACAGCACTTTGAGAATTAGTAAAAGCGTTTTCTAATTTAACCACCACTAGCTGATTCGGCGTGTCATTTTGCGGCAGTTTGATTGCCAACCCATAGGGCTGCATGCGTTCTGTTGATAACAGACGTACATAATCAAGATTACTGGTCAGACGCTCATAAAAAGCTGCGTTTCTACGATTTTCACTACCCCCTACCGATAAGCTCATCATCGCAGCAAAAATAGATAAAATGACGATGACCACCATGATTTCGATTAAGGTAAAACCTTGTTGCCCACCCATCGCACTGGGTGCGGGAGTGAAAGTTTTACAAGACCGACCAAACAGCAATCGCATCGTCATGCACTCAGACAAAATAGGGATAGTTTATAAAGCTTAACCGGGGGTGATGATAGTTAACTAGTATTCTTTGACATCTAGTATTTGACATTTATTATTTGACATTGCGTGGCGTTAGGCTTGACTCAGTCTGTGAAGTTGCCGTATCAGTAGAATTGCTAGGTAGGTTCGCCCCAGTAGGCGCATCGACTGATTGTACCGCAGCAGGGTATTGCTTGGGAATGTCTAAAATATGCTGAACTAGCGCAAAACGTAGCGTATCGCGGCGACCGAGATAGCGTTGATAAAAACTAGAATTCAGCAGTCCTGCACCGCCTTGACCCATCGCCCAAATGGTTGACAGATAGTCTCGGGTACTCATGGTGCTGTGTAGCGATTGCAGGTATTCAGCCGTGGTATTGATTAATCGCTTCATGCGTTCACGGCGAATTTCATACAACTGCGAAAAAAGCTTATTAAGCCCTACGGCAGAATTGGCTAAGCGTTCTTCGATTTGGTTGAGTAATATGGCTTTTTGCGGATTGATGAGTTGAAACAGGGTAAGACGTGCCACGCCTGCGGCAGGACAATCCCCGACTTCGCTCAGCGCAAGTAGTTGTTGCTCATGACGGATAATGATGCGTAAAAACAATTCATCTTTGCTGGTAAAATGCTTGTAAAGCGTACCTTTGGCTAAGTCTAGCTGCTCCGCTAAACTATCTAAGGTGATATCACCTTCCCCAGACTCTAATAGCAACTGCTCGGCAACTGCCAATATGACTTCTTCACGATTTTTGAATTGTTGTTGACGACTCATTGATTACTCCATCAGTCTGTTCTAGTAGCCCCTATTGTTGACGAGACCCGTTACATCAACCCATCTACGCACAACTGTTAAATGATAAAAAAATGCTTGCTTAGTAACTTTGCTTAGTAACTTCGCTTAATAACCTCGCATAGTAACTTTGCATAGTAACCCAGCTTAATAACCTCGCATAGTAACCCAGCTTAATAACCTCGCTTAGTAACCTAGCTTAGCAACCTCGCTTAGTAACTTTGCTTAGTAACATAGGAGCAAGGTTGTTATGTATGATACATGACTGATGAGTCATTGCCAAATGTTTTATCACATAAATTTTATTACCTACTTAACAAAGTATAAAGATTTCGTTAACTATTTTTAAGCGTATTGATGTAATAATGCATCAAAATTTTGATGGGTTAAATGGGCGAACTCATCCACTGGCATGTCATAATGCTTGGCGAGAAAATCCGCCACATAGGGCACAAAAGCAGGCTCATTAGATTTGCCGCGTTTGGGCACTGGCGCCAGATATGGGCTGTCCGTTTCAATCAAAATGCGATCTTTAGGCAGTTTTTTCGCCACTGCTTGTAATTCAGTGGCGTTTTTAAAGGTCACAATCCCTGATAAAGAAATATAAAAACCCAAGTCCAAGGCTTTTTTGGCGGTCTCATAATCTTCTGTAAAGCAATGAATAATGCCATGCTCGGCTTTTTCTGCTTTTAATAAGTCCAATGTATCGTGTTTCGCCTCACGGGTATGGACGATAATGGGTTTTTTTAGCTGCTGGCTGGCATGAATATGGCGGGCAAAGCTGGCTTTTTGCTCGCCGCTATTTTCTGTTGACCAATAGTAATCTAGCCCCGTCTCGCCAATCGCCCAAACATGTGGCTGATTTGCCATTTCAACGAGTGTCTCAACCGTTGCACTTTTTAGCATGGCAAGGTCTTCGCAGGGATGCACGCCCACACTCATCCCAAGCGTCAGCCCGTCAATTTTTGTATTGATAATCTCATAAATAGCATCGTATTCATCCAGCTCACACATAATCGCCATAATCCGCTGCACGTTCGCATCCTTGGCAGCTTGTAAGGCTTGACGGATATCACCTTGATATTTTTCTAAATCCAAACGGTTTAAATGCGCATGGGTATCGGTAAACATATCACTCTCTTTTTTTAATTGATTGACGCTTAAATAAGGCTGCGGCGCATAAATTCAATCAAATGCACCGTCAAAGCGTTAATCATCGGGTAAAAATTCTTGCAGCACTTGGTTTAAAAATAAAAACCCTTGCGCTGTGCAGTGGATATGGTCACCGCTTAACTCAACCAACCCCCGATTGTGTAGTTTTATCAATTGTGGCTCAATGACTGACCATGCCAAGCCTGTTCTCTGTGTCCAAAACTGTTTGGGCACGCCATTTTTTAGCCGCAGCCCATTCATCATAAATTCAAACGGTAAATCAGCAGGCTCAATGGCTTGCCAACCTATCGCTGACTGATTAATCCTATAATCTTTTGGTAAACGGGATTTGCTAAACCGGTAAATGCCATCAGGCCGCGTGACTTTACCATGCGCGCCTGCCCCAATCGCCAGATAATCACCAAACTGCCAATAGTTGAGATTATGCTGACTGGGCTGAAAATCTGCCTGTCTTGACCATGCCGACACTTCGTATTGCACAAACCCATTGGCTTGCAAAAGCTGAGCCCCTTGCTCAAAAATATCCACCAATATCTCGTCATCAGGCAAAATCGGCGTATTGCGATAAAACACGGTATTGGGCTCAATGGTGAGCTGATACCACGAAATATGCGAAACGCCCAAATCAATCGCTTGCTGCAAATCGCTCAGGGCGTCTGCCAATGTCTGGTTGGGCAAGCCATGCATTAAGTCGACATTTAACTTTTTAAACCCTGCTTGCTGGGCATTGGCAATGGCTAAAAGCGCTTGCTGCGGGTTATGAATCCGCCCCAAGGCAGCAAGTTTTTGGGTTTGAAAACTTTGCACACCGAGCGACAACCGATTGATACCCACCGCTAAATACTCATGAAATGGCGCATGCTCCACGGTGGCAGGATTGGCTTCCATGGTGATTTCACAATCGTCAGTCAGTGTTAACTGAGCATTGATACCCGCAAAAAGCTGCCGATATTGCGCAATCGGCAGCAGCGATGGCGTGCCTCCCCCAATAAAAATGGTGGAAATCTTGCGCCCTTGTACAAAGCTTAGTTGGGTTTTTAAATCGTCTAACAGTGCATCGACATAGCCTACAAAATCAATCGGTGTACGGCTTTCATGTGAGTTAAAATCACAATACGGACATTTTTTAACACACCAAGGAATATGGATATAAAGCGACAAAGGGATAAGGTTTGGATTTGGCATTAATCAGTAACTAATTCATTCGATTGATAATTTGACACGCTATAGCCAACAATTTTTTGATGATAATCGCTACTATTTGGCTATACTTTAAAAAATAACAATGGTAGCATAGCCCCAAACTTTTATTTTGATTTTATTTAACCCCACTCTCAACACTTTTAAGCGGGGTTGAAACAAAGAAGGCATGAACTT
>NZ_DALZOJ010000016.1:0-41044 GCF_032004885.1 Moraxella sp. CTOTU47579
AAGTTCATGCCTTCTTTGTTTCAACCCCGCTTAAAAGTGTTGAGAGTGGGGTTAATTTAATAAATTGCAGATATTGTACACTGATATGTACATTAAATAAAATCAATTGAATATAAATACTATTAAATCAAATACTTATATAGTGAAAATGGTGCGCTCGGCGGGACTCGAACCCACGCCACAGGCTTCGGAGACCTGTACTCTATCCAGTTGAGCTACGAACGCTTTGATTGGGATTGAAAAAAAGCAGTGGGCTATTTTAGCAAACTTTTCGTACAATAAGCAAATCATCAAAATTACTGCTAAAAACTGCTCGGCAAAGTTGATAGCACACATCAAATAAGCATAGCTTTTTCAGATAATTTTCCCTTATAATAGTATGGAAAATAAATCTGTGTAACATTTATCGCATCAATATTGCATCAACGGATACAATCGAGCAATCTAATGGCTCATATTGTCCGTTTTAAAAGTATTACGATAATTTAATTCACCTGTTTGAGAGAACGTGACGAATGAAAAAAGTAGTGATGTTATCAGCGGTTACTATGCTAAGTCTTGCGGGTATCGCTGTCAGCCAAGCTGAGGATAAAGCCAGTGCCCCTGCAGCGGCATCAGCTACCGCTAGCGCTTCAAGTACCGCGACAGCCTCAAGTACTGCAACTGCTTCAGCCCCTGCATCCTCTGCCGCTCCCGCAAAAAAGGAAGCAGAAAAAGCACCTGAAGACCCACCTCAAGTTGCAAAATTGGTTGCATTATACCCAAATCTAATCGCACGTATTGCCCCACAAGGTAAAGTTTGTTTTGAAGGTAAAGAGTGTGATATCACTATTGCCGCTGCATTGGGTGCCGCTGATCCAGATAAACCACGTGAAGGCAAAGTAATTTATGAAGGTGTGTGCCATACTTGTCATACTGCAGGTCTGTTAGGTGCACCAAAATTTGGTGATAAAGGCGCTTGGGGTCCCCGTATCGCTAAAGGTACCGCTACCCTTCACCAACACGCGCTACAAGGCTTTAATGCCATGCCAGCTAAAGGCGGTAACGCTGATTTGCTAGATGTGGAAGTGACCAATGCGGTTGATTATATGGTGTCTCAAGCCAAATAGTCATTTTTAGCCCAGATGAAGCCTATCAACTGATAGGCTTTTTTAATTGTATCATTGATATAATTTAGCTTAACCACTATAAACTTAGTTCACTCAAATCTTTAAACTGTCTAACCCATCCCCATTAAGGTCTCACCTTTAAACAGAACCTGCATTGCTATGGCAAACTTTGACACTACCATCCCTGCTCTAAAAATCTCCCAGCTTACCAAAACCTACCCAAATGGTTTTGCTGCACTCAAAGGCATTGATTTGACCGTACCCCAAGGTGGATTTTTTGCCCTACTTGGTCCCAATGGTGCGGGTAAATCCACCACCATTGGTATTATCAGCTCGCTATTTAAACCCAGCTCAGGCTCGGTAGAAATTTTTGGGGTAGATTTGCTTAAACATCCTGCCAAAGCCAAGCAGTTCTTAGGCGTGGTGCCGCAAGAATTTAACTTTATGCAGTTTGAAAAAATCGAAGATATTTTGATTGCCCAAGCAGGTTATTTTGGTATACCTACCAAGGAATCTCGCCCGCGTGCCGAAAAACTGCTTAAAGCATTGGGGCTTTGGGAAAAACGCGATGACAAAGCGCGTATGCTCTCTGGCGGTATGAAACGCCGTTTGATGATTGCGCGTGCTTTAATGCATCGTCCCAAACTGCTGATTTTGGATGAGCCGACTGCAGGGGTCGATATTGAACTGCGCCGCTCGATGTGGGATTTTATGCAGCAAATTAACACGGAAGAAGGTACGACCATTATTTTAACCACCCATTACCTAGAAGAAGCTGAGCAGCTGTGTAAAAACATTGCTATCCTTGACCAGGGTGAAATTCGTATCAATACCGATATGAAAAGTTTGCTTACCAGCCTTGATGTGGAAAGCTTTGTGTTTGATTTGGCGCAACCTTATCCCGCACGCATTGCGTTAACCAATGTGGTAAAAACCAAGCAGCCAGACCCGTTGACCCTTGAAGTCACGCTCAAAAAAGGTGACAGTTTAAATGATGTCTTTGCCCAGTTAACTGCTCAAAATATTCAGGTAGCGAGTATGCGTAATAAAGCCAATCGCCTTGAAGAGCTGTTTTTGGGGATTGTTGAAAATAATTTGACTGAAAAATTGGAGAATTAACATGGATTTTCAGCACCAGTTGGTTGCATTTAACACCTTGTTAGTCAAAGAAATCCGCCGAATTCTTCGCATTTGGCCGCAAACGCTATTACCCCCTGCCATCACCATGAGTTTGTATTTTATCATCTTTGGTAAAATGATTGGTTCTCGGGTTGGCGATATGGGCGGTGTCTCCTACATGCAGTTTATCGTGCCTGGCTTGATTATGATGTCGGTGATTACCAATAGCTACTCCAATGTGGTATCGAGTTTTTTTGCCACCAAGTTTCATGGTAATATCGAAGAGATGCTGGTCAGTCCGATTTCTAAACATACCATTTTACTGGGTTTTATCGCGGGCGGTTTGTTCCGAGGGTTGACCATTGGCGCGATTGTGACGGTACTCGCGTTGTTTTTTACTCAGTTATCACTGGTGCATGCGTTTGTCACGATTTTTACCGTGGTGATGACCTCGGCATTGTTTTCGCTGGGCGGTATGATTAATGCGGTATTTGCGCGCTCGTTTGATGATATTTCCATCGTACCCAGTTTTGTGTTGACACCCTTGACGTATTTGGGCGGTGTGTTTTATTCACTTAAAGATTTATCGGGATTTTGGCAAAACATATCGCTACTAAACCCCATTGTTTATATGGTCAATGCTTTTCGCTATGGTATTTTGGGTCACTCAGATGTCAATGTATGGTCATCTTTGGTGGCGATTGGGATTTTTACCGCGATATTTTATGGCATTGCGTATTATCTTTTAGCAGATGGCTCACGCGTTCGTTTATAACTTAGATAACTTAGTTAAATTAAAAAAATATGAAACCACTTGAAACTCACGGTATTTTGGGTCAATCCACCCACTATCCAAAAACCTATGCCCCCGATATGCTCTACCCCATTCCCCGCGCATTAGGACGAGCGAACCTAGCGCTGCCTGCTGACGCCTTAAGTATCGGCATGGACTGGTGGCAGGTTTTTGAAATGTCTTGGCTGAATTCACACGGCATGTCACAGGTGGCAATGGCGCGCCTTGCCATCCCTGCCACATCAGACTACATTGTCGAATCAAAATCACTCAAACTTTATTTTAATAGCCTAAATTTCACTGAATTTGACAATCAACAAGCTGTTAAAGCAACGGTGGAAAAAGATTTATCCGCTTGTCTAAAAACCGATGTGACGCTTGAGATTTTTGAGGTAAACATCGCAAATAGCTTACCTATCAGCGCGCCACAGGGTGATTGCATTGACAACGCGTTAGATAATAGCGATAAAAAAATCGCCATTGTCAATGATGTCGATCCTTCAAGCTTAACCGTTGCCCATCAAGGCGCCTCGGATAGCCAGTTACAAATCTTGCATTCGCATCTGCTGCGCTCAAACTGCCCTGTCACCAATCAGCCAGATTGGGGAACACTGGAGATTCAGATAGATAGCCAACCGATTGACCGAGCAGGACTGCTTGAGTATATTTTGAGCTTTCGTCAGCATAATGGCTTTCATGAACAATGCGTGGAGCAAATTTTTAGTGATTTAACCCAAGCCTTTGCGCCAAAAACGCTCATGGTACGCGCATGGTACACACGCCGTGGCGGGATTGATATCAATCCTTGTCGGGTGAGTGATATCAGTTTGTTGCCGCCACCGTCACGGCTTAACCGTCAGTAATAATCGCTAATAATAATCGCCAGTAAGCTAGTCGCATTTTTATCAAAAAAAGCGTATGCTATGTTTTTTCAAAATTTTTCTGCCGCCAACTATATCTAAAAGTTGACGGCAAGCAATACCCAGAAGGATTACCGCATGCAAGCAGTCGGTCAACTCATGCTCGATATTGAAGGCACAGCGCTTAGCCTAGCAGATGAAGCCCTGCTACGCCAACCAGAAGTTGGCGGGGTGATTTTGTTTGGGCGCAATGTAGATAGCCCTGAGCAAGTACGCGAATTGACTGATAGTATGCGTGCCATCAAGCCCAATATTTTAATTGCGGTTGACCAAGAAGGTGGACGTGTCGCTCGCTTGCGCGCAGGTTTTTCGCCGCTACCTGCGATGGGTAAACTCGGTGAAAGGTTTGAGCATGACCCGATCACTGCGCTTGATCTTGCTTATTGTGCGGGCTATTTGATGGCAAGCGAAGTCCTAGCGGTTGGGATTGATTTTAGTTTTGCGCCTGTACTCGATCTCAATGGGGTTAGCCGCGTGATTGGTGATCGCGCGTTTCACGCCCATCCGATTGCAATCACCGCCTTATCTGCTGAATTCATGCGCGGCATGAAGCTTGCCGGAATGGCAACCACGGGCAAGCATTTTCCTGGTCACGGCTCAGTTGCCCCTGATTCTCATGTGGATGATGCCACCGATGAGCGCAGTTATGATGAGATTCGCCAATACGATATGCAGCCATTTATTCGCAACAAGCCTTTACTGGATGCGCTCATGCCCGCTCATGTGGTATTTAGCACAGTTGATAACAAACCTGCAGGGTTTTCATCGATTTGGCTACAACAGATTATTCGTGGCAAACTAGGGTTTAATGGGGTATTGTTCTCCGATGACCTATCGATGAAAGCGGCACATGTTGCAGGTGATGCAGGTGACCGTATTGCGGCTGCCTTAACGGCAGGTTGCGATATGGGATTATTGTGTAATGACCGCCCTGCTGCCTTGGTCGCGCTTGAGCGTTTGCAAAAACAGCCGACACTGCTCAATACCACCAGCCAACATCGGTTATCTACCATGAAAGGTAATATCAAAGGCTGGCGGGGCTCACTAGCGGACTCAGCCAAAGACTGGTCACATTGGCAAAGCAGTCAGCGTAAGGTGCTAGAAAATTTCTTTGCATGACTTTTCTTGAAACAAGAAAATTTAAAACGAGCAACTTTAAAAAAAAATTCGAAAAAAAGCAACTTTAAAAAAAGCAACGCAGTAACGTTGCTTTTTTTGTGGCTACTTTTTCATAGCTATTTTTTTAGCTACTTTTTGATTCATCAATTGACATAGCGTAGTTGACCAATCATTTTTTGCAGATGCTCACTACTTAACTGACTCCAAATGTTATAAAAACAGCCATTGTCAAGCACGAGGTAAGCCAGCATTTTACCCTGTGGGTTATTGCCCTCTCGCCCAAGCGTCACATAACTGCCATCAGCATAGTTTTTATGATAGGCCCAGCCCCCATACAAGTCACGCTTAGACGTCATACCGGCATTGGCTACGCCGTAAGCATTGCGCAAAGGCTTGCCCTTATAGTTCTTCAAATCATATGCCACCGCAAAGCCACCTGAAAAATTGGCAGCGCGTGATTGCGCAGTTTTGATATTGACTGATGAATGATTAGCAATGGCTAAAATTGGGCAATATTTATAATCAGATTGTCGCCATTGCTGGTGGTAAATTGGGCTAACTTGATTACTTTTGAGTGATGCATGCGATTGCCAAGGGGATTTTGGCAGCCTAGTAGCCGCTTGGGCAGTATTGACAACTATGCAGCCACTTATCGCAACACTGGTCATAGCAAGTTGATAAAACATCGTTGTACTTCGTATCATATTCAGGGTCTCACGCCATTTTATTTGAGGTTTTCCATCAGGTAAAGTTACGCTATTGGCAATTTACCTTTACGAGCTTATCTTCTAGTACACTATATGACCCTAGTATATAAAATAGATAATAATTCATCCTAAAAAAGTGTAGCACAACCATTGTTTTTTATAACAAATTTGCAAACGTGATAAATAGATAAGGGAAAAGACAAGGCATAAAAAAAGCCCCTAATTCAATGAATTAGGGGCTTTTTTAAAATATGGGGCGAATGATGGGACTCGAACCCACGACAACCGAGATCACAACCCGGGGCTCTACCAACTGAGCTACATCCGCCATAAGGTAGGTTTTACAGACTAGCAAAATGCGCGCCTGACAGGATTCGAACCTGTGACCACCCACTTAGAAGGCGGGTGCTCTATCCAACTGAGCTACAGGCGCATAAAAAAAGCCTGCTCGGCTCTTGGTTCATCTTTTCAACTTGGGTAAGTTTAAAGAATGAATGGTCGGAGTGAAAGGATTCGAACCTTCGACCCCCTGGTCCCAAACCAGGTGCACTACCAAGCTGTGCTACACTCCGATTGCCTAACTAGGCTTTAATTGTTACTTCAAAACCTTAGCAATGGTAAGCTTAAAGGCTATCATCGCTAAGTGGTGCGTATATTAAAGCAAGTTAGTTAGGCTGTCAACGACTTTTTTCAATATTTTAAAAACAGACGATGGTTGTTAATGCCTATCTTTTGAGCGTGGCACCAAACGCCAACATTCGATCTAGGGGTTTTTTAGCTTGTTCGATTAGCTGCGCATCAACAAAAATCTCGTGCGGTACGGCGTCAGGCGTGCCTACTTTCTCCAGTGCATGGATGATTTGGTCTAAATCACTCATCGCCATCCACGGGCAGTGCGCACATGAACGACAGGTTGCACCTTCCCCACGCGTCGGCGCTTCGATAAACACCTTATCTGGCGCTGCTTGCTGCATTTTATAAAAAATACCGCGATCCGTGGCGACGATGAACATCTTGTGCGGTAGGGTTTGCGCCGCTTTAATCAGCTGACTGGTGCTACCCACAGCATCTGCCATCTGGGTCATCTCAATCGGTGATTCTGGGTGCACTAGCACCGCCGCATCGGGGTACATCTCTTTCATGGTTTTTAGGCTGCGGCTACGGAACTCTTCATGCACGATACAAGCGCCATCCCACAGTAGCATATCTGCGCCCACTTTTTGCTGGATATAACGCCCCAAATGCTGGTCAGGTGCCCAAATGATTTTTTCACCTTGGCTGTCTAGATGGTCAATGAGCTCAACCGCGATACTCGATGTCACCACCCAATCTGCCCGCGCTTTAACAGCCGCTGAGGTGTTGGCATACACGACCACAGTACGGTCAGGATGCTGGTCACAAAACGCGCTAAAATCTTCAATCGGACAACCCAAATCTAGTGAGCAAGTGGCTTCTAGCGTTGGCATTAATACCGTTTTTGCAGGACTTAGGATTTTAGCGGTCTCACCCATGAATTTGACGCCTGCAACAATCAGCACATCGGCATCACTATCACGCCCAAACCGCGCCATCTCTAAACTATCCGATACGATACCGCCTGTGGCTTCGGCAATTGCTTGGATTTTTGGGTCGGTGTAATAGTGAGCAATTAACGTGGCATTATGCTGTTCTAACAAATCGGCAATGCGCTGTTTTTTTTCTGCAAATTCGGCATCATCAATCTCAATATCTTGGGGTATACCGAGCTTATCGAGATGTTGTTTAACAATATCTTTGGCAGACACTGCTATCAGTTGCTCATTATTCGCTAATAGAGGATTGGATGGCTGGGTAGTTGCTTGCGGTGTACTTGATTGTTGCATGAAAAACTCCTTCTCATGAGATGACTTACCCATGTCTATCACAGGTAAGTAGCAATTCATTGATTCTCCTGCTGTTACTATAGCAAACTTTTTTGCGCAAGGTGAATCAATTGCGACTAGTAACTGATATAAGGGTAATTTGGCTAAATTAAATACTGGGACCCATTAAAATATTATTGAGCCTCAATCATGACGCTTTTGCCTTTACCAAACCTTTTAACAGCGCGCGCTCGCTATAGCCGATTAAGCCAATATAGACCAGTAATAAGGTATTGGATAACCAAAAATTCATTTGAAAAGCACTGACGATTATCACACTAAACAGCATTAGCGTACCCAAAAAGAAAACGATTTTTTTGGTTTGGTAAGGTATTGGATAAAAATGCTGTCCAAGCGCGTACGATACTATCATCATGAGGAAATAAACAAAAAGCGTCACCCACGCCGACACCATAAAGCCGTATTGTTTTAAAAACAGCATATGGAGCAAAATAGTCAATCCTGCCCCAAGCCACGAGATGGCTGAGCCAATCCCAGTACGGTCAGTTACCTTATACCAAGTTGATAGGTTGTAATAAATCCCAAAACATAGGTTTGCAATGACGATAATCGGTACGATATTAATCGCTGTCCAATAACTGGGGTCGGTGATAAATAACCGTTTAAGCCATGAAATATTGGCAATAATCCCAAGCGCCACCACCGATGCAAATAAAGCAAAATACTCCGTCATCATGGCATACGTATGTTTGGCATTGGCGTGGTGCATTTGTTTAAATAAAAACGGCTCAATCCCCATCCGATAGGCGGTCACAAACAAAGTCATTAACACCGCCAATTTATAGCAGCCGCCGTATGCCCCCGCATCGCCTTTATCAATCATATAATATTGGATGATTTTATCGAAGTTTTCATTCACCATAAACGCCAACCCTGCCAGCATGACCGGATAAGAATAACGAATCATACGTTTGAACAAGGCTTTATCAAAATGTAAGCGTACTTTTTTGATAATTGGGAACAGCATCATAAAAGTGGCGAGACTGGCAACTAAATTGGCAAAGAACGGATACGCCACTTGCTCGGTCAAGCCGAAACTTTTGGCAGCATCAATAGGCACAAAGCGAAATAGGGCAATAACCACCACAGTCTGTATCAAAATCGACACTACCCGCACCACCGAATACTTCACAGGCTGGTTGTGATAACGTAGCCAAGCAAACGGAATGGTACAAATTGCATCAAAAAACGCAATCCAAGCAAACCAACGCAAAAATTCAGGATGATTGCCATAATCCATCAGGATTGATAGCGGATTGCTAAAGAGCAACACCATGACCAAAAAACTGCCTGCCAACATGGCAATAAACCAAAACGCCGTGCTAAACACATTTTTTTCGGCGGCGCCTGTTTTATCTTCTCCTGAAAAGCGAAAATAAGATGTTTCAAAACCAAAAGTGAGCACAATATTGATAAAAGCAATCCAAGCATATAGGCTGGTAAAGATAGCAAAGGCTTCTTTATCAATGTAATTGATATACAACGGATTGAGTAAAAAGGTAATGACACGGGGTAAAATCGCACCGATACCATAGATAATGGTTTCACCTAACAGTCGTTTGATATTCACAGGCTATCCAAAGTTAATGTCGCTTGATGGGTTTTAAGGTTGGCTAATAATAAGGCTTTTGGCGTTGTAGCGCTAACAAAGCGTGTTGCACTTCTTGCACTTTTTTCTCGGTCAATAAATTGCTGATATTAATCCAAATCCAGTGAAAGCCATACCCGCCGTCCTGCATTTCAATTTTGGCATGCTCAATCGTCCAGTTTTGTACCAAAATGCGATACATAGCAACGGTAATACCCGTGCGATCTGAGCCGTGATAACAATGCACGAGCACCTTGTCGCCACGCGCTTGGTGCCACAAAATATCATACAAAATTTCAGCAAGTTGCTGCGGCTTAATCGCCCAAGTCATCAATGGGTGATTGATAAAGGTCAGCGGTAAGTTGGCTAAATTTTCTTCGTTATCATCGCGATCAAAAAATCGTAAATTGATAAGCGTATTGATGCCGTATTGCTGGATAATACCGATATCATCGGGCGTTAGCTGCTCACTACGAAACAGCTGCTCATCGATTTGATAAAGATTGGCATGTTGACACCGTAATTTTGCCCAAGTAGCGGGACGAAAATGCTGCGTAAATGGCATGTCATTGACCTAGTGGTATGATGAATTTATGCGACATAATAGCTTAAAGTGGACAAAAACGCACCGAAATTTACCTGTAAAAAAACCCAATCGATATTGGGTTTTTTGACGTAATTAACAGCAATTGTTAGCTAAAGAAGTTTCACGCTTAAACATCCAAGTAATCTAGGATACCTTTAGCGGCCTCACGACCTTCCCAAATCGCGGTTACCACCAAGTCTGAACCCCGCACCATATCGCCACCTGCGAAGATTTTTGGATTCTTAGTTTGGTACTTATAAGTTTGTAACTCAGGTGCAATCACCCGTCCACTATTATCCATCTCGATGCCTTGGGTGGTAAACCACTCAGCTGGGCTAGTACGGAAACCAAATGCCATAATCACCGCATCGGCTGGCAAGATTTCTTCTGAATTGGGAATAGGCTCTGGGCTACGGCGACCACGGTTGTCGGGTTCGCCAAGTTTAGTAGTCACTACTTTAACACCGGTTACTTTACCATTTAAACCGATAATTTCAATCGGCTGACGGTTAAATAAAAACTGTACGCCTTCTTCACGCGCATTACGCACTTCACGGCGTGAGCCTGGCATATTCTCTTCATCACGGCGGTAGGCACAAGTCACAGAAGTTGCACCTTGGCGGATACTGGTACGGTTACAGTCCATCGCGGTATCACCACCGCCAAGGACGACCACTTTTTTACCTTGTAGGTCGATGTACTCTTGTGGGTTCGTTTCCCAACCTTGGCAGCGGTTGACGTTTGCGATTAAAAAATCTAACGCATCATACACGCCAGATAGCTCTTCACCGGCATAACCGCCACGCATATAGGTATAGGTACCCATACCCATAAACACCGCGTCATACTCACTGAGTAACTCATCAATGGTGACATCTTTACCAATCTCGGTATTTAAACGAAATTCAATGCCCATGCTTTCGAACACTTCGCGACGACGACGCATGACATTTTTTTCCATTTTAAATTCTGGAATACCAAAGGTCAGTAGTCCGCCAATTTCAGGGCGTTTGTCAAACACCACAGGTTTGACGCCATTACGGACCAATATGTCAGCACAGCCAAGACCCGCAGGACCTGCGCCAATCACCGCAACTTTTTTATCCGTCCAAGTCACACCGCTCATATCTGGACGCCAGCCTAGCGCAAACGCAGTATCGGTGATGTATTTTTCCACGTTCCCAATGGTGACCGCCCCAAAGCCGTCATTGAGGGTACAAGCCCCTTCACACAGACGGTCTTGAGGACATACTCGCCCACAGACTTCCGGCAACGTGTTAGTTTGGTGACATAAATCTGCCGCTTGGAAAATATGACCTTCGGTAGCCAGTTTTAGCCAGTTTGGAATGTAGTTGTGAACGGGACATTTCCATTCACAGTAAGGGTTACCACATTCAAGACAACGGTGCGCTTGGTCAGTTACGTTGTCTTGCTCAAATGGATAGTAAATCTCAACAAACTCGTGAGTACGGGTATTAATGTCTTTTTTTGAAGGGTCGACACGTGCGACGTCTAAAAACTGAAAATCGTTGTGTAATCGTTTTGCCATGCCCCAATGCTCCTAAAGCAATGCTCCTAAGTGAGTGGTATCCAGCGATTCACTGTATACCGACCTGCTTGACAGCGAACTTTTAAAATTTAAGTTAAAGGTAGAGCGCTGGTCACGCGCTACCTTTAGCAATCCAATATCATCAAATTATGCTACACAATCGCTTATTGTGGGTCTGCCATGGTCGTTTTTAGTAGCGAAGTAATGTTCGCGGCTTTTGGTTTGACCAAATAGAACTTACGAACATAATGCTCAAAGTCGTCAAGGATGGTTTGACCCCATTGGCTACCTGTTTTTGCTACGTGAGTTTTGATAATCGACATCAAGTTGATACGGTGATTTTCTGTTTGCTCACTTGAAATACGATGCATATCGATAAGCTCATGGTTACAACGGTCAAAGAAATCGCCATCTAAATCAAGTACGTAAGCAAAACCCCCTGTCATACCAGCACCGAAGTTGAGACCGGTTTTACCCAACACCGTCACCACACCGCCCGTCATGTATTCACAGCAGTGGTCACCGGTACCTTCAACCACCGCAAAACAACCTGAATTACGCACCGCAAAACGTTCACCGGCAGTACCTGCTGCATATAGATGACCGCTTGTGGCACCATACAAACAGGTGTTACCGATGATAGCGGTTTGCTGGCTAGCAAAAGTCGAACCTTTTGGTGGGTAAATCACGATTTCACCCCCTGCCATGCCTTTACCTACGTAGTCGTTGGCATCCCCTTCAAGCTTAATGTTTAAACCGCCTGCATTCCACACACCTAAACTTTGACCCGCGGTGCCGGTTAAGTGCAAGTTGATTGGCGCGCTTGCCATACCATTGTTGCCATGCAGCGCAGCAATCTCCCCTGAGATACGCGCACCGATGGAACGGTCACAGTTGCCAATACGATAGCTAAAGTCACCACCTTTGGCTGATTTGATGGTCTCCATCATATCGATAACCATTTGCTCAGCAAGCAAGCCTTTGTCAAATGGCTCATTGCGCTCAACTTGGCAAGTTTGTGGTTTGCCATCGCCTTTGCTATGGGTAAATAATAGCGGCGCTAAGTTTAGGTGTTGTTGCTTGTTGGTAGTGCCTGACATGGCTGATAGCAAGTCGGTGCGACCCACAAGCTCTTCCATTGAACGCACGCCCAATGCCGCTAACCACTCGCGGGTTTCTTGTGCCACAAATCTAAAGAAATTAATCAGCATCTCTGCTTCACCGATGAAATGCTCATCGCGCAGTTCTGATTTTTGCGTTGCCACGCCCGTTGGGCAGTTATTTAGGTGACAGATACGCAGGTATTTACAGCCCACGGCAATCATCGGCGTGGTACCAAAACCGAAGCTTTCCGCTCCCAGTATTGCTGCTTTTACTACGTCTAAACCCGTTTTTAAACCACCATCTGTTTGCACGCGTACTTTATGACGTAACCCGTTGACACGAAGCGATTGGTGCGCTTCAGATAAGCCCAATTCCCAAGGCGAGCCTGCATAGTGAATTGACGACAAGGGTGACGCTGCGGTACCACCATCATACCCTGAAATGGTAATCAAATCGGCATACGCTTTTGCCACACCCGTTGCAATGGTACCTACGCCTGGGCGCGACACCAATTTGACTGACACAAGCGCGTTTGGATTGACTTGTTTTAAGTCAAAAATTAGCTGCGCCAAGTCTTCAATCGAATAAATATCATGATGTGGCGGTGGTGAAATCAAGGTCACACCTGGCACTGAGTAACGCAAACGCGCAATTAAGCTATTTACTTTACCACCCGGCAACTGACCGCCTTCACCGGGTTTTGCCCCCTGCGCGATTTTAATCTGCATGACTTCTGCAGAACGCAAGTAGGCCGGCGTGACCCCGAAACGACCTGAGGCGACTTGTTTGATTTTTGAGTTACGAATCGTGCCATAACGTGTGGGATCTTCACCGCCCTCACCCGAGTTTGAACGTCCGCCAATCGTGTTCATCGCGGTTGCAATCGCCTCGTGTGCTTCTGGCGACAAGGCGCCTAATGACATACCTGCTGAGTCAAAGCGTTTTAGGATTTGTTCAATGGGCTCAACGTCATCAACACTGATGGATTTGCTGGTATCTAACTGCAGCAAATCACGTAACGTCGCGACAGGACGGCTGTTGACAATCGACGCATATTCTTTGTAGTTTTCGTAGTCGCCCGTGCGTACCGCTTTATGTAGCGCTTGAATCACATCTGGGTTGAAGGCGTGGTATTCTTTGTTAAAGACGAATTTTAACAAGCCGCCTTGGTCAAGCGGTACTCGTTTGGTAAAGGCGTTTTTTGCCAAGATTTGTTGGTCAATCGCCAAATCGTCAAACGTGGCACCTGAGATACGGCTTTCAACCCCAGTAAAACAAAGCTCAACCACTTCTTCTGATAAACCCACCGCTTCGAACAATTGCGCACCGCGGTAAGAAGAGACGGTCGAAATACCCATTTTTGATAGGATTTTTAACAAGCCTTTATCCAAGCTTTTGCGGAAGTTGTTTTTGGCGTACAACGGGTCACCAAGCAAGTCGCCTTTATCGACCAAGTCTGCAATCACATTGTAAGCCAAGTATGGATAAACCGCGGTAGCACCAAACCCTAACAAGACCGCTAATTGGTGCGAATCACGTACCAAACCTGTTTCGATGATTAAGTTGGCATCTGCGCGTAAACCCACATTAATCAAGTGATGATGCACCGCACCTGTCACCATAATGGCATTGGCAGGTACTTTACCTTTCTCGATATTGCGGTCAGATAATACAATCAATACTTTACCTGCACGTACCGCTTGTGCAGCTTGCTCACAGATGTGTTTGATGGCATCGTCTAATGGCATTGATTCATCATAATTTAAATCAATGGTTTCAATTTCAAAACCTGGTTTTGTGACGCTGCGCAGTTGCATCATTTTGCTCGATGACAACACAGGCGATGACAACACGATACGGTTGGCATGGTCTGGCGTGGGTTCAAAAATATTCTTTTCGCTACCCAAACAAGTTTCCAATGACATGACAATCGCTTCGCGCAGAGGATCGATTGGTGGGTTGGTAACCTGAGCAAATTGTTGACGGAAGAAATCAGCGACGTGACGAACTTGTTTTGACAGTACCGCCATCGGGGTGTCATCGCCCATCGAACCAACGGCTTCTTGACCGTTTTCGGCTGAAGGACGGATGATTTCTGTGCGTTCTTCATTGGTGATATGAAACATTTTTTGCAGTGCTAACAGGTTCTCGCCTGTTTCACGTTGCTCGTAAGCTTTTTCTTCTAGCTGTTCATCATCCCGTAGACGTACCGCATTTTCCCGTAACCATAGCCGATATGGGTGGGCTTTTTTCAGCTGACGACCCACTGCTTTGGTGTCCATGATGTTACCAGTTTCAGTGTCAATTACTAGCATTTGCCCCGGTCCGACGCGACCTTTAGCAATCACGTCTTCAGGTTGATAATCCCAAGTGCCGATTTCTGAAGCCACGGTGATATAGCCATTTTTGGTAGTCACCCAACGTGATGGACGCAAACCATTGCGGTCAAGCATACAAACCGCATAGCGACCATCTTGGATGACTAGACCGGCTGGACCATCCCACGCTTCCATGTGCTGTGAGTAAAACTCATAAAACGCGCGTAAATCCATGTCCATCGTGTCAACATTTTGCCATGCTGGCGGCACAAGGATAGAAAGCGCACGGAATAAATCCATGCCCCCTGACACCAGTACTTCAAGCATATTGTCTAAGCTTGATGAGTCAGAGCCCACACGGTTGACTAGTGGCTGTAATTCTTGCAGCTCTGGAATCAAATCGGTGACAAATTTTGGCGTACGAGCGACCGCCCAGTCACGGTTACCGTCAATCGTGTTTAATTCACCATTGTGGGCAAGATAGCGAAAAGGCTGTGCGAGTGGCCATCTTGGTAGGGTATTGGTTGAGAAACGTTGGTGGAATACCACAATGTGTGACGCCAAACGTTCGTCTTGCAAATCCAAGAAGAACGCGGGCAAATCAGCAGGCATGACTAAGCCTTTATAGATAACCACTTGTGAGGTCAATGACGTCACATAAAACAACGGGTCATCTTTCAGTTCGATTTCTGCTTTGCGGCGTGCAACGAATAATTTACGGTTAAAGGTTGCCTCGTCCATATTGATGGGGCAATTGACTAAAATTTGTTTAAAGCCTGGGAGTGATTCACGGGCAATGTCACCGACGATGCTTAAATCAACCGGCACATCACGCCAGCCAGCGACTAGCAAACCTTGTGCTTCAATCGCTTGGCTTAGGGTATCTTGGCTATGCTGTGCTAACGCTTTATCAAGGTTAACAAATACCGTGCCGACGGCAAAAATTTCGTTTAGGGTAAAGCCATTGTCTGATGCGATTTTTTTAAAAAACACTTTGGGCGTCGCAATCAATAGACCACAACCATCGCCTGTCTTACCATCGGCTGCCACGCCACCGCGGTGGGTCATACAGCTTAAACTATGAATCGCTGTTTGCACTAAGTCATGACTAGCTTCACCATGGGTATGCGCAATCAAACCAAACCCACAGTTGTCTTTGAACACATCGGGTTGGTAAAGATTATGCTGATCTGAATACTGATTTAAAGACATAAGCGTGTTCCCTTAACAAGCTGGTAGCAAAGAAATGGGCATACTATAAATATGTGCAATGTTTGCTATTGAATCATAAAAGATTGGAATAGATAACCGTCATGTTTGTTATCTATATGTACCATAAGAAATAAAAATGATACCCTTCGTTATATTAACGAAAAAGGGTAAAAAAATCCACTGTTATTTGAACCCCAAAACTAACCAATTCATCTAAAGTCACTAGTTAGCTTGGGACTTCTGCTTGATTAACTCGCCCATGCTATCCTTTGAGGCATCTTTGGATTTTTGCTTTTCTTCAGACGGCTTGCTGTGGGTTTGTTTGGGTTTAACGTCCGCATTATCATTCTTGCTATTGATAACTTTTGGTTCTGAACGGGTGGTATTTGAGTCGTTACTGTTGCTTTCAGCAATCACTTTACCTTCTTGAATAGAAAGGGTCTCTTGCGGATTGACTGACTTTTCAATGCTGGTTTTTGGTGCTACGCGTTTTGGTTCTGCTGCTGTGGGGGTCGCAGCTTGTGGTTGCCGTTCAACTTTAGCTTTTGGTGCGGGCAATAATTTTGGTGTGGCGTTTAGCTTGACTTCCCGCGCGGCTGTCTTACCGACATCACGAAGTGGCGGCGCGACTTCATACTCATCCATTTGTGGGGCATACATTTTAAATTCTTCAGGAAATGCCTTAACTTCTTTTGGTAAATTAAAATTCACTACTTTAGCTGCGCCAACCGCTTCTTGTACTGAGCCAAATACGCCATAAGTGACCACAAAGCGTTTTTGGTTATGGGCATCGACGATACGAAAATAATTAAATTTATCACGATCGTCACGGCTATTTAGGTAATCGGTGACCACTTCGTGCTCCACCACGTTCATGACTTGAACTGTCCATTTCCCGTTATTGGCCTTGATAAAGCGACTGTCCTTAAATTCTTTGGGATAGTTGCGCATATCACGAATCACGGCATCAAATTTGATGGGTCTAACTTCGGTATTAAGCTCTTCAGGTGGTTTTGCCAATAGTAGCGCGGTGGGATCTTGATTTTGATTGGCATTACTCGCCGCTTTCACCGCACTTTTGGCAGGCTTTACCGCAGAGGCAATCCACACCACGACCGTCAAGCCCCCTGCAATCGCCGCTAAAATCAGCCAAGTGGTCACTTTAAATGCCCATGAACGATACAGCGTAGATAAAGAATGCACCATAAAACAACCTTCTGTCTGAGGTAAGGTTAACGCCCGATAGGACGCTTTAACCCATCTATAAAATTTATATCAATTAGCTTTGTCAGTTAAAGCCAGCACGTCTGTCAATAACGCTGGATCATACGCTGACGTCAATACCGCTTGTCCCAATTGTTCTAGTAATACTAGACGAATTTTGCCGGATTTGACTTTTTTATCATGACCCATCAAATCCAGCGCCGTATTGACCTCGATGGCTGGCGGATGGGTGGGTAAATCAGCACGGGCGATTAAAGAGCTAGCTCTGTCAACATCATCCGCGCTAAGCCACCCTTGTTTTTGTGACAATTGCATCGCTTGAATCATGCCTACCGCGACTGCTTCACCGTGTAGCCAATTGCCATAACCTTCATGTGTTTCAATCACATGACCAAAGGTATGACCAAAATTAAGCAGCGCACGCTTATTGGCTTCAAACTCATCTTGCGCCACAATATCCGCTTTATGCTGGCAAGAAATCAGTACAGCTTGGGCTAACAAATTCAAATCGAGCGTGCGTAACGACGTCATATGGGTTTCAAGCCAAGCCAAAAAAGCCACATCGCCGATTAACGCGTATTTGATAACTTCCGCTAACCCTGCTGACAACTCACGCGGTGGCAAGGTTTTTAACGTGGTCATATCTGCCAAAACAAGACGCGGCTGCCAAAACGCGCCAATCATATTTTTGCCCAAGCGATGATTGATGCCTGTTTTGCCGCCGACGCTAGAATCCACTTGCGATAACAACGTTGTGGGAATTTGGATAAAATCGACACCGCGCATAAAACTTGCTGCCGCAAAACCCACCATATCACCAATGACACCACCGCCAAGGGCTATCAGCGTACAGTCACGGTTAAAGTGATTTTCCATTAACTGATCATAAATACTATCAATGCTTTGCTGGGTTTTATATTGCTCACCATCAGGTAAAATACAAGTTTTAATGAGTTTATCGGCAGGCAGACGTGCGACGAGCTTGTCAAGATATAAGGGTGCAACTGTCTCATTGGTGACAACCAATATTTGTTTGCCACCAATATAGTCAGCAAAATCAAAGGTTTCGATGAGATTTTCCCCAATAAAAATGGGATAGTCGTGTGAACGTGTATGGACAATTAACTCACGGCGCATGGCAGTATTCATATCAATGTTATCTTTTTAGCATCTAGCAGGTTGTCATCAATTAGCTTGTCATATCGAGAGTGCTACATTTAGACGGTTATATTGGCGTCTTGCAATTGCAGCAAAATCTCATGCACCATTTTTTTTGGGGAACTGTGACCCGTAACAATGGTGATGTCAGCAAGCTGCTGATAAATTGGGTCACGTTTACAAAACAGTTCAGTTAGCTTTTGCTTAGGATTGTCTATTTGTAATAACGGACGGTTGCGGTCTCGACAAGTGCGTTCATATTGAATATCAACTTCTGCCCGCAAATAGATAATTATACCACGTTTTAAAAAATGGTGATTTTCAGCGATAGTGACTGCCCCACCGCCTGTGGCTAGTACGACATGATCGAGCTGGGTTAGTTTATCAAGCACACGTGTTTCACGTTGGCGAAACCCAACTTCACCCTCTTTTTCAAAAATCCAGCTAATACTGGCACCTGAGACGCGTTCTATTTCCTGATCACTGTCATAAAACGTAAACCCAAGTTGCTGCGCCAACAGTTTACCAATTGTCGTTTTACCCGCACCCATTGGACCAATCAAAATAATTAACGGCTTAGGTTGATTACACTCCATAAAAAAACCACAAATCACTCTATAATATATTGAAAACATTATACTGTGATTTGTGGCAATGCGCTATAAGACTATTTTGTTATACAAAACGTCTGTTGGGTGGTCAATTAATTGATACGACCCGTGTCATTCACCAATTTTGGGGTCACAAAAATCAATAATTCTTGCTTATTATTGCTTTTTGAGGTGCGTTTAAAGAAGCGATCAACATAAGGTAAATCCCCTAAGAAAGGGATTTTAGTCACATCGTTACCTAAGGTATTTTTGAACACGCCACCGAGCACAACCGTTTGACCATCATCGACGACTACGTTGGTTTTAATCGAATCTTTAGAAACCGCTGTCGCACCATTGATGATGGTTGGTGAACCATTTTCAATACTCAAATCCATGCCAATACGACCTTCAGGGGTAATATTAGGGGTCACTTCAAGACTCAATGCCGCTTCGATAAAGCTCGTTGAAGTTGCCCCACTGGCAGAGGCTTCTTGATAAGGAATTTGCGTCCCTGACATGATTTTGGCAGTTTGTTTGTCGGCAGTTAGCACTTTTGGACTAGAGATGACTTCACCTTTGTTATCCGCTTGCATGGCTGACAATTCTAAATCTAATAGTAAATCTGAAATGCTCAACAAGCCAAAGGCAATCGAGCCTGCGGCGTTGGTCGCTCCCAAATTGACACTGAGGTTATTAGCGGCAGTGAGACCGCTATAGACAGGATAGGTAGTACCATCGGCATTCGTAGCCGTGGTATAAGTCTTAAGGCTATCAATGGTACTTAAATTACCACCCACTAGCAGGTTACGATTACTTGCCGCGCCTTGCGATAAAATACCCCATTTCACCCCAAGTTCTTTACTAAAGGTGTCTGTCGCACTCACAATGCGAGCTTCAATCATCACTTGTTTGACAGCGATATCGATTTTACTAATCAAATCACGGATGTTGCTGATGGTTTCAGCGGTGTCTTTAACAATCAAGGTATTGGTGCGGGTATCGATTGTGACTGTACCTCTGTCTGTTAACAGTGAGCTGCTGCCGCTCGAACGATCGGATGTTGCTCTACCTGCTTCAATCAATGTTCGTACATTTTCTGCTTTGGCATAGTTAAGTCGAATATATTCGGTACGCAGGGGGTCTAATACTTTTTTCTCTTGTTGCGCTTTTAACTCATCGGCTTCTTGTTTGGCAAGTTCTGCCGCGGGTGCCACCCAAATTACATTACCATTAACCCGTTTATCCAAATTTTTACTTTTTAGGATAATATCTAAAGCTTGATCCCAAGGCACGTTAATCAGACGCAAGGTAATATTACCACTGACGCTGTCACTGGCAACAATATTGGTATTGGTATGTTGTGCCAAAACTTCTAAAATCGTCCGCACGCTGACATCTTGAAACTCTAGTGATAAAGGCGCCCCACTATAGGTACGTTCTTCAAGGGTCGGCTCGCGCAGACGTTTGGGGGGATCGATATTGATATTTAGCTGATTACCTGTTTGAAAGGCTTTATAGTCATAATCGCCTGTCATGGCAACACGAATCACGCCATTGCGTCCTTGGTTGGTTGCGATAACATCACGCACCAAGCCATTACCTACGGTCATTTGTTTTTGTAGGCGACTTGGAATGGTGGCGCCTGTCAGACGAATGACCAACTCATCACCCATGCGCTGCACATCCACAGGGATACTGTCATTTACCAAATTGATGCTAATATTACCGCCGCCGTTCGAGGTGCCATTAAAATTAATCGCCGCTAGACCATCATAGTTATATTGTTGAACAACCGCGGCAGCAGGATTTAATAAAGGATTGACTTTGACTACCATGGTATTGGCGGGTGGCGCGACTTTTGGTGTTTGGGTCACGACGGCAACAGGTGGCGGCGTTTGCACGACCACAGGTGGCGGCGTGACAATCACAGGGGCAGGAACAGGTTCAGTCACGACGACAGCAGGCGCTACTACTGCGGGCTGACTCACAACGACGGGGGTAGTCACCACAGGTGTAACGATTGCGGGATTGGTAGCTACAGTGGTTACTGCAGGGGTGCTTCCCTTCGGCTGCATGGAGACAACAAGGCGATTATTAATCACACGTGTACTAAAGGTCGCTTGATTTGACAACTCAATAATCATACGTGTCATACTGTCATTGGTCAGCGTTGTGACATTGTTGACATAGCCTTTGTTATAAGTTTGCATCCGTGATGAAATTTGATTATTCACATTGGGAAAATCCAACACCAGTCGTGTGGGTGAAGCAAGCTCATAAGCTGTCGGCGTCACAGCAATATTAGCAAAGTCGACATTGAGTTCTGTTAACATAGCGCTCGGCGTGGTAACCGAGATATTTCTAATCGTATCAGCTGCAAACACGCTGCTAGATACTAACATCGCACTCATCGCTACCGCTAGCTTAGATGTTGAAGTTCGAAATGGATAGGCATTAAAATTCATTGAGTTATCCCTTTGTTTTATTGACTAACTGCGGCAACAATTGAGTTTGGTTTTTCGACATAGCCGACACGACTGTCTGGTATGATTTCAATTAAGTTAATTTGGGTTGGCGTAATCTCTGCAATACGCCCATCATTTTTACCCATATAATTACCCACTTTGACACTGGCAATGCCCCCATCTGGGCGTTGAACAAGACCATATACCTCGCCAGATGATGACACCATCGTACCTTTATAGGTAAGCTCATTCAACTCAAATTGTTCAAGCGGCTCTTTGAGTCGGGTCACATCGGGTCTGACCCCTTGCATTTGCTGTACTTGATTGGCTTGCAGCATTAAACTGGGCGGCATAAATGGGCTACGCAGCTGTGAAGCGCTGTAATTAAACTCTTGTACCACTTCAGGTGTCGGTGGTGGCTTTACCGGTTGCGCAGGCTGGTTACGGATGTCCTGCATTTGTTGCTCTGCCAAACCGACACGGTCGGTACAGCCAGATAAGAGGGCTAATAGGGCTAAGCAAATAGTAAGCTGTTTTTTATTTATCGCCATTATTTGCTTCCTTATTGTCAGACCCAGCTGGATTTTTTTGATTATCTTTTTGTGCCTTTTTCAATTCTTCTTCATTTAGCTCTTTTGAACGATAAGTTTTAACGTTCAAAACAAGATTGGTTTCTGGTAGCTTGTCTAGGCTAGGACTAGGGTTGGCAACTTCAAAGTCATGCAGTGTAATAATGCGAGGTAATTTAGCAAGCCCACTAATGAATGAGCCAAATTGGTGATAATCTCCTAAAGCGGCAATACGAATTGGCTGCTCAATAAAGAACTCTTGAGACACTTCAGGTTCAACTTTGATATCCTGAAATTTGACATTACTGCCCACACCAACCATATTTATCCCATCCACTAGGTCAGAAATACGGGTGTCTTTGGGTAATTGATTGAGCAGTTCTTTAAAATCAGACTGCATTTTTAATACTTGCGCTTGATATTCTTTTAAATGACGTGCTTTGGATTCTTTTTGGCGATATTGATCGAGCAAGGTTTGCTGCTCGGCTTCGGCAGCGGCAATCTCCTCACGTTTGGTACTAATCGGTAAAAACCAAGTTAAAAAGGCGATAACAGCGACCATAAATAGCAAGACGGTAACCTTAACAGGCACAGGCCAGCTACCATAATTATTTTGGTCTAGTGATTTAAAGCTCTCGGCGAAGGCTTTAACATCAAACGATTTTCTTGCGGTAATGTGAACGGGTTTTTTGACGAGCTTCGGTCTTTTTAGCGGATTGGTTAATTTCACCGTTATTTCTCCTTACTCGCACTTGCCGCAACGCCACTGGCAGCGGTGGCACTGGCAACGTCGGTTTGCTTAACCATGGTTGTTACCACAAAAGTCACGTAATTGGCTTCTGGTAATGTTGCGCTGGTACTGCTAGCGCTGATGTTACCGGCAGCAGGTGCGGGTGTGGCGGCTTGATAAGCCACTGCATTGGGCTGCTGTATACTGACCACAGCCGATTTTTCTAACCACTGCGTCCCATCAAGACTGCGCATAAATGTTGAAATCACATTTGGATTGTCGGCTTGACCGGTAAAGGTGATGGTATCAGCTTCACGCTTCATACTGGTCAAATACATTTGTGCCGGGATAATTCTGGCAATATCGTCCCAAATACGAACAGGTACAGGGCGACGACCTTGCAAGTCTTGAATCACTTTCATACGCGCAATGATATCATCACGCTGCTGCTCAAGGGTTTCGATTTCTTTTAATGCCTTGTCTAAATTAGCGTTTTCTTGTTTGATACGTTCATTAGCAAGCTGCTGGTTTTCTAGGGTATTTTTATAGTAACTCCATGCTGCAAAGGCACCGAGTAGCGATAAAAACAATACCGCAACCACTAAAGTCATAAACTCACGGTTTCTACGTTCTCGAAGTTCTTGACGCCAAGGAAGTAAATTAATCTTTGCCATTAATCAAAACTCCGTAACGCCAAGCCACAAGCCGCTATTAAGCTTGGCGCGTCCATAATCAGTAATTCAGTGTTGATATGGTTATTAATCGTCATATTTGAAAATGCATTGGCAATACCTGTGCGGGTACCAAGTTTTTGTTCAACCATGCTTGCTAGACCCGCAATGCTGGCACTGCCCCCACCCAACAAAATATAATCTACTTGGCTATTTTGGCTGGATGAAAAATAAAACTGCAGCGAGCGGGTGATTTGCTGCACAATGGCATCTAAAAATGGCATTAATACATCCGTATAGTAATCATCTGGCAATGACAGGGTGCGCTTATTAATCATCGCCTCCTCGAACGTCAAACCATAACGGCTTTGAATACTTTCAGTTAACTGGGCGCCACCAAAAAGCTGTTCACGGCTGTACACAAACTCCCCGTCTTTTGCAATATAAAGCGTGGTTTGGCTGTGCCCGATATCAATGAGGGCTACATGCTGAGGTTGACCTGGCAAGCTATCGACCATTAATTGAAAGGCGCGTTCAACTGCGTAAGCCTCTACATCCACAATTTTAGTTTCCAGTCCCGCCAAAGCACCCGCATCGACACGCTGGTCGACGTTTTCAGTGCGAGAGGCAACTAACAATACCTTACACATATCAGGCGTGGCTGCAGGACCTATCACTTCAAAATCTAAATTAACTTCTGATAAAGGATAGGGAATATATTGGTCAGCATCCAGACGGATACGAGATTCTCTTTCAAGCTCTGTGAGATCCGCTTCCATCTCAATAATTTTGCTAATGACCGAAGACCCAGATACGGCTGTCGCGATATGTTTACTAGAAAAACCTCTACCGCGGGATAATCTTGCGAGGGCGTCACTGACCGCGTCAATATCTACAATATTTTTATCCACAACTGCACCGCGGGGTAACGGTTCAATGCCATAATTTCTTAAATGAAATAGACCTTGCTGCCGTGTTATTTCAACCATTTTTATCGCAGTGGTGGTGATATCTACCCCAACGACTTGCTTGTTGTTTTTTGTAAATAACCTCACAAGTTTGTTCCTTGTATACTAAGTTCGGTAACGTGATTTTTACTACGCTACAATACTTTAGAAACTTTAGAGATTCAACCTTTAGTTAGCTTTAGTTAGGACTAATTTATTAGCTAGTTTAAAAACAATATAAAAGCAAAATAGATTTTTCACAGAACTCAAATTTTTTTAGGTATAATGGGGCTTTATTTTGCTTTGAGCTAATGACTTTATGACCCAGTCGACTGCTGCTACCTTTACTTGGATGAAATTTTTACTCAATCTCTTGGTTGCAATTTTAGCGTTTCTTTTTATTTTGGTATTAGCTTTTCCCATCGGTTTTTATGGTATGGCGATGTATATATCACCTAGCCTGCCAAGCTTAGATGACCTTAAAAAAGCCAAGCTGTCAATGCCACTACAAATCTATACCGAGGACAACCAATTAATTGGTCAATACGGTAATGATATGTCTCTGCCAGTGACTTATGAGCAAATCCCCAAAAATATGGTGAATGCTTTTTTAGCGGCCGAAGATTCGTCATTTTTTCAGCACAGTGGTATCAGTATTAAGGGCATTGGGCGGGCACTGACCGAAGCGGTGAGCGACGACGATAGCCAGACAGGGGGGTCAACGATTACCCAGCAAGTTGCCAAAAATTATTTTTTATCCTCCGAACGTACCCTTAATCGTAAATTAACGGAGTTATTTTTAGCCCGTAAAATTGAAGAAAAGCTGTCCAAACAAGACATCATGACCTTATATGTGAATAAAATCTATTTGGGTCAAGGTGCGTATGGGATTAAAGCCGCCGCTAAGCAATATTATAGTAAATCATTAAATAACCTAACCATTGCTGAAATGGCAATGATTGCCGGTCTGCCAAAAGCGCCATCCAAATACAATCCTGTTGCCAACCCTGAGCGCGCGTTAGAGCGGCGCAACTGGATTTTGGGTCAGATGCTTAAAAATGGCGCAATTAGCCAAGCGCAACACGACGAAGCGGTTGCCGCACCCATTGGACTGCGCCTATACCAAGCAAAACTTGATAAAAACTTACCGTATTTGGCGGAAATGACCCGTGCCTCATTGGTAGAAAAATATGGCGAAGCTGTCATCAATTCGGGCTGGCGCGTAAAGCTTACCATTAATAGTGAAGCACAAGAAATTGCAGAAAACGCCATTAAACGCGGTTTATTTGCGTATGATCGCCGCCACGGTTGGCGTGGCGCTCCTGCTAATACAAAAGATAAAGAAAAACCTGGCAAGCTTGCCAACTTCCCAGTTATCCATTCTTTTTATCCGGTTGAAGTCACCAAAGTCTATCCTGGCAATGGCTTTGATGCGGTCATGAAAGACGGTACTCAGATTAAAGTGCCTTGGTCAAACATGCGCTGGGCGACACTGCACTATCGCAATCCCAACTCAGCATTTATCTCCAACAACATCGTCAATCTGCATGATATTGTGTATGTCACATCAAATGCTGACAACACCAGCTGGAGCTTGGTGCAAATTCCAGCCGTTGAAGGCAGCCTAGTATCGGTCAATCCAGAAACTGGCGCGTTACTTGCGGTCGTTGGTGGCTTTGATTTTAATAAAAGTAAATTTAACCGCGCCATTCAAGGCTATCGCCAACCAGGCTCAACCATCAAGCCATTAATCTACACCGCTGCCCTAGAAAAAGGCTTTAGCCCAGATACCATGATATCTGATGATCCATTAACCGTCGGTTCTTGGAAACCCAAGAACTCAGATGGGCGCAATTTGGGGATGATTCCACTGCGTAAAGGTTTATACCTATCACGTAACCTAGTATCAATTCGGGTACTACGTTCAGCGGGTATCTCTGATACGCGTGAGCTACTCAATGAATTTGGGTTGGAAAAAGAACGCATGCCAAACACGTTGTCATTGGCACTCGGTTCTGGTGAAGCGACCCCATTACAGATGGCTACGGGCTATGCGACCTTTGCCAACGGCGGTCACCGTATTCAACCTTATTTTATTCAGCAAATTTTTGACTACAACGGTAAGCTGCAATACCAAGCCAATCCAAAACAAGCCTGTGCAGTATGTTTTAACAATGATTTACAGCAAACCAATGAAGATAACTTAACCGCCTTCCAAGAACAACAAACTGCTTTGTTAAGTGGCCAAAGTAAAGACACGCAAGCAGGCGATAAAGCGACTGAAAAATCTGATTTATTCAACGCAAACCCACTGGCTAAAACCAACGAAAAAGACAGTTTAAACAAACAAGATAAGAAAAAACTTAGCAAAGAAGAAGCGGCATTAGAAGCCAGCACTCAGCAAATGCTAGCACGCCAAGCGTCCCTTGAAGCGCAACTATATGATGCCGGCCCCGACACTGATAAGCTAAAACCCATGCCTATTCAGTATATTCCAGCGCAGCAAGCGCCCCGTATTCTTTCTTCTAATGTGGCATTCCAAATGGCCAATATCTTACGTGATGTCATCCAGCGCGGTACCGCGGTTAAGGCACGGGCGTTAGGTCGCTCAGATTTGGGTGGCAAGACAGGTACTACCAATGATGCCAAAGATGCGTGGTTTGCCGGTATCAACCCCAGAATGGTGACGACAGTTTGGGTCGGTTTTGACCAACCGATCGGTATGGGTAAAAAAGAATTTGGTGGCGTGGCGGCGCTACCTATTTGGATGGATTTCACCTCTAAAATGCTCAAAGGTCAACCTGTGGAATGGGTATCAGTGAATAATCGCGCCAAATCCAAAAAACAAGAGCAGGAAACCATTGAGCTCACTGACAATGGGACTAGACGCGTCGATAGCAAGGGCAATGAAATCACCCGTGATGACAGTAAACCCCCGCAAGCGGTTACCCAAAAACGCCCTGAGGAACAAGCATCCGTGCCGATGCCCACGACGGGTAACAATATCAACTACACTCAGTTAAATAGCAATAAACCACTGAATGAATGAGTAGTTAATAAAAAAGCTCGATTAATTATCGAGCTTTTTTATGGTCTTTGATAAGTATTAATGGGATAAGTAACAAGGTGATAAATACCAAAATTGATTAAACGATTAAAACTCAATCATCCCTTCTCGCAAACTATCGATCGTATCCACCAAATCGCCACGCCATTGGCGAATCATATCGACTGAAATATTGGTACTTGATGGACTTGCCATAACATCAATCACCGGTAATTTGGCATTTTTATTGCTTTCATCACTCTCATTTCCAAGATTCTGTGGCACAGGTTTATAGATAATTTGCTGCCATGCTTTTTCGATGTCGCCCAAATAATCATTAGCTAATAGTTGCTTTAACCGCATGACTTCAGGTGATACTTGGGTTTTGGTTTCCAAGGCATCACTAATTGATTGCAGACTCGGGTTTGGCATAGTTAAATTATAATAGCGCGCTACTTCTTGTAAAAATGCCAAATACCCGCCGTACAAATGCATGAGTGCGCTTTCAATATGTGCTTCCTGTAATTGCCCTTTTGGCGTCTGTTCAGCTTGCTGACAATAAATTCGGCAAAAATACATTTTTTGATTGGTTCTATCTGCTTGATAACGTGCAACACGACCTGCCATATTGTTTCCTTAGACATTTGATACGGATATTTTGATGAAAAAAAAGGCCAGTTGCAAGCACCGGCCTTTTTATGACTGGTTAACGATTATTTTGCATCTTGGCTATTAAACTCTTCAGCAAATTTGTCTTCAAATGACATTGACGCAGGCTCCATGTTTTCGGCAAACAAGGTGTCTAGTGCTTCTAGCTGCTGATTTTCAGTAGCTTCTGTGGCGGTGGTTTTACCGCTCTCTAGACGCTGGGCATGGTAAGCTAAACCAGTACCTGATGGTACCAAGCGACCGACAACCACGTTTTCTTTTAGACCACGTAAGTCATCAATCTTGCCAGTAACTGCTGCCGCCGTCAATACGCGCGTTGTCTCTTGGAATGACGCCGCAGAAATAAAGCTTTCAGTTGCCAATGACGCCTTGGTGATACCGAGCAATAAACGGTCAAACTTGACTGGGAATTTGTTTTCTTCGTCGAGTTTTTTGTTCATGGCGACGATATCAGCGTATTCAGCTTGGTCACCTTTGAAGTAGCTTGAGTCACCGCCATCGGTAACTTCAACTTTACGTAGCATCTGACGAATAATCACTTCAATATGCTTGTCGTTGATTTTTACCCCTTGTAAGCGGTAAACGTCTTGTACTTCATTGACGATGTAGTTGGCAAGCTCAGTTTCACCTTTTAAGCGTAAAATATCGTGTGGGTTTTGCGGACCATCGGCAATCACCTCGCCACGCTCAACACGTTCACCCTCAAACACGTTGATTTGACGCCATTTTGGAATCAACTCTTCATGCACTTCGCCATCATCATTGGTAATGATAAAGCGGTTTTTACCTTTGGTGTCTTTACCAAAGCTTACTGTACCACTCATTTCTGCCATAATCGCATGATCTTTTGGACGACGCGCTTCAAATAAGTCAGCAACACGTGGTAGACCACCGGTAATATCTTTGGTACCTGATGATTCTTGTGGTACACGACCTAAAATCGAACCTGTTGTTACCTCATCGCCTTCACGCACACGAATGATCGTTTGCTGTGGTAAGAAATACACCACTTCTTTACCCTCTTTGGTATCAAGGATAATCGCAGGACGTAAATCTTTACCCGAGCTTGGGCGGTCTTTGGTCGCCAAGATTTCGTATGAGCTCATGCCCGTTGCTTCATCGATTTTCATGGTGGCTGTTAAACCATCGGTGATTTCGCTAAAGCGTGCGGTACCTGATACCTCGGTAATGATTGGATGGGTATGCGGATCCCATTTACCAATGGTCTGACCTGGGGTAACCTCAGTGCCATCCGCCACTAAAATTGACGAACCATACGGTGCTTTATAGCGCTCACGCTCACGGCCTAATTCATCGGTAATACTAATTTCTGCAGAGCGAGAAACTACCACCAAATGACCATCGGCATGGCTAACAGATTTCAAGTTTTGGAAGCGAACAGTACCGCCTTTATTAACCTGAATGCTGTTTTCCACAGCTGCGGCACTCGCGGCACCACCCACGTGGAAGGTACGCATGGTAAGCTGGGTACCCGGCTCACCGATTGATTGCGCTGCCATGACACCCACAGACTCACCAATATTGACGCGGTGACCACGTGCTAAGTCGCGACCATAACATTGTGAACAGACACCATGTGGCACTTCACAAGTAATCACAGAACGTACCCAAACTTCGTCAATACCATGTTCATCAAGTACTTTTACCCAATGCTCATCCAGCAAGGTACCTGATGGGATGGCTAGTTCGCCTGTTTTATTTGACATCACATCTTTGGCGGTGACCCGGCCCAGCACGCGGTCAGCCAATTGTTCAATGATTTCACCACCCTCAATGTGTGGCTTCATCAAGATACCTTTATCGGTACCACAATCAGGCTGGGTGATAACCAAATCTTGCGCAACGTCAACCAAGCGACGGGTTAAGTAACCTGAGTTTGCTGTTTTGAGTGCGGTATCGGCTAGACCTTTACGGGCACCGTGCGTCGAGATAAAGTACTGTAAAACGCTTAAGCCTTCACGGAAGTTAGCTTTAATGGGGGTTTCAATAATCGAGCCGTCTGGTTTTGCCATCAGACCACGCATACCTGCCAACTGACGAATCTGTGCGGCACTACCACGCGCACCTGAATCCGACATGATATAAATCGAGTTAAACGATTTTTCTTTTTCCGCTTCACCTTGGCTATTGATAACGGTATCTTGTGATAGGTTATCCATCATCGCTTTGGCGATTTGGTCATTGGTACGTGACCAAATATCAATGACTTTGTTATAACGTTCACCCGCGGTCACGAAACCTTGTTCAAACTGGCTTTCAATCTCACGAACTTCCGCATCCGCCGCTTCGATGATTTTGTTTTTGGTAGGTGGAATGAGCATATCTTCCATACCAATGGATACACCTGACAACGTTGCTTGGGCAAAACCCAAATACATCAATTGGTCAGCAAACATGACGCTGTCTTTCACGCCCATTTTGCGGTAGCAAGAATTGATAAGGCGAGCGATGTTTTTCTTGGTCATCTCTTTGTTGACTTCGTCAAAGCTCATACCTTTTGGGGTGATATTCCAAATCAAACAGCGGCCGGCAACGGTGTCAACCATTTTAGTAACGCTATTGGCATTACCTTCATCGTCATACGTGATTTCTTCAATGCGTACTTTAATTTTGGCATTGACGCTTAAATCACCAGTACCTAGCGCACGATACACTTCTTTCACGTTGGAGAAAGTCATGTTTTCGCCTTTGGCATTGATGTGCGAACGGCTGATGTAATACAAACCCAATACAACGTCTTGTGATGGCGTGATGATTGGCTCACCATTGGCAGGTGACAAGATGTTGTTGGTTGACATCATCAAGGCACGGGCTTCAAGCTGGGCTTCTAGGGTTAACGGTACATGTACCGCCATTTGGTCACCATCAAAGTCGGCGTTGAACGCGCTACAAACTAGCGGATGTAGCTGAATCGCTTTACCTTCAATCAGTACAGGCTCAAATGCTTGTAAACCCAAACGATGGAGGGTCGGTGCACGGTTTAGTAGCACTGGGTGCTCACGAATCACGCTGGCAAGCATATCCCACACTGCCGGTTCTTCACGCTCAACCATTTTCTTAGCAGCTTTGATAGTGGTCGCAATGCCATTTTGCAAAAGCTTGGCATAAGTAAAGGGCTTGAACAGTTCAAGTGCCATTTTTTTAGGCAAGCCACATTGGTGTAGACGCAGGTATGGACCCACGGTAATGACCGAACGACCTGAATAGTCAACACGTTTACCGAGTAAGTTTTGACGGAAACGGCCTTGTTTACCTTTAATCATATCGGCTAAAGATTTTAATGGACGTTTGTTGCTACCTGTAATCGCACGACCGCGGCGACCGTTGTCAAGCAGCGCATCCACTGACTCTTGTAACATACGTTTTTCATTACGCACGATGATGTCAGGCGCATTGAGCTCTAACAAGCGTTTTAAACGGTTGTTACGGTTAATGACGCGGCGATATAAATCATTTAAGTCTGAAGTGGCAAAACGACCCCCTTCAAGCGGTACCAATGGACGCAAATCAGGTGGCAATACAGGCAATACCGTCATTACCATCCACTCAGGTTTGTTGTTTGAATCACGGAATGACTCAAGCAATTTTAGGCGTTTTGACATTTTTTTAAGTTTGGTTTCTGAACCCGTGTTAGGAATTTCTTCACGTAACTGGTCGATTTCCAAATCTACATCAATATCGCGCAGCAAGTCTTGCACCGCTTCAGCACCCATTTTCGCAGTGAATTCATCACCAAACTCTTCAAGTGCTTTGAAGTAATCTTCATCATCGAGCAACTGATATTTTTCAAGGCTAGTTAAACCTGGGTCAGTGACGACATAGCTTTCAAAATACAATACGCGCTCGATATCACGCAAAGTCATATCAAGTAATAGACCGATACGGCTTGGTAATGATTTTAAGAACCAAATATGCGCAACTGGGCTTGCCAGCTCAATGTGACCCATACGCTCGCGGCGTACTTTGGCGGCGGTCACTTCAACACCACATTTTTCACAGATCACGCCTTGGAATTTACGGCGTTTGTATTTACCACACAAGCATTCGTAGTCTTTAACAGGTCCAAAAATTTTGGCACAAAAAAGACCATCACGTTCTGGTTTGAAAGTACGATAGTTGATGGTTTCAGGCTTTTTAACTTCCCCATGCGACCAAGATTTGATGGTGTCAGGTGAGGCAAGAGAAATTTGAATGCTGTCGAACTCTTGGTTACCAGAGTCGGCAGGGCTTTTCATGATGTCTAATAAGTCTTTCAAACTGCTTCTCCATCGATTAAATTGAAGGTCGCTACAGATTGACTTTCAATTTAAGGTTAATTTTTATTCGTTTGTCATTAACAAGGTAAACTATTAAGTTTGAGTATGGCGACTTTTAAAGCCGCCATACTTACAATCATGACTTAGTTTTTACTTTTGCTATGATCTTTTAACTCAATATTGATACCCAATGACTTAATCTCTTTGGTCAATACGTTGAACGATTCTGGCATACCGGCTGACATGTTCTGTTCACCATCGACGATGTTTTTGTACATGCGGGTACGACCTTCCACGTCATCGGATTTCACCGTCAACATCTCTTGCAATGTATAAGCAGCACCGTAAGCTTCAAGTGCCCACACTTCCATCTCACCGAAGCGCTGACCACCAAACTGGGCTTTACCACCCAATGGCTGTTGGGTGACCAGTGAGTAAGAACCCGTTGAACGTGCGTGCATTTTGTCGTCAACCAAGTGGTTGAGTTTGAGCATGTACATATAACCCACGGTCACAGGACGATCAAACTGTTGACCGGTACGACCATCAAACAATACTTGCTGACCTGAGGTTGGCATACCCGCTAATTCTAGCAAGCCTTTGATTTGCTGTTCTTTAGCGCCATCAAATACTGCGGTACCCATTGGTACGCCTGCACGTAGATTTTTTGACATCGCAATGATTTCTTCATCACTGATGCTGCCTAAATCCACTTGCTCGCCGCCAATTTGGTTATAGATTTTGTCTAAGAAATCACGTAACTCAGCAACTGCCGCTTGTTGTTTGATCATCTCATCAATCTTGATGCCCAAACCACGTGCTGCACCGCCTAAGTGAGTTTCTAGAATCTGACCGACGTTCATACGCGATGGTACACCTAGTGGGTTTAGTACTACATCCACTGGGTTGCCGTTTTCATCATATGGCATGTCTTCAATCGGCATGATACGTGATACCACCCCTTTGTTACCATGACGACCTGCCATTTTGTCACCGGGTTGAATACGACGTTTTACTGCCAAGTACACTTTGACGATTTTTTGCACGCCATGCGTTAAATCATCACCTGCCGTTAATTTGCGTTTTTTCTCAGTGAATTTTTCATCGATTTCTTTTTGTTTATCGGTTAAAAAGTCACCAATTTGTGATAAACGCTCTGCGGTATCTTCTTGGGTTGGCTGAATATCCAGCAATGTTTCAAGTGACATGTCTTGCATTGAGTCTTCACTCAACACCGTACCTGATTTTAAGCCCGCGCCACCGCTGACAGTTTGACCGTCAAGCAATGAGATAATGCGACCGCGTGCCGCGTTTTCAAAGATACGCAATTCTTCTTTTAAGTCTTTACGATAGCTATCAAGCTGGGCTTTTTCGATAGCTTGCGCACGGCTGTCTTTTTCTACGCCATCACGGGTAAAGACTTGGACGTCAATAACCGTACCTTTGGTAGAAGAAGGCACCCTCAATGACGTATCTTTAACATCTGCGGCTTTTTCGCCGAAAATTGCACGAAGTAGTTTTTCTTCAGGGGTGAGCTGGGTTTCACCTTTTGGTGTCACTTTACCCACTAAGATATCGCCACCTTGCACTTCCGCACCAATATAGACAATACCTGCTTCATCTAGATTAGCTAGGGCTGCCTCACCCACGTTTGGAATATCGGCAGTGATTTCTTCCGTACCCAATTTGGTATCACGCGCCACACAGGTCAATTCTTGGATATGAATGGTGGTAAAACGATCTTCTTTAACCACACGCTCAGATAACAAAATCGAGTCTTCGAAGTTGTAACCGTTCCAAGGCATAAACGCCACACGCATGTTTTGACCCAATGCCAACTCACCCAAATCGGTTGATGGACCATCTGCCAAGATATCCCCGCGCGCGATTACATCACCTTGGTTGACGATAATGCGTTGGTTGATACAGGTGTTTTGGTTTGAACGGGTGTATTTGATTAAGTTGTAGATATCAATGCCCGCTTCACCCGCCTGCATTTCATCTTCATTCACTTTTACAACGACACGGCTCGCATCCACGTCCATAATGACGCCGCCACGTTTGGCAGTCACACACACACCTGAGTCACGGGCAACGTGACGTTCCATACCCGTACCAACCAGTGGTTTGTCAGAACGTAACGTTGGTACCGCTTGGCGCTGCATGTTTGAACCCATCAAGGCACGGTTGGCATCGTCATGTTCTAAGAATGGAATCAAGCTGGCTGCCACAGACACAACCTGACGTGGTGATACGTCCATATGGGTCACTTTCTCTGGTGCCATACGGACAAATTCACCATAGTTACGCACAGAGACATAATCTTCTGTCAACTGACCGCTTTCATCAATTGGCGAATCCGCTTGGGCGATTACAGTACCCACTTCTTCAATCGCTGATAGATATTCGATTTCATCCGTTACTTTACCGTCAACTACTTTACGATACGGGGTTTCTAAGAAACCAAATTCATTGGTTTTAGCATAGACGGCTAGTGAGTTGATCAGACCGATGTTTGGACCCTCAGGGGTTTCAATCGGACATACACGACCATAATGGGTTTGGTGTACGTCACGGACTTCAAAGCCTGCACGTTCACGTGTTAAACCACCTGGACCTAATGCAGAAACACGACGCTTATGGGTGATTTCTGACAACGGGTTGTTTTGGTCCATGAACTGTGACAATTGTGATGAACCAAAGAACTCTTTAATGGCGGCTGCCACAGGTTTTGAGTTGATCAAATCTTGTGGCGATAAGTTATCTGTTTCAGCTGAGCTTAAACGCTCTTTAACCGCACGCTCAACACGGACTAGACCCACGCGAAATTGATTTTCTGTCATCTCACCGACTGAACGGACACGGCGGTTACCTAAATGGTCAATATCGTCCACTACCCCACGACCATCACGAATTTCAATCAACATTTTTAATACGTCGATAATGTCTTCGTTGGTCAACACACTGCGTTCACGCTGCACATCAGGGTCATTGGTTGGCTCATAGGCACGGCCCAAACGACGGTTGAACTTCATGCGACCGACATTTGATAAATCATAGCGGTCTGCGTTAAAAAACATCGATTCAAACAGTTTTTCAGCCGTATCGAGTGTTGGTGGTTCACCTGGACGCATCACTTTGTATATTTCAATCAACGCTTCTTCACGGCTCATCGCAGTATCCGCGCGCAGTGTATCGGCGATGTATGAACCATGATCGATATCGTTAGTGAATAAGATATCAAATTCTTTAATACCGTTATTGCTGATTTTGACCAAAGTCTCGTGGTCAAGCAATTGGTTAGCGCGTGCAATGACTTCATCATCCACAACGATATCTTGTGCCAAAATACGTTCATACAGGTATTCATCAGGCACAGGCAATTTAGTCATACCGGCTTGTTCGATTTTACGAATCGCGCGCGCGTTGATACGTTTGCCCTGTTCGACAATCACTTCGCCATCAGGTGAAACGATTTCAAACTGCGCCATTTCACCGCGTAAACGGTCAGTGACAAGATCGATTTCAAATTGCTCATCACCTTTATAGACGTGGGTTTTTTCATAAAACGCATCTAAAATTTGCTGTGTATTCATCCCAATGGCATGCAAAATCACTGTTGCCAATAATTTACGACGACGGTCAATACGAGCAAACACCAAGTCTTTGGCATCAAATTCAAAGTCTAACCATGAACCACGGTAAGGAATAATACGGGCGTTATATAGCACTTTACCACTTGAATGTGATTTGCCTTTGTCATGGTCAAAGAATACGCCTGGTGAACGGTGTAATTGCGATACGATGACACGCTCAGTACCATTAATCACAAAAGTACCATTTTCAGTCATCAATGGGATTTCACCCATATAGACGCTTTGTTCACGGATATCTTTAATTGCCGCTTTAGCATCTTTGTCTTTAACATCTTTGTCTTTGATGACCAAACGGATTTTGACACGTAATGGCGCTGCATAGGTTGAACCACGTAAAATACATTCGCGCACATCAAACTCTGGTGTACCTAGATAGTATTCAACAAATTGTAGCTCCGCATTGCCAGTATGGCTTTCAATAGGGAAAATAGAATTAAAAGCGGCTTGTAAACCAATGTTTTCCCGACCTTTTGGCTTTTTATTTTCTTGCAAAAATTGCTCATACGAGTCAACTTGGATGGCCAATAAGTATGGCACGTCCATGACGGTGGGCAACTTTGCAAAACTTTTACGAATGCGTTTTTTTTCAGTATACGAGTATGCCATTAAAAGTCCTTAAACATTCAAAGCGTTAATGCCTACCCATCTATTAATACTTCAGTGCACTGATACTGCTGTGCACTGATAAAGCCACAAATCACCACATTTCCGGTTAGGAAATTAAGTTTTTTGCGAACTTATTAACGATGGAATCTATTTTTAAAAGATTTGATGACCCAATTCTTACAGTCTTAAGTCACCAACTTAAATCCAATTTCCTAACGGAAATCTTAAAACCTTGCTCAATCAGCGGATAAGTTAATCATCACAGGATGGATAACCTAATCGGCGATATAATATAAAATCGATACAAACAAAAACTGTAGAGACGACAAAAAGCCAAACACCTTTGGGGTATTTAGCTCAAGTTTTTTTACGCATTACCAGACTTTCTAACTTGCATGGAACAATTCTGTCCTTGGTGCGTGTGCCATCTTATGTTCAATCAGACACGAAAGGTCAAGAGAATGATTATAATAAAAAAAAGCCATTATTGCAAGTGCAATAATGGCTTTTTGAAGTTTAGAGAACTTAAGTGCGAGAATTATTTCAATTCTACTGATGCGCCTGCTTCTTCTAATTTTTTCTTCAATTCTTCAGCTTCAGCTTTCGCTACGCCTTCTTTAACAGTTTGTGGTGCGCCTTCAACTAGGTCTTTAGCTTCTTTTAAGCCCAAGCCAGTGATTTCGCGAACTGCTTTAATAACAGCTACTTTCTTGTCGCCAGCGCCAGTTAATACAACGGTGAAGTCGTCTTTTTCTTCTGCTGCAGGTGCATCACCGGCTGCTGCAGGTGCTGCTGCTAGTGCAGCGGCTGATACGCCAAATTTTTCTTCCATTGCAGAGATAAGATCTACAATTTCCATTACTGATTTTTCAGCGATTGCATCAAGAATTTCTTGGTTAGTTAATGCCATGATGTGTATTCCTAAATAAGTGAATTTGGTTTAAAAAATCCTAAGCGTAGCTAAGTTTGCTTAAATAAATTAAGCGGCTTCGCCTTGCATTTTGTCGCGTAATGCTGCCAAAGTACGAACAAATTTGCCTGCAGCGGCTTCTTTCATCGTACCCATTAAGCGCGCAATCGCTTCGTCGTAAGTTGGTAAGCTTGCTAAACGATCGATATCTTTAGCAGCGATAAACTCGCCTTCAAAAGCTGCGCCTTTAATTTCAAACTTATCGTTTGTTTTAGCAAATTCTTTGAACAAACGTGCCGCAGCACCTGGATGTTCAGTTGAGAATGCGATAAGTGTTGGACCTACAAATACGTCATTTAACACAGAGTAGTTAGTGTCTTCTAACGCACGACGTAATAAAGTATTACGCACGATACGCATATCAACACCCGCTGCACGAGCTTCTTTACGCAGTTGGGTCATTTTACCTACTGTTACACCACGAGCATCGGCAACAACAGCAGAAAGGGCACCTTTGGCAGATTCACTTACTTCAGCAACAATCGCTTGTTTGTCTTGAAGATTTAATGCCATGGGTTGTCTCCATATTATCAGTTTCCTAGTTATGATTAACTTAGGGCACCAATAAACCTAGTTAATATAATAAGTTAAAGTACAACTTATTATCACTCCGATACGGTGGCAGTCAATGGTAAATTAAACTGCCATCCCGTCTGCGTAGGCTGTGAAAAACTTTCACAATTAAACTATTTACGATTAAACCAATAGAATTATGATTAAACCAATAGAACCTACGGTCTTAGACAGCACAACCCGTTTGTGCTGAACTAAATTTATAATATGTTAAAAATTCACCATTAAGCTTTAAAGCTTAGGCATTACGATAAGGAACTGCATCTAAGTTGATGCCAGGACCCATCGTGCTTGATAGGGTGATTTTTTTGATATAAATACCTTTTGAGGTCGCAGGTTTTGCTTTTTTCAAATCAGCGATTAATGCAGACGCATTTTGCTCGATTTGTTCAGCGCTAAAGCCTACTTGACCAATTGTAGTATGGATAATACCCGCTTTATCAACACGGTAAGTTGCCTGACCCGCTTTGGTGTTTTTAACCGCTTCAGCAACGTTAGGGGTAACTGTACCTACTTTAGGGTTTGGCATTAAACCACGTGGACCTAAAATTGTACCTAATTGACCAACAACGCGCATTGCATCAGGCGACGCAATCACAACATCAAAGTCCATGTTACCTGCTTTGATGCTTTCTGCTAGGTCTTCAAAACCTACGATATCAGCACCCGCTTCTTTTGCTGCATCAGCTGCTGCACCTTGTGCAAACACGGCAACACGTTTGGTTTTACCGGTACCTGCAGGTAGGTTAGTAGCACCACGAACCACTTGGTCAGATTTACGTGGGTCAACGCCTAGATTGATAGCAATATCGATTGACTCTTTGAATTTTGCAGGTGGTAATTTATTTAGGATTTCCACCGCTTCAGTCAATGTGTATTGTTTGTTCGCATCATAGCTTTCAGCGATTGCTTTTTGACGTTTAGTTAATTTAGCCATTTACACGCCCTCCACGTCAATACCCATTGAGCGAGCAGTACCCGCCAATGTGCGAACCGCAGCTTCTAAGTCAGCAGCAGTTAAGTCAGCATTTTTAGTGTTAGCAATTTCTTCTAACTGTGCACGGTCAACTTTACCTACTTTAGTTTTGTTCGGTACGCCTGAACCTTTAGCAGCACCTGCAGCTTTGCGAATTAAGAACGCCGCTGGTGGTGACTTCATGATGAAGGTGAACGATTTGTCGTTGTAAACCGTGATTTCAACGGGAACAGGTAGACCTGGTTCCATGCTAGAAGTAGCTGCGTTGAACTCTTTACAGAATGCCATGATGTTCACACCTTTTTGACCCAATGCTGGACCGATAGGTGGTGATGGATTAGCTTTACCAGCTGGCACTTGTAGTTTGATGTAACCATCAATCTTTTTAGCCATGATAGACTCCTGTTATGGGTAATAGCGCTAGACTCCCACTCATCGAATGGCTATCTGGCTCCCCGGGTGATATTGTCAATCTTGCAGACAACAGAAAAAATAAAGTGCCATATTATAAGCGAATTTTTACTTAGGTAAAGCAAAAATTGCTAAATTTGGCACTTAGTTACAATTTTATTAGTAGATTCAAATTAAAAATTAGTTAATTTTTTCTACTTGCTTAAATTCTAACTCAACCGGTGTTGGACGGTTAAAGACATTGACAGTCAACTGTAAGCGTGATTTTTCGTAATCCACTTTTTCCACCAAGCCTCTAAACTCGGTAAACGGACCATCGATAACCAATACTTCTTCACCTGGCTCAAATAAGGTTTTTGGACGCGGTTTATTTTCGTTGGTATTTAAACGATTCAAAATGGTATCGGCTTCTTTTGGGGTAATCGGCGCAGGATTTTCTGGCGTACCGCCAATAAAACCCATCACACGTGGACAGTCTTTAACTAAGTGCCATGTGTTGTCGTTCATATCCATTTCAATCAATACGTAACCTGGGAAGAATTTACGCTCAGATTTGCGTTTTTTGCCATCCCGCATTTCGATAACTTCTTCGGTTGGGACGAGTACTTGACCAAACGATTCTTTGTATTCGCTGCGATTGATACGTTCAATCAATGAACGCTGCACTTGTTTTTCAAAGCCTGAAAATGCTTGTACGATATACCAACGCATGGATAATCTTCCTCTAATTCATTGCTAAACACATCGCCTACTATACCAAATATGAGCAATGCAGGTAAAATATTGATATTGCTAGATAGATAAAAACCCACAGATGTGGGTCAAATAAAAGGGTTTGGCTAAATTTTTGCTATTGACCAATGACGTATTGAATCAACTGGCTAAATACGGTATCTAATAACCACACGATAAAGGCTAATATCCCAGCCACTACCGCAACTTGCCAAGTATATTCAAGGGTTTCTTGTTTGGTCGGCCAAGTCACACGGCGTAATTCAACGCGGGAATCTTGCAAAAGTGTCTTAAAAGCACTGCCTTGGTTGGTCAATGCCAGTGCCAATAATGCAGCAATGATTAGTCCAGCAATAACAGCCACGCGCGTCCATAAACTGCTAGCGGGTTGCCAATATGCGGGTAAATATTGATTGACTAAAGTTGCGCTGATTAATGCGACAAAAGCAAAAATCCACAGGGCAAAATCTTTAGGGGAGTGTCGTTTGGCAATCTCAATAGCAGCAGGTTCGTGGACAACCACTTTTTCACCAGACATCCTTTTGCCATTGAGCTCTGCTAGTTTGTTCTCTAGCATTTGTTTCATAAGGCTGCCCTGTCTATCATTAAAACGTATTTTATTATTAGAATACAGCGTACACGCTAACCTAACTAAAATGTGGCAGGCGATGAGGGACTCGAACCCCCAACATTCGGTTTTGGAGACCGACGCTCTACCAATTGAA
>NZ_DALZOJ010000017.1:0-36274 GCF_032004885.1 Moraxella sp. CTOTU47579
TAGGTAACCCCCCACTTCAGTTTGAGTTGCTTATTTCAAGTTGAGAGTGGGGTAACTTATATTTCTATCAACAATATGCGCATAATAATTTCATCAATTCCATGTGTATTTTTGAGGAAACACAATATGATGATGACCGCTATAAAAAAATCCCAAATCGTTGCCGCGTCAGTTGCGGTGATTGCCATGAGTGCCGTGGCAACGCCCAGTAATGCGCGCACCGTTAAAGCCGCCGCTAAGAAAACGACAACGGTAACCACGACCCGCGTGGCGCCAAAAACCACAACGATTGTTAATCAACATATCGATGGCACGAGCGATACGGTGATGGTTCGCCCTAATGGATTTACCATCGTTGACGGTATGCCATTTTACCCGACACAAATTGTCACCACGCCGACTTATCGCACTGTCTCTACGCCTGTCGTCACTACCACAGCCCCTGTGGTAACAACAGCGCCTATTACAACACTGCCTAGCACGACTGTAGTGTCAACATCGAATGTCAATACCACCACCCCAGTGACGGTACAAACAGGCTCAGGCGCGACAGTAACCGTGTCAAAACCTGCTACCGTTGTTTCTACTACTACGACAACCCCCGTATTGCTACCGGCATCAACGCCTGCGATAGCGACAATGACCACCGTGCCTGTCACGCCCGCACCGGCTATTATCGTGAATCCGTAATTCGTAATTCGTAATTCGTAGACACTAATTAGTTAATCTACCAAAAGCAAGACGTCACATGTTGTCGTCTTGCTTTTTTTTAACCGTATTTTTAGTCTCTGATAAGGTAAAATACTCATCTTAAGTTTAATTTTGCAACCTATTTTTTATGTTTTTATCCGCTGATATATGAGATATGCAGGGTTTACGCGATGAATTATGTGTCGCCAAAACCTTGTGCCTTGCGCACAAATTCAATGGCTATATTCATCTAAAAACCATTCCGGGTGCGTCTGCTGAGCTGATGCAGGAAGCAGGAAGCAGGATTGTATGCCGATCGCTTAAGCGTCAATGTTGAATCGCAAGCTGCATATTCAGTATTTACCAAAACGCTATTGGAAATATTTGACGGAAAAAATGGGTTAATAGCGGGGCGTACCCTAATTGCCCGCTAACACGCCTCAATAACGCCTCAGTCATTTAATCAAAGTCGTATAACGGTAAAAAGTTATGGCTTTGTTAGGGCTTTAGGGTGTCGAGTAATTTTTGCATGTCTTCGGGCAGGCGTGCTTGCACTTTAATAGGCTCGCCTGTTTTTGGGTGGATAAAGCCAAGCTCATAAGCATGTAGTGCCTGACGCTGGAACTGTTGCACGATGTGTTTTTGGTCGTCATGCAAAGTTTTTAACAATATCGCATTTTTACGAGCTGCACCATAGAGCGGATCTCCGAGCAACGGAAAACCCAAGTTTGATAAGTGTACACGGATTTGGTGGGTACGCCCTGTTTCAAGGCGGACGCTGACCAATGAGACAGCGTCGCTTATCGCTGTGATTTTCTCAAGATGGGTGACAGCGGGTTTGCCACTACCCACCACCGCCATTTTAGTGCGCTGGGTCGGATGGCGACCAATGGGGGCGTCAATGGTGCGATGGCGGGCAAGCTCAGCCGCGGACGCTAACACAATCGCTTGATAAAGCCGGTACACGGATTTGTCTTTAAGCTGATTAATTAGATGCAGTTGGCTTTGACTGTCTTTAGCAATCACCATTAAACCCGATGTTTCTTTATCGATGCGATGTACCAATCCTGCTCTAGGTAGCGTGCGGCTGTCAGGATAATGAAAAAGCAGCGCGTTGACTAGCGTACCTGACCCATTGCCCGCGCCAGGATGGACGACCAAGCCTACGGGCTTATTGATGACCAGCACCGCCTCATCTTCATACAAGATATCAAGTGGGATATTCTCAGGCAAATCTTGCTGTTGAGCGGTCAAACTCGCTTTAAGCACCAACATATCATTGGGCTTAAGACGATATTTGGGTTTTTGCGCTGCGCCGTTTACGGTTAATTCGCCTGACTCAAGCCAATTTTTAATTTGCTCACGCGAATAGTCGCTAAACACCAAGGCAGCAATTTTATCAATGCGCTCCCCTATTTGCTCAGAGTTGACTGTATAATTTTGGACAATTTGATGACTGCCAGCATCGTGGGTCTGCAGATCCTGATGGCTTGGGTGTGGTTGTGACAGGTTTTCCCATTCTTCTTCGAGTTGATTGGTATTGTTTTGAGTCATAGATTCGTTCATAGATTCAATGTTTGATTCGATTGGATTTAAGTTGATCGGATGTGAGGCGATTGGCGTGGTCATAAACAGTTCAGACTTAGGGTATAGGGATTTTCAAAATTAATATGTGCGGATAGGTCACAAAGTATAACGTTTCGTGATAGACTTAGTGAAATTTTTAATACAATATTTTGCATTCAGTTTTGAACAATAAGTATTATGATGGGCAAATATTTTTGCAATAGATTTGAGGTTCGTATGCATCATCTTTCCAAAGTTGTGGGTCTCACCGCAATTACTCTGGCTTTGACCACTTTATCGGGCTGTCAAACGCTAAAAAATTCAAAATTGTTTGGTGGCAAAGACGAAGTCGTCGCGACCAAAGCTGAAAAAAGCGAACAAGGCTACTACCAAGCAGCGACTGACAACATCAAAAAAGGCAACCTTGCTAAAGCAATTAGCCAGTTGAACGATTTACGGACTTTCTATCCTGTGGGTGATTACAGCGAGCAAGCGTTACTTGACTTGATGTATGCGCAGTACCAACATGGTGACTATTTGGATGCGATTGCCAGTGCTGATCGTTTTATCCAGTCTTACCCATCCAACCCGCAAGTTGACTACGCTTACTATGTTCGCGGCATCTCAAATATGCAGGCAGCATCAGGCGGCGTGATGAAGTACACCAAACTTAATCCTGCACACCGTGATATGGGCTATTCGCGCATCGCGTTTAATAACTTTCAGCAACTGATTAATCGCTTCCCCAATAGTGCGTATGCTCCAGATGCTGCGCTACGTATGCGTTATATTTATAACCAATTGTCAGAAAGTGAGATGGATGTAGCGCGCTGGTATATTAAACGCAAAGCCTATGTGGCAGCTGCCAACCGTGCTAAATGGGTATTTCAGTACTACCCACAAAGCGAGGCGATTCCAGAGTCTATTGCTACCATCGCCTATAGCTATGACAAACTGGGAATGACCGATACCGCTAATCAATATAAACAACTCCTTCGTATCAACTACCCTGGTCTGATTGATGCGCGTGGCAACGTCAAACTTGATAATACCCGTACCGGTTCAAACTGGTTAAATAAAGCCACATTGGGCGTGCTCGGTCAAAGCTCACGAAATGCTGCTGTTCAAGGGCTAGCCCAGCAGTCGGGTCAATACTCAGGCAATACCAAGCCACAAGTAATTCAGACCTCAATTCAGCAAGCTGCGGCAATGCGCTTGCCAAGTCCAGCTACCACGGCAAATGATGAAACTCCGACAAGACCACGTGAGACCACAATTGGTTTGGGTCTGCCACCTGACAATACCAGTCAAGTCAAATAATCTATAAACCCTGTTAACATTAGCTAGGTTTATCCTAGCTATTTTTTTTCAATCAGCTAATTTTTAACTGGAAATGCGCTTTTTACCATGAGTAACAATGCCATCATTGATCAAATCATTGCTAATGCCGATATCGTCAAGATTATTGGCAAGCATGTGGAGCTCAAACGTTCGGGCAATGAATTCAAAGGCTGTTGCCCTTTTCATGGAGAAAAAACGCCCTCATTTTTTGTCAATCCGCAAAAAGGGTTATATAACTGTTTTGGCTGTGGTGTCGCCGGCAATGCGCTCACCTTTTTGAAAGAGTACGAAAACCTCACTGCGGGCGAAGCGCTCAAAGAACTGTCCCGTCAAACGGGGATTGAGCTGCCCAAAGAACCTATTAATAAATCACATACCTATAAAAAAACACCCATTCAACCCAAACCTGCTGTATCGCAAGCAAGGGCATCCTCTCATCAAAATCTGGCTCAAAGTTCCACTCAAACCCTCTCTGACTCAGATGTTGCCGAGCGTCCGGCTATTACCAATACAGAGGCTTTGTGGATAGACGCTTTTGATGATTTTCAAACATCTGATAACTTAGATGCGAGCTTTATCCCTTTTGGTGAGTATGATGATGCAAGCGTTGGCGGGTTTTCACCCTTTGATGACTTGGGTAATAGCAGTCCGCAGGATAGTTCATCAAGTTTATACGACTTACTGACCCAAATCTGCCAGTTTTATCAACATCAATTACAGCAAAATAGCTTTGCCCAACATTATTTGCTCAAACGTGGTCTGACGCCGCACACTATCGAAGAATTTGCCTTGGGTTTTGCCCCAAATGGTTGGCAACATCTTGAGGAAGCCTTCCCCCAAGACATCGAAGGTTTAAAAATTTTGGGATTGGTGCGCACTTCGCAAAATGGCCGTGATTTTGATTTGCTGCGCAATCGGGTGATTTTCCCCATCCGCGACCAACAAGGACGCGTGATCGGCTTTGCCGGTCGCACCATGTCTGATGATGAGCATCCCAAGTATATCAACTCTTCAGATTCACCGGTATTTCATAAACAAGCCGTGTTATATGGTCTTTTTGAAGGTCGCAAGGCCAAAGCCAAAGACTGGCTGGTGGTTGAAGGTTATATGGATGTCATAAGCCTTCATCAAGCGGGCGTGTATGGTGCAGTTGCCTCCATGGGAACAGCGCTGGCGCAATCACAAATCGAAAGATTACTGCAATTTAATCCCAGACTTACTTTAAGTTTTGATGGCGATAGTGCAGGACAAAAAGCCGCTTGGCGTGCCATGGAAGTTGGGTTGCCTGCCCTTACTGATGGCAAGGAATTACACTTTTTGACACTGCCAGATAATCATGACCCGGATAGTTATGTCAAAGCGCATGGTTTGTTAGCGATGCAGCAACAAATCGCCCAAGCGGTTCCCCTATCAGCGTATTTGTACTCAAGTCTGACGCGTCAATATCCTACCAATACCCCTGAAAATCGCAGCAAAATTTTGCAGCAGCTCTCTGCGCTGACCCAAAAACTGCCAAAAGGCAGTTATGGCTGGTTGCTGCGTGAAGACATCAAAAACAAAATGGGATTGGGGCGAAAAAACCAAGCACGGCAAGCGCAAGATGCCCTGCTCAATTTTGATAGCGAATTGACGGTACAACTGCATCTGCAGCTGTGTTTTTTGTTTCAACCAGAGCTGTTAGGCAGTCTGGAAAATAACCGCATTAGCCAATCTGTCATCCGCGATATTTATCAGCGCAGCGAAGCGGCTAATGTTTTTAAACCGAAACACCCCTCTACCAAACCGACAGCCCCGATTCGATTGGACGAAAATTTAACGGGTGACACTGAGGGTATCACTCATGCCATGGATACGCCCTGCAAAAACTATGATGAAAGTTGCTGCCTAACTTGGCAAGCCATTGCCGATGAAGAACTATTGAAGTTGATTACTTGGATTCAAACCATTCAATCAAGATTGCAGGATTTTGATAACCCAAAATGGTCAACTTACGAGCGAATCAATGCCAAAGCGCATTTTATACTGGCGGGCTTGACATCAGAGCAGCAAAACAAACTTATCAAACATTGGGCGCGGTTTTTTAAAGAACTCAGTCAGCGCAACATTGATGATATCTCAGACCTGGTGACAGAGTTGGTGGTTCAACTGATGTTAGAAACTCTACAGCGCGAACAAAAAACCCTAAAAGCAGACTTGAAGGCGCTGAGCCTATGTATCAAACACCACCAAGCGATTTTAACTTGGCTTAGAACATGGCTACAGCGCAAAGAGGATTAATTCATCGCGTTTTTATGCCATTTTAATCCGCGCATCATGAAACATATCCATTTCAGGGGCAAGTACTTTCATAAAGCGGTCAAAATATAACAGTTGCTTGGTCAGTAGCGCAAAATCTCTTGGAAAGTGAATGCCATGGCGTTTACCGACTTCCACCATTTCAAGCAACATTTGGTTGATTTCATCAGTATGATCTTTTAATCGGTTTGGCATGGTTTGGTCGATGGTTTTTCCCATAAATAAACTATCTTCCGCCAAGATTTTTTTCATCACTGATTCAAGATCTTGGGCAAGGACATCGACATTGACTTGCTCTCGCGCGTGGGTCATATCCATTTCAACCATATAATGCGCCATGCCGCGATAGTCTTCTTTAGCAAAACTATCCATCATGCCCATACTGGCTTGCCACGCTTTGGGTTCAAGCTTGCCTACAATCCCAAAATCAATAAAGCCAATACGACCATCGGTCAACAACATCAAATTACCTGCATGCAAATCGGCATGAAAACTATTGCACAGCATCAAGCTAGAAAACCACGTGTTTAAAGTATCTGTCATCACCTGTGCGGGGTATTTGCAGTATTGACGCATGGCGGCATCATCAATCATCGACACCCCAAAGAACCGGGTCATGACAAGTACTTTTTTGGTACTGATATCATGATAAACATCGGGCGCGACTACTTTATGATTGTCTGTTTTTTTTAAAAAATCTTGGAAATCATCAATGTTTTTGGCTTCTTGTAAGAAGTCTGTTTCTGCTGCCATGCGCAAACGGATTTCATCAATAATGGGTGAAATACTGGCAAATTTTAGCGACGGTGCGATACTATCAATCAGTTTAGTCAACCCAACCATCATGCCTAAATCGGTTTGAATGATGGTATCTACTTCAGGTTTTTGCACTTTTAACACCACATTATCGCCATTTTTTAAAATAGCACTGTGAACTTGGGCGATGGATGCAGACGCTAACGGTTTGACCTCAATACTTTGAAAAATATCTTCCAATGTCTGCCCATCTTTTTCCAGTTCCTCTCTTAAGACACCTTCAATATAGCTATAAGGCATGGGCGTGGTTTGATCCAGACAGCCTTGAAATACTGTCACATATTCGCGGGGAAAGATGGACGGGGTACTGGCAATAAACTGACCGATTTTGATATAGGTAGTACCCAACTCTTCAAAGCTTTGGCGCAGCAGCGTTGGGGTCATTTTTTCACCTTGGGTGATGCGCAGCCCTGCTTTGCCAGCCACGGTTGCCGTCTTCCCGACCCGCTGAATGACATTTAAGGATTTTTTCAAAAAGTGATTTTTTTGCATGATTAACTCTAGTTTACATTACGTCTGTGATAGCCGATGGTTGGCTACAAATCTCGCAGTTCGCGTCTTTACGATAGTGAAGTTTTTTAAGATTCATGGTTTTGCCGTTCCATAGCAATAACGTTTGCGCTATAGGATTGATACCGAGTCCCAAAAAACTCAAAGCCGCTTGGGCTTGAAGGTTGCCGATAATTTGGGTAGTACTAGCAAGCACGCCGCTAGTGGCACACGTTCGCTCGTCATCCCCTGCCCCTTGAAATAAGCAATGATAGCAACCCTGCTGTGGCGTAAATAATGCCAGTTGCCCGGTTTGCGCAATGGCAGAGGCTGATAATAGTGACAAATTTGACTTGACAGCGATGGTATTAATGAGGTCTCGTGCTTTGAAGTTATCTGTGCAATCACAGATTAATTTGCTTAGGCTATTTATTTTCGCTTGTTCAACCATTTGTTGATAATTATCGGCTGTTAAACGTGCTTGTATGGCGATAACATCACAAAATGCATTGATTTCATGTAATTTAGCTTTGGCTACCAGCGCTTTAGATTGACTGATATCGTTAGGGGTAAACAACGACTGCCGCTGCAGATTGCTCTCATCAATCGTATCATCGTCAATAATAAGCATTTTGCCAATGCCAGCACGGCACAAGGTCTCTGCAAGTGGGCAGCCTAGCCCGCCCATGCCAATAATAATCGCACAGCTATTTTTTAGCCGCGTTTGTGCTTCTATATCCCACCCTTCTAGCAATATTTGGCGGGCATAGCGTAGCATTTCTGCATCGGTTAATTCTGTTTGTTCTGACATAGTTGTTAAATTTCACATATTTACTTAGGCTATTTTAGCCCATTAATTTAGTACACTAATTTAGTACACCCAGCGTTACTCGGTCATTGTGCCCATAGTCTTTGACGGTGATTACATCGCCAAAGCCATTTGACAAAAACACGCCCCTAACCTGTTCGCCCTGATCATACCCATGTTCAATTGCTAATAACCCATGAGGCTGTAAAAATTGTGGCGCAGTTTTGACAATATGACAGATATCCGCCATACCCTTATTATCCGCGATTAGCGCGCTAATAGGCTCATCGGTTAAGCCTGCCAAGTGGGGATCGTTGGGATCGATATAAGGCGGATTAGACACGATGATATCAAATTTGTTGTTTTCGTCTGCTTGGGCTGTCATAAAGGGTTCATACCAACTGCCTTCAAAAAACGTGATATTACTAACCCCTATTCTTTTAGCATTTTGTGCTGCTACCTTTAGCGCCTCAGGCGACTTATCTACTGCGCTAACGCAGGAATTTTTAAATTCCTCTGCCAGCGTGATGGCAATACAACCTGACCCAGTGCCTAAATCCAAAATATTCATTGGTTTGCTTAGGCTATTTCTATGATGGTTAAGCACCGCCTCTATCAACCGTTCGGTATCAGGACGCGGTATTAAAGTATGCTGATTGACTAAAAACTCATGCTGCCAAAAACTTTGTTTACCTAGTACATAAGCGAATGGTTTACCGGCCATCAACTCATCTAGCGCTGCAAAATATTGAGTGGCTATTGCTGCAGTTACCGTTTCGCTATCATGGGTAATAAGATAAGTCTGCCCTACATGAAGATACTCACCCAGTAACTGTTTACGGATGTGTTTTTCAACTGTGCTTGGTACAGCCAACAATGATTGAATAGTGTAAGATGACATTGGGTTATTCATGGGTGATGTTATCGCCTCTTGTCGCATCTTGGCTCATCACATGCTTATCTACCATATAAATCAACAACAGCACAGGAATGCCAATCAGTGCAGTAAAGGTGAAGAAAGCAGGATACCCCATGGTTTCTACCATCGCACCTGAGTAGCCACCTAAAATCTTTGGTGTTAACGTCATCAATGAACTAAGCAGTGCATACTGTACCATGCTAAAGCGAATATTGGTCAATACCGATAAAAAGGCGACGAAGATAGCACTTGCTAGACCTGATGCGAGATTATCAAACATCACCGCTGAGTACATGTAAAAAAAATCATGTCCCTTGCCCGCTAAAATCACAAACAATAAATTACTGGCTGAAGCTAAAATAGCACCAATCAACATAGCGTTCATGATTTTAAAACGCTCGGCAAGCAAGCCGCCTAGAATACCACCTACAATTGACATCCCCATACCAAAGGTTTTGACCGCCAAGGCGATATCGGTTTTGCTAAAGCCTAAATTAACATAAAACAAGTTTGACGTCGTACCTGCCACAATATCTGAAATACGATACAAGCCTATCAATAAAATCAGCCATACGGCTTTTTTCCCGTAACGAATGAAAAAGTCTTGAATCGGCGCGACCCACATGTCAACCGCGACTTGCTTTTTGATGATTTTGGCTTTTAATAACACTAACGCGGTGCCAATGGCGATAACAACAGCGCCAATAAATTTAATACTCTCATAAACAAAGCCCAAAAATTTTGACTCAGTCTCTGGAAGCACATGACCGATGACAATAAAACTGGCAATCAGCGCAATCACTGAAATTAAAAATAGTAAAAACAGTTGAAAATAATCCGACATCGGGCGTTCATGCTGCTCACGGGTGACGGTGGGTTCTTTAATCAAAAGGGTGGTGACAACCCCTATGAGCATCAAGGATGCCATAATATAATAGGTTTGTTGCCAAGCAGCGTAGTTGTAAGTGGCTTTGGTCGAGCCAAAATATTCTGCCAAGAACAGCGCTCCCGCCCCTGCGACAATCAGACCGATTCGGTAGCCTGCCATAAACATACCAGAGAGTACGGGCTGCATAGATTTTTCAGTAATTTCAATGCGATAAGCATCAATCACAATGTCTTGTGTCGCCGCTGAAAAACCTAACAACACGGCAAAAAATGCCATGTAATCAAGTACAACATCACTGGTGGGATTGAAACTACCAAGCATAAAAATTGCAAAGGCAACCACAATTTGTGCCACAACTAGCCAACTACGGCGTTGGCCTAGCATTTTGGTTAACAGTGGAATCGGCACGGCATTGACGAGGGGCGACCAAACAAACTTAAACGAGTACCCCAGCATCGCCCAACTAAACATGGTGATAATTTTGATATCAAACCCTGCTTCTTTGAGCCAAATTGACAAACTAGAAAATATCAATAGATAAGGCAACCCTGAAGAAAAACCCAATAGCAACATCACCCAAGCGCGCTTGTCCATATAGGCTTTGATGGCTTCGCCCCAAGACTTTTTTGTGCCTGTTGAGCTTTCGCTGGGTAGCGCCGCTTGGTCGTTTGACACAGGTTGTTTTGATATTTGCATGTTACCTCTCACTGATCACGCACGATTTACCACAAAACTTCATTAAAATCTTGCTATTGTAGCGGTTTTCTAGGTGTAGACAAACTAAAATTATTATAGATGTCTGAAACGTTGATATCTGAAACAAGGTGGCAATACAACTGAATCAATAACTGAGTCAATGTCTGTATACTTGTCACATTAATCAATTCCTTAAATTTTAGGCCTATTAAATAGGCCTGACTTAAGCAGCTAGGTTTTGAACCTGCTATTTTATGGTAATATGCTATACTTGACACCCTGCGATGACTTTCAACCTTTTTGTTAGCAGCTTTGAGGCAAATTATGCAATACCCGATTGCTATCTATCAGCAAAATAATGCCTATCATGTCACGGTACCTGATATTGAAAGCATATCTGTAGTCGATAGTAGCATGGCAGGCGCAGTGTCTAATACACGTATGGCGGTGATGAGCCATTTATATCACCTAATTGAAGAAGATTTACCGATTCCTGAGCCCTCGTCTGTCACCGAGCATTTGATAAAACCTAAATACGCAGGCTATACTTGGGCCATCGTGAGTGTTGAGTTATCACGAATTATGGGAAAAACCGTCGAAGTCACTTTACAGTTACCCAGCCAGCTTATTTCTCAAGCCACTGAGCAATTTGCTGACGAGTCACTTGATAAAATCGTGTTAATGGCATTAAAAAGCTATGTAAAAAATCAGTCTAATGGCTAATTTTGTTAATATTTAAGTTCAACCAAGCTCATAAAGCGAGCATTTTTATTTCGTTTTTTTATTAAGGTCATTTTATGGCAATCAATGTTGTCATCAATCAACGTTATTTACAAATCCAACTCAAACAACTTGAAACCGTTTGGCAGACTGTGATTAATAATTACAATCTAAGCCAAGCTGCCAAAGTATTACACACCAGTCAATCCAGTCTTAGTAAGCATATTGCCGCGCTCGAAAGTCAGCTTCGAGCAGAAGTTTTTGTGCGGCAGGGTAAGCGATTGGTGGGTCTCTCTCCTATCGGGGAGCTGCTACTGCCGCATATTGAGAAAATCTTTGTGGAAGTAAGGTCGATTGAAAATTTAACTTTAGATTTTCAAAATCCCCATCAGGGTGAGTTGTCAATTGCCACGACCCATACCCAAGCACGTTATGTGTTGCCTTGGGTGGTACAGCGCTTTAAACAACAATTTCCCAATGTCCATCTGATTTTACATCAAGCTGACCCCGAGTCGATTGCCAATATGGTGGCACAAGGTCAAGCTGACATTGGCATCGCAACTGAATCGCTGCTTGCGCACGATAATCTACACTGTATTCGCTATTATGATTGGTATCATCATGTTATTGTGCCAGTGGGACATGAGCTTGAGAGTCGCACTGAGATTGATATCCAAACCTTAGCGAAATATCCGATTATCACTTATCACGGCGGTTTTACGGGCCGTGGTGCGATTGATAGAGCCTTTAGCGCGGCACAGCTGACGCCTAATATTGTACTTACTGCTTTGGATGCCGATGTGATTAGTACCTATGTCGGTATTGGTATGGGCGTGGGCACGATTGCTGAAATGGCATTTGAAGGTCAGAATTATCGCAATCTTGTCAAAATTCCAACGAAGATTTTTGGAAAACATGTGACGTGGATAGCCACCCGTGTCGATGGCGATATCCGTAATTTTGGCAAAGCTTTCATTGATATTTGTCAGCAACAATTTGGGTGATTGATTTTTTTGGATTCGCCATTATAAAGGGACTACTATTCTTTTTATGATGACTATAATGATGACCAAACAAATCCCTATTTCATTTTTAGACCTTGTTCCTGTACCTGAAGGGAGTGACGCTAAAAACGCGCTTAAGCAAGCGGTGACTGTTGCCCAAACTGCCGAACAAGTAGGTTTTAACCGCTATTGGCTGGCTGAGCACCACAACATGCGCGGCATTGCCAGTACTGCAACCAGTGTGTTGCTAGCTCACATTGGCGCTCACACCTCAACGATTCGAATTGGCTCGGGTGGTATCATGTTGCCTAACCATGCGCCGTTAGTGGTCGCAGAACAGTTTGGTACGTTAGCCACTTTGTATGGCGAACGTATCGATCTTGGCGTCGGCCGTGCCCCTGGTACGGATGGAGCAACCTTCCGTGCCTTGCGCCGCACCATGAATGATGCCGAAAACTTCCCGCAAGATGTGCAAGAGCTGATGCATTATTTTGACCCGCTCGATGGTCAGACAGTGACTGCTATGCCGGCTAATGGCTTAAATGTGCCTGTTTGGATTTTAGGGTCGTCCTTATTTGGCGCCAGTCTCGCTGCTGCATTAGGGTTGCCTTATGTATTTGCGTCTCATTTTGCCCCGCAGATGTTATCGCAAGCGGTGACATTGTACCGTGAGAATTTCAAGCCTTCTCGCTACTTACAACAACCTTATGTGATGGTAGCGAGTAATTTGCTCTTAGCAGAAACCGATGAGGAAGCCGCTTACCAATTTACCTCAGCGCAGCAAAGTTTTGTCAATTTGCGCCGTGGTAAACCCTCACAAATGCCAAAACCAATTGAGAATATTGATGCTTTTTGGACATCTGCAGAGAAATACATGGTTGAATCGTCGTTGGCAATCTCGTTTGTCGGTACACCTGACAGTGTCAAACCAAAACTTGACCATTTCCTTGAGACTATCCGCCCTGATGAATTGATTGTCACTTGTAATATTTATGACCAACAAGCCCGCCTCAACTCATTATCTTTGGTGAAATCGCTTGAATTATTTAGCTTAAACAGCTAATCAAAACCATAAAAACGCAAACCATAAAAAAGCCCAAGATTAACTTGGGCTTTTTTATTATTTCAATAATTCTGATAACGTCAAATCATTGAGCCGATCCAAATCTTCTTGCGTGTCTACACCGGGCGGCAACAACTCTGAAGCAGTATCAATGGCGATACGCATGCCTTGCTCCAAAATACGCAATTGCTCCAATGATTCAAGCTGCTCTAGCTCGCCTTGCTGCCAAACACTAAATTGTTGTAACAAACTGACCCGATAAGCATAAATGCCTAGGTGTCGGTAAGCGTTTTTTGGCGCGCTATTTTCATCACTGATTGGCTGTTCGGTCAACAATGCTGTATGGCGATCGCAAGGAATCGGCGCTCGGCTAAAATATAAGGCTTCCTTGTGGGCATTTTTGACGACTTTGACCACCGATGGCCGTAAAAACTCTTCAACGCTTTGGATGGGTTCAGCCAAAGTCGCCATCACGCAATCTTTTTTTTGTAGCAGAAGCTCAGTCACTTGTTTGATGAGTCCTGCAGGCACGAGTGGTTCATCGCCTTGCATATTAATGACGATATCTTCAGTTGACCACTGCTGAAGTCTAGCTACTTCAGCAAGCCTATCAGTGCCAGACGCATGATTGGGGTCAGTCATGATGACAGCTGCCCCATAGTCTTGACACAGTTTAGCGATGCTATCATCATCTGTTGCCACAAAAATATCATCGGCAATTCCCGCCGATTTCACCGCATTGGCACGATCAATCACCCATAGAATCATCGGCTTACCATGAATTTCTAACAGTGGTTTGTTGGGTAGTCGGGTACTTTTTAGACGGGCTGGTATGACCAAATGTTTTAACATATTGTATTTCCTACAAATTTTTTAATTGTCAGCATTGTCAGCATTGTCAGCAAGGGTAACCAATCCACCGATTTGTCGGTCGATTAACGCATAAAAGGCGGGTGATAATTCAGCTTCTACTGGTAACACCCAGATGTTTGTTGCAATGTCATTTTTCTCATGACCTTGGGCGAACATGACACGCAATTTGACCGCATCCTTATCAGTGACGATAATCGGTAACTTTGGCAAGTTGGCAAAATCTTGCAAACTATAAGTGTGATGGTCATTCAATGGCATCGGTATGATGTCAAACCCTAATTGGCTTAGGCTATTAAAAAAACGCTGCGGCAATCCAATCCCCGTCATGGCAATCACTTGTTGGGCAGGTAAGCTATTTTGCGAATAGGTTTTAAATAAAGGCGCTTTAAATAAAGGTACTAGCGGTTTTTGTAGCAAACGCATACGAACATCGGGTGATAGGCTATGGTAATTTTTGCTTAGGCTATTTGAAAAATGGGTTAAAGCCTGAGTATCCTGCCAATCACTTTGGTGAAATATGACGGTGGTATTGGGCTGATACAGGCGTTTAATCGGTTCGCGTAGAAAGCCTGTGGGCAATAGCTGGCGGTTACCAAAGCCGCGATCGGCATCGACGACAATCCAGTTTTCATCCCTATCCAAGGCAAAATGTTGCAGTCCATCATCCGCCAAAATAAGTTGAATGCTTGGGAATTGCTCAAGCAATAACTCAATTGCCTGCCCACGGTTTGGACAGACTGCCATTGGCACACCTGTACGCTGCACAATCAGACACGGCTCATCACCAACGTCACTGGGCTTTGAATTTGCTGTCACGATACAGGGCATCAGCTTGGGTTGTCCGCCGTAGCCACGACTAATGACGCCGACTGTCAGCCCTTTTTGCTGTAGGTAAGTTACCACCGCAATGATTAGCGGCGTTTTACCGCTACCGCCAACCGTGATATTGCCCACTACAATGACGGGCACGTTGGGATAATAAACGGGTTTTAGCCCTAATCGATAAATAGTTTTATTGAGCCAAAAAACCAATCCATATAACCAAGACACGGGCAATAACAACCATAGCCAGAGAGATTTGTTGCGCCACGCCTGTAGTAGTGTATGTTGCATTAGCTTGACAATATATCCTCTTCAAAATGACGCTCATACAACTTGGCATACGTACCTTGCGCGGCTAGCAAACTGTCGTGGGTACCGACTTCAATAATTTCACCTTTATCCATGACCACGATTTTATCGGCATTTTGGATTGTCGTTAATCGGTGCGCGATAACGATGGTGGTTCTCCCATGCATGACGCGCTCCAGCGCTTTTTGGATATAAAATTCTGATTCGTTATCTAGCGCGCTCGTGGCTTCATCCAAAATCAAGATAGGCGCATCCTTTAGCAAAGCACGTGCAATAGATAAGCGTTGGCGTTGTCCGCCAGATAACTGCAGACCCTGTGAACCTATCTTTGATTGGTAACCCTGCGGCAATTGCATGATAAAATCGTGCGCAAAGGCTGATTTTGCGGCATCAATCACTTGCTCCGAAGTTCGGTTAGATAATTCGCCATAGGCGATATTGTTGTGGATAGAGGTATCAAACAGCACCACTTGTTGGTTGACACTGGCAATCTGACTACGCAGTGAATGTAATGTCAAATCTTCGATAGCGACATCGTCAAGATAAATATTGCCCGCTGTAGGCTCTAGCGCGCGCATCAGACAGTTGACTAGGGTAGTTTTACCTGCGCCACTTCGACCGATTAACGCCACCGTTTCACCGGGATTGACCACCAAATTTACGTTGTTGAGCGCTTGTTTGCCATCCTCAAAAGTGACGCTTAGGTTGTTAAGTACTATTTTACCACTCAGGGTTTTTTCAACCTTGCCTGTGTCTTTTTCTTCGGCTTCATCGAGCATTTCAAATATAGAATCCGCCGCCGCCAAACCTTTTTGCAAGCCTTGGTTGATATCGGTCAACGAGCGCACGGGTTTGCTCAATAGCCCTGCGGCACTGATATAAGCGATAAACTCACCTGCGGTGGTGTCACCTAATACATTGGGTCTTAACGCAATCCATACCACCACCCCCATCGCGCACGCCATCAATAATTGAATTAATGGGGTATTGATGCTATTGGTCACCACCACCTTTAGCCCTTGTTTAAGATTGGTTAAAGAGGCGTTATTAAACCTTGTCAATTCATTTTGCTGACCACCATAATTTTTGACCACTTGGTAGCCTGTGATGACTTCATTGGTAATATGACTGACCTCGCCCATGGACTTTTGAATACCGCGCGACAGGTTACGAAAGCGTTTACTGGCTTTACCGACTAACAATAAAATCGGCGGCAATACCACAAACAACGACAGGCTTAATTTCCAATTACTGTAAAGCAAAAACGCCAACAACCCAATCACGGTCAAACCATCGCGTAACAAGGTTTTGAGCGTATCGGTACCCGCCGCAGTCACCTGTTCGACATCAAAAATTAATTTTGCAGAAATCTGACCGGCATTGTGGTTAAGATAAAATTGGCTAGGTAATCTGAGCAATTTTGAAAACACTTGCATACGCAGCTGATAGACGACATTGCGTGAAATCACTGCGCTAAAGTAATTACCCAAAAATGAGCTAAGTCCTCGCAGTACAAACAACAACACAATTAAGGCTGGAAAAAGATTGATATGGGCTTGATCACGTTCATTAATCGCATCAATAATGAATTTAACCAGCTTGGCAATGCCCACTTCGGTGCCTGCATTTAAGGTAAAGCCAATGACGACCAGCGTCATCGCCCACCAATACGGCTTGAGATAACCTAGCAATCTTCGATAGGTCTGCCAACGTGGGTGAGCATTGAAAGGGTTTGAAACGGTCATGGCATCTCAATATATAAAAGAACGACTTAACAGCTATTGTATCAGTAAATTGAACAATAAAAATTATTTGGCATCGGGCGCTGGGGCTATATTACTATCGAGCGAAGTGGCAGGTATCACAGTACTGATATTTAAATTCATAAAGCCCATTTTACCCGCTATATCCATCACTTTAACCACCGACTGGTGACTGGTATCGGCATCAGCAGAGATAACAAATAGCTGCTTTCGGTCTTCACCCGCTTCTTGACGGATCATCGCTGTCAATTCAGCTTCGCCATTACCAGATAAAGCAATGCCATTGACCAGATAACTACCATCTTTTTGCACCGCGATTTCAATGCGTTTGCTTTTATCAGTAATCGGTACGCCCTCTGCTTGCGGCAAAATGATATTGAGTTTACTAAAATGGTTAAAGGTGGTCGACAGCAGCAAAAAAACAATCAAAAACAGCAAGCAATCAATCATCGGGGTAAGATTGATTTCCAATGGTTCGACCGTGGGTTTACGAAATCGCATGGGTTGACTTTTTTACGCAGCTATATGCCATTAACGAGGCGTGATTAGACCATAGTCCAGTAATTCTTGCATCATCAAACCCGCTTCTTGTTCAAACGCGGCATTGATATCAATGATACGGCGCTGAAAAATACGGTAAGCCATCACTGCAGGTATCGCAACCAGCATACCCCCTGCTGTGGTAATCAGCGCTTGTGATACGCCAGCTGCCAGCATGGTCGGATCTTGCATTGCGCCTTCGGTAATGGCTAAGAAGGATGAAATAATCCCCAGTACGGTACCTAAAAGACCCAACAATGGCGCGATAGCACCGATGGTACCCAACATATTAATATGTTTTTCTAATTGGTGGATGGCGATACTGGCGCGGTTTTCCATATGCATGGTCATTGAATCAATCCCATGCTGGCGATTCATGAGTCCAGAAGCGAGGATATCACCCAAAGGCGAATTGAGTTTGACATTCTCAAGCGATTCACGATCAATATCGCTCTGCTCAATCAGCCGCTGCATCAATTGTTCACGCAGATGGGCGGGTGTCACTGTGCTGGCTTTAAGTTTTATCGCGCGCTCAATGATGATAATTAACATCAAAATCGAACATAAGACAATGGGCCACATCAACCAACCGCCTGCTTTAACTAATTCCCACATCCGTTATACTGCCTTTGCCTGTCAATGACTAATAAATTAAGAAAACTAATCTAATGCGCAAGATTAATGCTCAAGTTGCGACTGGAACTGCACAATCAAAGCTTGCAATTCCTCTTCGTTGTGAAAAAATATCTCAATACTCCCCTTGCCTTTTGATGAGCCTTTGATTTTTACCACGGCACCGAGTTGCTCAGAGAGGTGTTGGTTTAGTCGCAGCCTATCATAATCAATTTCTTGGCTCTGTGTCGGCGCTTTTGGATTTAAAATATCTTTGACTAACGCTTCAGTCTCACGAACAGTCAATTGACCCTGTATAATTTTTTTGGCAATAACAGGCTGCTGTTTGGGTGACAGCGACAATAATGCCCTGGCATGCCCCATGTCCATCTGCCCCTCGTTTAGCGCTTGTTTGACATCGTCATGTAATTGGTTCAAACGCAACAAATTAGAAACCGTTGTTCTTGCCTTACCCACCACATCCGCAATTTGCGAATGACTCATGCCAAATTCATCGTGAAAACGCTGCAATGCGGCAGCCTGTTCCATGACGCTCAAATCTTCCCGTTGGATGTTTTCAATCAATGCCAAAGCGATTGCCAAGTCGTCTGACATGGGGCGCATGATGGCGGGTATATGGGTTAGACCCGCAATTTGCGCCGCACGCCAGCGACGTTCACCCGCGATAATTTCATGGGTAATCGGGGAATTGGGCAATACTTTTGCTAAGGGCCGAATCACAATGGGCTGCATCACGCCATGCTGCTTGATAGACGTTGCCAACTCTTGCAAGGCATCTTCGTCCAAATCAATGCGCGGCTGATACTTGCCACGCTGCAAATAAGCGACATTGATATGCATCAAATTTAACCCAGACACATTACTACTATCATTACTATTATCATTGTGATCGTTATTTATGGATGCGTTATGGGTATTTGACTTTACTGTTTTGGCGGGTTTTGGGGTGAGTGGTTTGGGGGTTATCGCCGCTGTAGGCGATTTTTTGGCTACGGCTATAATATCGCAAGCTTCGGCTGATTCGGCATCTGAGACATTTTGCCCATCATCGGTTGGCTTGGCATTTAGTTTTTCAGCGCTTTTAGCGTCATCGACAGCGGCTCGAACACTCGCATCGATTAGATTACCGGTAATCAATTTTTCTGTTTTGATTGAGCCGAGTAACGCATCAAGTCCTCGATTTGATGCCAATCCACGCTTTTTAACCATGTCGAAATTCCCAATGCCATTAAATAGTTAAAAATGACTGATAAAAAATTAAACCAATGCCGCCATTTTTGAACTGGCTATTTTAGCAGATTCGCCATAGCTTGAAAAATATTTTCATTGCTTTTGCCAGTGCGCACTCGCCAACAAATTAACAAAGAAAGTGCCCAAACAGCTTAAGCTAGGCAAGTTGGAATTGGCGACTTTGCTTGATAATTTCATTGGCAAGGCGAATATAGGCTTGTGAGCCTTTTGAATTCATCTCGTAATCAAGCGCAGGAATGCCGTGCGCAGGGGCTTCTGCTAGACGAATATTACGGGGAATGATGGTATTAAATAAAATCGGACCAAAATGCTCGATCAATTCCATAGAGACATCATTTGCCAAGGTGTTGCGCGGGTCAAACATGGTTCTTAACACACCGCGGATATGCAAGTTTGGGTTTAGCGACTTCAAACGCTCAATGGTTTGCGATAAATCTGCCAATCCTTCCAATGCAAAATATTCACATTGCATCGGGATAATCACCCCTGATGTGGCACACATTGCATTAATGGTAAGTAAACTTAAACTCGGGGCGCAGTCAATTACTATAAAATCATAAGGTTTCGGCGCGCGGCCGTTTTTGGCAGGCATATCAGCAAGCTGCTGCATGGCTTTTGACAAAATTGCATGGTTTTCAGGCTTTTGACTTAAATGCAAATCACTGCCTGACAATTCATTGTTGGCACCGACAATATCAAACCCATTCGGGGTTTTGACAATCGCCTCATGGATTGGCAAATCATCTAATAGCACATCAGCGATACTGTACTCTAACTCGCGTTTATCCAGCCCTGATGCCGTAGTCGCATTGCCTTGGGCATCCAAATCAATCAGTAAAACTTTTTTGCGGCGATGTGCCAGTGCACTTGCCAAATTAACCGCGGTGGTGGTTTTGCCCACCCCACCTTTTTGATTAGCAATGGCTAAAATATCCATGAACTGTCTCGCAATGTGTTGATAAAAAGGTTGAAAATTGTAGTCAAAAACAGCCAGTTTTTCAAACCCTAATACCGGTAAAACTGGCTGAAATGGGGTGTTTATCTTTGCAAATAAATCAAGTGGCGTGATTCATAGAGCTTTGGCACGGTTAACACTTGGGTGTTAATTTGCCACTCATTTTGAAGGGCTTGAATCTCGTCAACAGGTTCAACCCCCTTCATGGCACAAATGATACCATTGTCTGCCAATTTGCTTTGACTATGGGTGACAAAATCCACCAGTGATGCAAACGCCCTTGAGGTAATCACTTGATAACTACCTGCATGCGCTTCAATACGACTGGCAACCGGCGTTAGATTTTTTAACCCCAGTTCACTGGCGACCTGTTTGATAAAGCGAATTTTCTTTTGGTTACTATCAAGCGCTGTCACCGCACGTTGTGGCTGACAAATAGCAACTATCACCGCTGGCAAACCCGCACCCGTCCCAATATCTAGCAAATCACCGGCTGGCAAAAATGGCACAATCGATAAACTATCAAAGATATGTTTGATTAACGCTTGTTGGTCATCTTTGATAGCGGTCAAATTATACGCTTTATTCCAAAATAACAGCTGCTGTAGATAGTACAGGAGCTGTAATTGCTGCTCATCCGATAGCTGCAACTTTAACTCAGAGAGCGCTTGTTGCAACTGCGGTTGTAATTTTACGTACTGGGGTTGTAGCTTTACATTAATCTGCGCCATTAAAACACCCGATTAAGACCATTGAGTGCAGCAACGCGATAGGCTTCTGCCATCGTTGGGTAGTTAAAGGTGGTATTGACAAAGTATTCTAGCGTATTGCCGCCTTTACTTTCCATCACTGCTTGTCCGATATGAATAATCTCAGAGGCGTGATTGCCATAACAATGGATACCTAAAATCTCTAAGGTTTCACGGTGAAACAGTATTTTTAACACCCCACTACGCTCACCGATGATTTGTGCGCGGGCAAGGTGTTTAAAGAAAGCTTGACCGACTTCGTACGGCACTTTTTCGGCGGTTAATTCTTGTTCGTTTTTACCAATACTTGAAATTTCAGGAATGGTATAAATACCTGTTGGCACACTGCGAACAGGTTGTGCATTTTCATCGCCTACCATATAAGCAGCGGCGCAGCGTCCTTGGTCATAAGCTGCCGATGCAAGCGATGGCCAGCCAATCACATCCCCTGCTGCATAAATATTTGGGATATCGGTTTGGTAATGTTCATTGACTTTGAGTTGACCACGGCTGTTTGCGGTGAGTCCGATGGCGGCAAGGTTGAGACTGTCGGTATTACCTGAGCGACCGTTTGACCATAAAATAGCATCTGATTTGATGCGTTTACCACTTTTTAGGTATAAAATTACGCAGTCATCATAAGTTTCTAGCCGTTCGATTTCTTCTTTGTTGCGAATCAATACGCCAAATTGTCTAAAGTCATGCGACAATGCGTCAGAAATCTCATCATCCAGATAGCTAAGCAACTGCTCTTGGGTATTAATCAAATCTACTTTATAGCCAAGACCGGTAAAAATAGACGCATACTCACAGCCAATCACGCCCGCACCATAAATAATAATGCGCTGTACCACATAATCCATTTGCAGGATTTTATCAGAATCAAACACACGAGGATGGCTAAAATCTAACAAATCAGGGCGATAAGGACGGCTACCCACGGTAATAATGGCTTGTTCAAAGGTAATGTCTTGCTCGGTACCATCACTCATATCAACATGAATGGTATGGGTATCTTTAAAACTTGCCCAACCATTGATTAAGTCAATTTGATTGCGCTCATAAAAACGGGTATGCGTTTCTACCTGATTACGCACCACTTCGCGCGCTTTGGTTAATACTTTATTAAGTGGAATCTGGTGATAGTCGATGCCTTGGTTTAAGATAGGATCGCGGCGATTACCGATAATATTAAACACTGACTGACGCAATGCTTTACTTGGAATCGTGCCTACGTGCGTACAGTTACCGCCCACTTGTTTGCGTGGATCAATCACGGCAACTTTTTGTCCAGATTTGGCGATTTTCATCGCTGCTGCTTCACCCGCAGGTCCTGCGCCAATCACAATCGCATCATAATCATAGGCATGGCTAACTGAATCTTGACGCTTGTAACGCTTTAAATTGATACGGGTGTTATCTAGCGGGCTAATTAAATCAAAATGCACCGATGCATCATCAAAATGTTTGACCTTATCATCGTCTTCACTGATACTGACGGTATTGGCTTTTTTATCAGAATCCGAAATTTCAGTTTTGGTTGGTTTTGCCAAAATTTCGGTAATATTTTCTTGGGGCTCAATAATTGACTGTGTGTTGGAATCACAGATGTTTTCGTTTTCATTGTTTGTAGGGGGAATTTGAGTAACTTTGTCATTAATCCGTTTTTTTGGCATATTAGCTCCCATATTTTAAGCCTTGATAATGAATAAAAAAGATAATGAATAAAAAATTTTTAAATTAAATATAAAATACGATAAATTAACCGTATGTTAAGAGATTACATTAACCAATTCGACGTTTTAACCCCGTCATCTGTAAAATACGCGTCGCGATTTCTTCAATCGACATGGTTGATACATCAATATTTGGAATCCCTTGAGAAATATAAATACCTTGAATGGCGCGTAATTCCTGCTGACATTGCTGGTAACTTGCATAGCGGCTACCTGCACGGCGCTCGTTACGAATTTTTACCAGACGATCGGTGTCAATCACCAAACCAAACAGTTTGTCACGGTAGGGCTTTAACGCTTTGGGCAACGAATTTTCATATAAATCATCTTCAGTCAACGGATAATTCGCCGCACGAATACCAAATTGCAACGCTAGGTATAAAGAGGTAGGCGTTTTACCCGAACGTGACACCCCAATCAAAATAATATCTGCCGCATCATAATGGGTGGTGCGCGCGCCATCATCATTGTCTAAAGCAAAATGCACCGCATCGATACGTGATTTATAGTTCTCAGAATCGACATCCCCATGGGCATGACCGGCATGCGGTGCAGGTTGCACTTTGATTTCATCGGCAATTTTACTAATTAAACCTTCATAAATATCTAAGTTAAAGGCATCTGCGCCATTGATTCGTTCACGAATCACAGGATCAACGATGGTATCAAAGACTAACGGCTTTACCCCATCACGCTGGTGGGCAAGATTGATTTGATTGACCGCTTCATCGGCGCGATCGAGGGTATCAACATAAGGAATAACCCGAGTCTCAAATGGTACCGTGGGAAATTGGCTTAAAATAGAGCGACCTAGGGTTTCAGACGTAATCGCAGTACCATCGGAGATAAAAAACACACTTCGCAACGACTGCGAATTTGCAAAATTTAAGGCGTCTTTATTTTGAATCGTGGCTTTGATTTGCTCAATGGTCATGAAAAATTATCCAAAAAAATGACAAGAAGCGTCCATACTAATTTAAATTAATACTGGTTTAAACTCATACTGATGGTCAACCTCACACATTAACTGCGTTTTTGGCAGTGAATGTCCTCTATTAATGTCGTTATCAGTGCAGACACTATCGTTTGTCTTACAGGCATTTGTCTTACAGGCGTTTGTCTTACAGGTCGAGAGTTTGTTATTATACGTGACTTGTAGGCTTTAATCTAACAAATCGATGCTTAATTTGCCTTAATTAGCCATCAGTTATTGTCATTGAAGGCTTATCTACGTTTTTTCTCCCCTTAAACTCAAAGATATCCCAGCAAAATTTTAGTTGAATTGTTGATCGCTGACAGTTTTTTTAAAATTATAAATTTTTTGCTAGAAAATCATTTTTTAAGATGAATTTTCTACGAAATACCGTTATAATCTTTTCAAAATAATCTTTATTTCACGGAGTTATCACCTTGAACGCACAAGTTATCTCACTCGACAAGTTAGGCAAAAACGACATTGACAAAGTAGGCGGTAAAAACGCTTCATTAGGTGAAATGATTAGTCACCTAACAGATTTAGGGGTAAGCGTACCAGGTGGCTTTGCAACAACGTCTGAAGCTTTTAACAAATTCTTAATCGGTACAGGTCTTCAAGACAAAATCAAAGCCGCGCTTCAAGGTCTGGACGTGGATGATGTTGCGGCATTGACTGCCACAGGCAAGAAAATCCGTGACATGATTATTGAGCAAGAGTTGCCTAAAGATTTGGAGCAAGAAATCCGTGATGCCTTTGCCGAAATGAGCCAAGGCGAGGACATCGCTGTTGCAGTTCGTTCATCAGCGACTGCTGAAGATTTACCAGACGCCTCATTTGCCGGTCAACAAGAAACTTTCCTCAATATCCGTGGTATTGACAATATCTTGATTGCTATTAAAGAAGTCTTTGCTTCTTTATACAATGACCGCGCCATCGCTTACCGCGTTCACAAAGGTTTTGAGCACGCAGGTGTTGCCTTATCAGCTGGCGTACAACGCATGGTACGCTCAGAGACAGGCACTTCAGGTGTGATGTTCACCATTGATACCGAAAGTGGTTTTAATGACGTGGTATTTATCACCGCAAGCTATGGCTTGGGTGAAATGGTCGTGCAAGGTGCGGTGAACCCTGACGAATTCTACATTTCAAAAGCCTTATTAAATGCCGGCAAACCTGCGGTAATTCGTCGTAACCTCGGCAGCAAACAACAAAAAATGGTTTATGCAGACGAGCACTCAGCCGGCAAATCAGTCAAAATAGTCCCAGTAGACAAAGCGGAACGCAACCAATTTTCACTGAGCAATGAAGAGTTGGTTGAACTTGCCAAACAAGCATTAATCATCGAAAAACATTATGGTCATGCGATGGATATCGAATGGGCAAAAGATGGTGACAGTGGCAAATTGTTCATTGTGCAAGCCCGTCCAGAGACAGTAAAAAGCCGTGAAAGTCAAAACGTCATGGAGCGTTACATCCTTAAAGAAAAAGGCGATGTCATCTGTGAAGGTCGTTCAATTGGTCAACGTATCGGCGCAGGTACTGTACGCGTGGTCAATTCAATCCATGAAATGGATAAAGTACAAGAAGGTGACGTCCTTGTGTCTGATATGACTGACCCAGACTGGGAACCCGTCATGAAACGTGCCGCTGCTATCATCACTAACCGTGGTGGTCGTACCTGTCACGCGGCAATTATCGCGCGTGAATTGGGTGTCCCTGCCATCGTGGGTTGTGGTAACGCCACTGACCTATTGACCGATGGTCAAGCAGTCACTGTATCTTGTGCAGAAGGTGATACCGGTTATATCTACGAAGGTCAATTGGACTTTGAAATCCAAAACAACTCAATTGAGTCAATGCCAGACTTGGCATTTAAAATTATGATGAACGTCGGTAACCCTGACCGCGCCTTTGGATTTGCCCAAATCCCTAATGAAGGGGTGGGTCTGGCGCGGTTAGAATTCATCATCAACCGTATGATTGGTGTGCATCCAAAGGCACTGCTTAACATGAATACTCTCCCACGCGAAATCGTCCAAGCGATTCAAGAGCGTATGGCAGGCTATGCTTCACCGGTTGACTTCTACGTTGATAAATTGGTTGAAGGTATTTCAACCCTAGCCGTCGCATTCAAAGATAAGAAAGTTATCGTACGTATGTCTGACTTTAAATCGAATGAATATGCAAACTTAATCGGCGGTAAACTATACGAGCCATCTGAAGAAAACCCAATGCTCGGTTTCCGTGGTGCCAGCCGTTACGTATCAGAAAACTTCCGTGACTGCTTTGAATTAGAATGTCGCGCATTAAAACGTGTTCGCGATGAAATGGGCTTAACCAACGTTGAAATCATGATTCCATTCGTACGTACGACAGAAGAAGCGCGTAAGGTACTAGAACTGCTTGAGAAAAATGGTCTTAAACGCGGTGAAAACGGTTTACGCGTCATCATGATGTGTGAGTTGCCAACCAATGCCTTATTGGCGGAAGAGTTTTTACAATACTTCGATGGTTTCTCAATCGGCTCAAACGATTTAACCCAGTTAACGCTTGGTCTTGACCGTGATTCAGGTATCGTATCTCAATCATTTGATGAACGTGACCCAGCGGTTAAAAAACTACTTAAAATGGCTATTGATGCCTGTAACGCACAAGGCAAGTATATCGGTATCTGCGGACAAGGTCCTTCTGACCATCCAGACCTAGCGATGTGGTTAATGGAACAAGGTATTACTTCTGTCTCACTGAACCCTGATTCGGTGTTGGATACTTGGTTCTTCTTAGCAAAAACCGAAAAATAAGCTTGTTGGCATTCATAAAGCCCTTAGTTTTGACTAAGGGCTTTTTTTGGGCATTAAAAAACCCAGCATGCACATGACACGCTAGGTTTTTTTGCGCTGCAATTTATAACAACACGCGGCGTGGATCTGCTAGTAATTTTGCAATATAGCGGGTAAATACTGCAGCGTCCGCACCATTGATCACACGGTGGTCATACGATAATGACAAAGGTAGCATTAAACGTGGCTCAAACTCGCCTTTAGTCTCATTCCAACGTGGCTGAATGCTAGATTCACTCACGCCTAAAATCGCAACTTGTGGCCAATTGACCAGCGGCGTAAAGTAAGTACCGCCAAGATTGCCTTGACTTGAAATCGTAAATGACGCGCCGGTTAACTCTTTGGCAGATAGTTTTTTATCACGTGCTTTTTTGGCAAGTTCACCGATTTCAATCGCTAGTTGTTTGATACCTTTTTGCTCTACACGTTGAATGACAGGGACTGTCAAACCCTCCTCGGTGGCTACAGCAAAGCCTAAATTCACGGATTTACGGATAATAATCTGGGTATTGTCATCGCTTAAATGGCTGTTAAATTTTGGATGTTGCATCAGTGCATAAGCAGTTACTTTCATGATGAAAGCCAGAATGGTTAAACTCACCCCTTCTTTTTTCATCTCATCTTTCAGGTCGCCACGCAATTTTTCAACATCGGTAATATCTGCCAAATCAAACTGGGTGACTTGTGGCAAATAGGTATTGTAATTAAGCTGCGGAATTGAGACTTTTTGTAGACGGGTCAAATCTTGGCGCTCAATTTCTCCCCAAATTTCCGTTTTACTCATATCGGGTAAATTAGGTAATCCTGCGCGAGCCGCTGATGGCGCAGATATATTATTTGCTGCTGCGGGTGTGCTAACTGCTTTTATTGTATTTTTGACATAAGCAAACACGTCTTCTTTGACAATACGCCCATTAGCGCCCGTACCAATCACTTCACTGACATCAACACCCAATTGGCGCGTAAGTTTGCGCACCGCAGGCCCTGCATAAACCGCGGCGTTTTTGGCATTAATTTGTGCTTCAGACAGTTTTGACTGTGAACTTGACTGGATAGCTGTTGTGGTAGCGCTATTAGTTGAAGTCGACGCGGTATTTTGCGTTTTAGCGATTTCTTGCTGAGCAGTATTGGTGGTCGCTTGCGGCTGTGATGCTGATTGCACTGACCCCGCCGCTTCAATCACAACAAAGTCTTGACCATTGGTGACGGTATCGCCAGCGTTAACCAGTAATTCAACCACTTTACCGGCGACTGGCGAAGGGACTTCCACCGAGGCTTTATCGGATTCTACCAATAACAATGGTTGTTCTGCTGTGATCTCATCGCCTACTTTGACCATCCATTCACTAATCTGTGCCGATTCTACCCCTAAATCAGGCAAACCAAAGGTTTGTTTACCAGCGGGTGTGGATGATTGAGGCGCAGATACCGTTTGAGCGGGTGGCTGATTTTGGTTTGCAGCTGAATTGGCTTGACTAGCGACTTGTTCTGATGGGTCACTGGCTAATGGCTGTTGCGAAGCTGATTGGGAGGCCATCACGATAAAGTCCTGACCATTGGCGACCGTATCACCTGCATTGACTAAAAATTTGACAATTTTTCCACTGACAGGTGCCGGTACTTCGACCGAGGCTTTATCGGATTCGACCAATACCAGCGGTTGTTCAGCAGTGACAGTATCGCCCTCTTTGACTAACCATTCACTAATTTCTGCGGTATCCACCCCTAAATCTGGCAATGTATAGGTTGCTTCAGCTGATGCGGATGTTGGCTGTGATTGATTTGGCGCAGCCATAGACGGCGCTTGCGATGAAGTCGCGTTAGCTTCTTTAGCTTCGTGAGATTGGGCTGCTTGTTGGTCTGTCTGTTGCGTAGGTTGCTCTACAGGTGCAGTGTTGGATTGGCTATTGCCTGCACTATCAATGGTGAGAATCACATCACCTTCTTTGACCTTATCACCGATTTGAAGACTAATTGCTGTGATAGTCCCTGCTGATGTTGCAGGTACTTCTACGGAGGCTTTGTCAGATTCTAATAAGACAATGTTATCGTCCACATTGATGACATCGCCGACTTTGACCATAATTTCGCTGACTTCGGCGCTATCAACGCCTAAGTCGGGAACTTTGATTTCCATGGGTTTATCCTTAAATTTTTATTTCTACTAAGTGGGTAATCAGCCGCTAATACGTGGCTGATTACCTACTATTGATTTCTATTATTCAGGTTTGTCGTTAAGAATTGGCGCATCGGCTTTATCTTCTGCTTTGCCGTCTGCTGAAATGGCTTCATCATCCTCTTCAACCAAGGTTGGTACAGGTTTTGGATGCGCGCCTAAAATTGCTGGGGCATCTGGGGAATGGTCGATTTGTACTTGAGGATACCAAGCTGGTGAAGCATCAGCATCAATACCTAAGCTACTAATCGCATCTTTGACCAAACGCGCATCAACTTCACCTTCATCTGCCAATAGTTTGAGCGTTGCCACCACAATATGGGCGGCATCCACTTTAAAGTAACTACGTAATTGGCGGCGACTATCCGAACGACCAAAACCATCGGTACCTAAGGTAGCATACGGTCGACTGTCTGGTAGGTAGGCGCGGATTTGCTCAGAGAAAATGCGCATATAGTCGGTGGCGGCGACTACAATCCCTTCATGCTGGGCAAGTTGCTCAGTAACCCAAGGCGTACGCTGTTCATCTAGTGGGTGTAGACGATTGTACTCATCACATGCCATGCCTTCACGAGTGAGTTCATTAAAGCTTGTGACACTCCACACGTTGGCATTGATATTGAATTCTTCAGCTAAAATTTGCGCGGCTTTTTCAACCTCACGTAAAATTACGCCTGAACCTAGCAATTGCACTTGTTTTGAACCATTGTCTTTGAGCAAGTACATGCCTTTTTTGATGCCTTCTTCTACCCCTGTTGGCATCGCTGGTTGTTCGTAGTTTTCATTCATTAAGGTAATATAATAGAAAACCCGTTCGCCTTCACCATACATACGGCGCAGACCATCTTGTACAATCACCGCTAGCTCATAACCATAACATGGGTCATAAGTGACACAGTTTGGCACCGTGTTAAATAAAATCAACTGATGACCGTCTTGGTGCTGTAAGCCTTCGCCATTGAGTGTAGTACGACCTGCGGTACCGCCAAGCAAGAAGCCTTGCGCCTGCATATCCCCTGCGGCCCAAACTAAATCACCGACGCGTTGGAAACCAAACATCGAATAATAGATATAAAAAGGAATCATCGGTAACGCATTGGTTGAATAACTGGTCGCTAACGCAATCCAAGTACTCATCGCACCCGCTTCATTAATGCCTTCTTCCAGCATGTGACCGTCTTTGGCTTCTTTATAACCCATCAAGGCTTCATGGTCTTCAGGGGTATAATTTTGACCCGATGCCGAGTAGATACCCAATTGGCGGAACATACCTTCAAGACCAAAAGTACGGGCTTCATCAGGCACAATCGGTACTACACGCTCTTGCAGCGCTTTATTTTTTAGCAGTGCCGCTAGCAAGCGTACAAATACCATAGTGGTAGATTGTTCTTTGCCCGCACTACCTTGTAGTAATTTATCAAAAATCTCTAACCCTGGGACATCGAGTGGAATATGACCACTACGGCGATTGGGTAAATGTCCGCCCAGTGCTTGACGGCGACCTTTGAGGTATTGGATTTCAGCAGAATTTTCATCAGGACGATAAAACGGCAATTCTTCAAGCTGCGTATCGGTAAATGGCAAATCAAAACGGTCACGGAAGTATTTTAACGAATCAATTTCGAGTTTTTTGATTTGGTGGGTTTTGTTGACCGCTTGGCTTTGGTTAGATAAGCCATAACCTTTGACAGTTTTAACCAAAATCACTGTCGGCTGACCTTTGGCTTTCATGGCTTCACTAAATGCGGCATACACCTTCATTGGGTCGTGACCACCACGGTCTAAATTTTGGATTTCTTGGTCAGTCCAATCTTTGACCATCTCGGCAAGTTCTGGGTATTTACCAAAGAAATAATCACGGACAAATTTACCATCACGCGCTTTATAGACTTGGTATTCACCATCGAGGGTCTCAAGCATTCGATGTTTGAGCGCGCCCGTATGGTCTTTGTCTAGTAGCGTATCCCATTTACCGCCCCAGATGACTTTAATCACTCGCCAGCCTGCACCACGAAACACGGATTCAAGCTCTTGGATGATTTTACCGTTACCACGTACCGGACCATCTAGACGCTGTAAGTTACAGTTAATTACCCAAATCAGATTTTCTAGATTCTCGCGACCGGCTAGTGAGATAGCACCTAAGCTCTCTGGCTCATCGGTTTCCCCATCGCCCAAGAATGCCCAAATCTTGCGACCTTCTTTTGGAATCAAGCCGCGATTTTCAAGATATTGGTGCACATGCGCGTGATAAATCGACATGATTGGGCCTAAACCCATCGACACGGTTGGGAACTGCCAATAGTCAGGCATCAAATAAGGGTGTGGGTAGCTAGATAGCCCCTTGCCGCCTACTTCACGGCGAAAATTTGTTAGCTGCTCTTCAGTCAATCGACCTTCTAAAAATGAGCGAGCATACATCCCTGGCGAACCATGACCTTGATAATAAATCATATCACCGCCAAAGCTTTCACTCGCTGCACGCCAAAAATGGTTAAAACCTGTTTCGTATAACGTTGCGCTAGAGGCAAACGTCGCTAAGTGACCGCCTAAGTCGTCGTCATTTTTGTTGGCACGCATCACCATCGCCACCGCATTGTAACGAATGATAGCGCGAATTTTACGCTCTAGGGTTAAATCACCGGGATAAGAGGGTTGATCTTCTACAGGAATAGTGTTGATGTAAGCGGTGTCAAGACGGTTAACGCGTAATCCTTCTTGTACCGCCTTATCATAGATGGCTTTTAGTAAAAAAGTGGCACGTTTTTTTCCCACTGACTTGATCACCGAATCAAAGGCGTCAAGCCATTCTTGGGTTTCTTGACTATCAGGGTCTTTAAAATACTGATATTGCATTTTTCGTTCCTTCTGGCAATGGCATCCATCCATGGAAATAACCTAGAATGGAGCTAGGTTGTAAACGACTCAAAGTATTCAACTATTAGACACAAAACATTGTTATAAATAGCGATAGCAATATTTTACATAAAAAAAAATGTTTCAGTATTTTCGCTAATTTTTGATAGGTATTTAGCTATGAAATAAAGGTAAAAAAACAACTATTTTTTCTGACCATATAGTAAATTTATCGACAAAGTAAAGCAATAAAAGCGTTAAATCGCTTGACAGTCAATCATCAACACTTATCAACCGCTTTTTGATAAGCTGGGCGAGCTTGGCATTTTTTTAACCAATTGTGAATATTGGCGTATTTTGCCTCTAAACTATGGGTTTCTTGCATGGCGTTTATGCCAAATTCAAGCTGTATATCAGCGCCGCTAAATTGGTTGCCAGCAAGCCATTCATTGCTACCCAAATGCTTATCTAGCATTTTGAGCTGTTCGGTTAATGAATGATTCAGATAAGATTTGTCTATCCCTGATTTGAGTAATTTTGCCACTTGCTTGATACCTATCGGTGATTTTTCTATCATGGTAGCAAATATTAGTCGGATAATAAGCAAGGGCATCAACGAGCTTTCGGTAAAATGCAGCCAATATCGATACTGCTCATACGCCTCACTGCCATAATCTGGGCGAAATTTTTTATTCAGCACCAGTTGTGAGATTGGCTGTGCATCTTTCTGGTCGCTTAACTGGTCATAGTTATCAATCAAATACTCAATGATATTGGCCGATTCAATCAGCGTTTTTCCATTATCTTGCAGGATAGGTGCCTTACCCATCGGGTGAATTTTTTGCAAAGACTTGGGTGCCAAACCATGATGGCGTTCGTACTTGGTCAACTGATAAGGCAGTTCTAATTCCTCTAATAGCCAAAGAATTCGGAATGAACGTGATTTTTCAAGGTGATGTAGATGCAGTTTTGACATAGGTATACTCGTCTTTTAATGTAATAGGATTGTTAGAACAAGATAATTTCAAATTTTATAAGGCTTTAAACTTGCTGGCTGTTGCGAAATTGTAGAATTGATCGAAAAAAAACCAGCTTATTGATTGATAAGCTGGTTTGATAAAGCGAGGTTACAAATAACAAAGCTACAAATTAGTCATCTAGCTGTTGTGCATCGGCTTCTAGTAAACCATCTTGCTGCAGCGCTTCAGACAACTCGATGTCTTGCAAATCCGCACTGTCTTGTAAATCAGCGCTGTCTTGCGCAATATTGTCAGCCAATTCTGACGCTACAATATCTTCGTCCAGCTCGTCTTCGCTACCGCCTTCAACCAAAGCAATAGATACCAATGATTCATCTTGTGAAATACGAATCAGGGTGACCCCTTGCGCATTACGACCTGTTTGCGCGATTTGCCCGACAGGTGTACGCACCAGCGTGCCGGCATCAGAAATCAGCACAATATCATCAGCATCGGTTACCGCTAACGCCTGCACCAGCTCACCATTACGCGCCGTGGTTTTGATGGCGATAATGCCTTTACCGCCACGACCTTTGACAGGGAAATCAGAGACAGGTGTACGTTTGCCAAAGCCCCGCTCACAAGCACATAAAATCTCGCCCTGCTGTGGGGCAACAACCAACGACACCACACGGCTAACCGCAACGACACTGTCATTGTCTTGGTCATCTTGGCTATCGTCTTCAAGCTCGGCGTCCTCGTCTTCGATACCTTGATTGGCCAGTAGCGTCACCCGCATACCGCGTACCCCTTTTGCGGTACGACCCATCGCACGGATTTTACTTTCATTAAAGCGAATGGCTTTACCTTCATTGGAGAATAACATGATGTCTTGCTCGCCATCGGTAATGGCAACGCCAATCAAGTTATCGCCGTCGTTCAGTTCAACAGCGCGAAGTCCGTTGGCACGAAGGTTTTTAAATTGTGACAATTGGACGCGTTTTACCATACCCGATGCGGTTGCAAAGAACACATAGCTATTGTCATTTTGCTTGTCGTCTTCGGTCACAGGTAAGATGGCGGTGACTTTTTCATCGGCATCGAGCGCAATCAAATTGACCATCGGACGGCCACGCGAACCACGGCTGGCAATAGGCACTTCAAACACTTGCAACCCAAACACACGACCCCGATCGGTAAAAATCATCACATTGTTGTGTGTCGATGTGACCACCATATGGTCAATGACATCGTCTGCTTTCATGGCAGTGGCTGACTTTCCTTTACCCCCGCGTTTTTGGGCGATGTAGTCACTGATAGGCTGGGTTTTGGCATAGCCCGTGCGTGAAACAGTCAACACAACGGTCTGTTCAGGAATCAAATCTGCACGACTAAAGTCACTGCGGCTATCGACGATTTGGGTTTTGCGTGCATCGCCAAAGTCATCACGGATTTGGATTAATTCGTCTTTGATTACTTGCATTAATTGGTCAAAGTTATCCAAGATGCTTTGTAATTGGGCAATGAGTGCCAAGATTTCTTTGAATTCTTGCTGTAGCTTGTCTTGCTCTAGCCCTGTTAAACGGTGCAGCTGCATATCCAGAATAGCATTGACTTGGTCAGGCGATAGACGATAATGTTGGTTGTCATCAATCAGTCCATATGGGGCATTTAGGTCTTCGCCTTCAATCACATCGGGGCGAATCGAATGACTGCCTGCTGCCTCTAACATGGCAATCACGCCACCTGACTGCCAAGTATTGGTCAGTAAGTTATCGCGGGCTTCTTGGCGGTTTGCCGATGCCTTGATAGTGTCAATAATACGATCAATGTTGGCAAGGGCAATCGTTAGCCCTTCTAGCAGATGACCACGCGCCTGCGCTTTTTTGAGCTCATAAATAGTACGGCGAGTGACAACTTCTTGGCGGTGACGCACAAAAGCGGCAATCAAATCACGCAACGTCATGATTTTAGGTTGACCTTCATCTAAGGCAACCATGTTAATGCTAAAACTCGATTCTAAAGGCGTTTGGATAAATAGATTGTTAACGATGACTTCCGCGTTTTCACCCCGTCTTAAGTCAATAGCGATACGCATGCCATCTTTATCTGACTCATCACGAATCTCGCTAATGCCTTCAAGTTTTTTATCGCGTACCAATTCTGCGATTTTTTCAATCAGTTTTGCTTTATTGGTTTGATACGGAATTTCAGTAAATACAATACGCTCACGCTCTTTATTGGCGCCCGTTTCACTCATCGGTTCGATGTGATATTTGCCGCGCAAATGCAGGCGACCTTTACCGGTGCGATAAGCATCGACAATGCCTGAGCGGCCATAAATGATACCGCCTGTTGGGAAATCAGGACCGGTGATATGCTGCATAAGCATTTCACCCGAGATGTGCGGATCATCGGCATACGCCAAACACGCATTAATCACTTCGGTCAGATTATGTGGCGCCATATTGGTCGCCATACCCACCGCAATGCCTGTGGCACCATTAACAAGCAAATTTGGAATACGGGCTGGCATGACGCTTGGCATTTGCTCTGAACCATCATAGTTTGGCTCCCAATCCACAGTGTCTTTATCCAAATCACCCAGCATTTGGTGAGTAAGTTTTTGCATGCGCACTTCGGTATAACGCATCGCTGCGGCAGGGTCATCATCCACTGAGCCAAAATTACCTTGACCATCGATGAGCATATAGCGCATTGAGAACGGCTGCGCCAAACGCACAATCGCGTCATACACTGCAGTATCGCCATGTGGGTGGTATTTACCGATAACATCACCGACCACACGCGCCGATTTTTTGTAAGGTTTGTTAAAGTCGTTTGATAATTCATGCATCGCGTATAACACACGGCGATGAACAGGTTTGAGCCCATCACGCACATCAGGTAAAGCACGGGAGACAATTACGCTCATGGCATAGTCGAGATAAGATTGTTTTAATTCATCGACGATGCCAATCGGGCTAACGGAATCGGTGGACATGCACGCTCCTTTTATCAAGCTACTTAAATATACGAGTCATCTTATTTATTTTACTTTTCAAGGCGATAGCTAAGTTAACAACCATGCGTTTAAAAGCAATGCGCAATTTTGACCAAAAGCTGCAAAAAACCCCAATCAAAACTTTTAGAAAAGTAACACAGATGACGTAATATTTTTAGGATAGTAAAAAGGAATAATTATAGCATAAAACGCATGATTTAGCAGTTAACCCACCGCCAAATGTCGACGCTAATATCAAAATATCATGCTTTGACGGGTGTTATTTTACCCCCATGGTAAGCTACCCAAATTTAACCAGCTATCTTAATCAACTATTGTAATAATTAATAATCTATAAAATAAACTGTCTAATGACAAAGCCTGTTGATAAACAGGCTTTGTTAAATGGGTATCAGTTAAGTGCGTGTTGGTTAATTGGGCATAGATTCAGTAGCTATCGCAAATTTAGAACTGACTAAACTTATAGTTAAAACTGTAATATAATAAGCATTTTAAACCAATACCACCATGCCCAA